>JBFWOQ010000004.1:0-84228 GCA_050250395.1 Porticoccaceae bacterium
GGCGGGCTGCTGTACCTGCTGATCAGCGGCTGGTACCCCGAGTTTCGCCGGCGGGAGCTGGCGCAGCCAGGCTATATCGAAGCCACCTTGTTGCAGGTCGAGCGTCCGGCGCCGACCCAGCCCGCGCCGGCAAAGGCCCAACAGCCCAAATCGGAGCCGGCCAAACCGGAGCCCGCGAAGCCCGAACCACCAAAGCCGCCGCCGCCCAAGCCTGAGCCCAAGCCGGTAGCGGACGATACCGCCGCGAAGCGAGCGGAGCAGGTGGCGCGCGAAAAGGCGGTGCGAGAAAAATTGGCGCAGGAAAAAGCCGTCAAGGAGAAACTGGCGCTGCAGAAAGCCGCTCAGGAAAAAGCAACCAAGGAAAAGGCGGCGAAGGAAAAGGCAGCGAAGGAAAAGGCAGCGAAGGAAAAACTCGCGAAAGAAAAGGCCGCGCGCGAGAAAGCCGAGCAGGAGGCGCGCGCCCAACGCGAACAACAACTGGCCGCCGAACAGGCCTTGGCCGCGGCTCAGCAGTCAGTCTCGACGTATGGAGACTATGTGCGAGATCGCATTGCGGGGAACTGGAGCAGGCCGCCCAGCGCGCGGCGCGATATGCAGGTGGAGCTACAGATACGGATCGTGCCCACCGGCCAGGTGATGGGCGTTGCAGTGACGCGATCGAGCGGCGATCCGGCGTTTGACCAATCCGCGATCACCGCGGTCGAGCGGGCCGGGCGCTTCGATCGCCTGCAGGAACTGGCGCGTAAGAATCCATTGTTGTTCGAGCAGAATTTCCGCAAATTTACCCTGGTATTCCGACCCGAGGATTTGAGGCTCTAATGGAAAAACAACCGAGCATTGGCCTGTTGAACGTCCTGCGCTGCCGGCGAAACCGGTGGTCCATTGCGGCCCTGTTTGCGCTGCTGTGCACATCATTATCCGCGCGCGGGGAACTCTCGATCGAGATTACCCATGGCGCGGACAACCCCACCCGCATCGCGGTGGTGCCGATGACGCTGGCGGGCGCGCAGCTGCCGGGCGACATCAGCGCCATCGTTTCCGCGGATCTCGATCGTAGCGGGTTGTTCCGGACCATGGCGCGGGAAAACATGCTGTCGTTTCCCCGGACCATGGCCGAGGTCTACTATCGCGACTGGAGTGTCGCGGGCATCGAGTATCTGGTGGTCGCCGATGTCCAGCGGCCAGCGGCGGGTCGCATCAAGGTGACGTTCAGTCTGGCCCAGGTCGCCGGCGAACGGCGGATATTCACCAAGGTTGTCGAGGGCAGCGACAGCGAGCTGCGCGACATTGCTCACCACATCAGCGATGTGGTGTTCGAGGCCATTACCGGGATTCGCGGCGCTTTTTCCACGCGCATTGCCTATGTCACGGCGACACCCGAAGGTGGGAAGCTGGCGTATCGCCTGCTGGTTTCCGATGCCGACGGCGCCCGCGAACGGCTGATGCTGAAATCCAAGGAGCCGATCCTGTCGCCGCGCTGGTCTCCGGATGGCCGCGAACTGGTCTATGTCTCCTTTGAAACCCGGCGCCCAGCGGTCTTTCGGCAGCGGCTGGCGGACGCCCAGCGTGAACAGGTGACAAATTTCCGGGGCTTGAACGGGGCGCCCGCCTGGTCGCCCGATGGCCGCAGTCTGGCTTTGGTGCTCTCCAAGGACGGCAATCCCGAGATATACCTGTACACTTTCGCGACCAAAGCCTTCACCCGGCTGACGAACCATTTTGCGATTGATACCGAGCCCACATGGACGCCGGACGGCAAGGCGGTGTTGTTTACGTCCGACCGCGGTGGGTCGCCGCAGATCTACAAGGTTACGTTGGCGGGCAACCAGCTTACGCGCGTGACGTTCAATGGTAGCTACAACGCACGACCGCAGTTGGCTGCCGATGGCCGTACCCTGGTTATGGTGCATCGCGGCGAGGGTGGGGGATTCGTTATCGCCAGCCAGGATCTGGTGACCAACGACTTTCGGCGGTTAACCCAGTCCGCGCTGGATGAATCCCCCACGGTGGCGCCGAACGGCGCCATGGTGATGTATACCTCCAGGCAGGGTCGACGTACCGTGCTGGCGGTAGTGTCGATCGATGCACGGGTGCGTTTTTTGCTGCCGTCGCAGGCGGGCGATGTACGCGAGCCGGCATGGTCACCCTTTCTGAAGTGATCCCCAGGGAATATTGTTAGCATTTTGCTAATGAACCGGATAAATTGTGCGCGGCTTTATGCCCCTACAATCTCAAGGAGCTTTCCTTTCTCATGAACACGAAATCCTTCACTAATTTGTTTTTTGCCGGTTTGATGGCGATGTTTCTGGCGGCCTGTTCCAGTACTTCCACCGACGGCGATACGGCGGGTGCCGGTATCGGCGAAAGTGGTTCTGGCACCGGCGTAGCCACCGGGGTGGTCGGCGACGGCTCGATCGGCGGGGCGGACGTTTACGACGCCGGCGGCTTGGAAACGGTGTTTTACTTCGATTTCGACAAGGCCACGCTGCGCCCCGAATCGCGTTCCGCGCTCCAGGGCCACGCGGCCAATCTGCGCAGTAACCCCAAGCACATCCGGCTGGAAGGACACACGGACGAACGTGGGACGCGCGAATACAACATGGCATTGGGCGAACGACGCGGCAACGCAGTGAGGGATTTCCTGGTGCTCAATGGTGTTGATTCGGCTCTGGTCGAGGTTATCAGCTACGGCGAGGAAAGCCCGGCCGCGCTCGGGGGCGATGAATCGTCCTGGGCGATGAATCGCCGAGTGGAGCTCAAGTAGCATCCGATGATGAGGTTCAGGCTGGCGCGATCTGGATGTCGGCGGGCAGCGGGCGCGGTCCTGTTGGCGGGGCTTGCCCTGCCGGCCATCGCGGCCCCGGTGCCCGTGGTCGAGCTAAGCGGCAGGGCCGCCACGGCGTCTGTGGGCACCGCGCCCGTTGCCGGCGCATCGGGCCTGTCGGAGTTGTTCGCGCAGGTGCAGGCGCTGCAAGAGGAATTGCGCGATCTTCGCGGACAACTCGAAGAACAAGCTCATCAGATCCAGTTGCTGCAACAACAGCAAAAGGACAATTATCTCGATCTTGATGGCCGCTTGTCTGCCGTCATCACGGGCGGCGGCGCGGCGGCGGGATCTTCATCCGTGCCGACGCCGCCACCGGTTTCGACTGGCGATGGATCGGCCTCTTCGACGCCCGCCGGCGGAAGCTCGGCTGCCTTGACGCCACCTGGCCTGGTGCCACCTGGCGGTAATGCGCCGCTCCCCGCAGTGGCGCCGCGCCCGCCCGGTGGTCGGAGTGAGCAGGTGGTCTATGAAGCCGCCTACGAGCAGTTGAAGCAGGGCAAGATGGACGATGCCCTGGCCGATTTTCAGGCCTTCGTCGCGGCCTACCCAGGTAGCGGCTACGTCCCCAATGCGCTCTACTGGATGGGCGAGATCGGTCTGGTCAAGAACGACACGCAGGGCGCGTTGACCCAGTTCAGCCGGGTGGTGGACAACTATCCCGCGCACGCGAAGGCGGCCGATGCGCACTACAAGCTGGGCACGCTCTACACCCAGCTAAACGACAAGGCGAAAGCGCGCGCGCATCTCGAGAAAGCCATTCTGGCCGGTGGCAGCGTCGCTGCACTGGCGCAGCGTTATCTGGACGCGCATTTCTGACGTTCTCCGCACCGGTTTTGCCGTATCCTTGTTTTGAGCTTCCTGGCGCATCGCGGTCTTGCTTCTGAACCATGACTGAATCCCGGTTGCGCATCACCGAAATCTTCTATTCGCTCCAGGGTGAAACCACCACCGCCGGGCTGCCGACGGTGTTCGTGCGCCTGACGGGCTGTCCACTGCGTTGTCACTACTGCGATACGCAGTACGCCTTTCATGGTGGTGAACGCAAGGCGCTCGCGGACGTGCTGGCCGAGGTGAGTGCTTTCCATCCGCGCCATGTCACCGTGACGGGGGGCGAGCCCCTGGCGCAGCCGGAATGCCTGCCGTTATTGCAAGCGCTTTGCGATGCCGGCTACCGGGTATCCCTGGAGACCAGCGGGGCATTGCCAGTCGCGGAAGTGGATCCGCGCGTGCACATCATTCTGGATCTGAAGACGCCCGGGTCCGGCGAAGTCGCGCGCAATCTCTGGTCCAATATCGCGCACCTCAGTGCCAAGGATGAGATCAAGTTCGTGATTTGCGATCGAACCGATTATGAATGGGCGCGACTCAAGATCGATGAACACAACCTGGCCACCACCGGCGCGGAGCTGTTGTTTTCCCCGAGTCAGGGTCAGCTCGAAGCGCGCGTGCTGGCGGACTGGGTGCTCGCCGATCGTCTGGCAGTGCGCATGCAATTGCAGTTGCACAAGTATCTTTGGGGCGATGCGCCGGGCCACTGAATGACCGCCAAGACTGCTGCTACCGCCGTGGTGCTGGTGTCGGGCGGACTCGACTCCACTACCTTGCTGGCCTTGGCGCGCGCCGAGGGGTATCGCTGTCATACGCTGAGCTTCGACTACGGGCAGCGTCATCGTGCGGAGCTTGCCGCTGCGGCACGGATCAGCGCGGTTTTCGGCGCAGTAGAACACAAGACCGTGGCGCTCGATCTGCGCTCGATCGGCGGTTCCGCGCTCACCGACGTCAGCATTCCCGTCCCCACCGCCGGGGACAGCGCGGGCATTCCGATCACCTATGTACCGGCGCGCAACACCATTTTTCTTGCCATTGCGCTGGGGTGGGCCGAGGTGCTGGGCGCTCGCGACCTGTTCATCGGCGTCAACGCGGTGGATTATTCCGGCTATCCGGATTGCCGGCCGGAATTCATCCGCGCCTTTGAAGTCACCGCCAATCTCGCGACCCGGGCCGGTGTCGAGGGACGCGGGTTTTCCATTCACACCCCGCTGATCGATCTCGGCAAGGCCGAAATCATCGCGCGCGGTATCGAACTCGGCGTTGATTACGCCATGACGGTGTCCTGCTATCTGGCGGACCCCGCCGGTCGGGCCTGCGGACGCTGCGACAGTTGCCGGTTGCGTGCTGCGGGGTTCGCGGCGGCCGGCGTTGCCGATCCAACCGCGTATCAGGACTGATGCCGCGGGCGCCCTGGTTCACCCACGGGGCCGCCCCCGTGCCGTGTTGGCGCCAAAGTCGCAGTCGGTATCGGCGATTTTGCCGGTTACCCGCGCTGATTTTGCGCGCGGCGGCTTGACCTTTGGGATGCTGGCATTAAGATAGCGCCTCTTTTTCGGGCCGTTAGCTCAGTTGGTAGAGCAGTTGGCTTTTAACCAATTGGTCGCTGGTTCGAATCCAGCACGGCCCACCAACTTTCCCCGCCCAAATCCTGCCCGTTTGGCGCTGGCCCCACCGGGCCGGGTTCCGAGTCCGATCTGTCGCCATGCCCAGCGCGTATCGCGCCAGTCGGCCCTGACGGGGGGCTCGAACCCCTGTGCTAGAATCCGCCGACACCCGCCAATCCGACGTTCCCATGTCTGATTCTTCACGTCTGGCGATCGCCGACGGCGCCCGGTTTCGGGAAATCGTGATCCAGCATCTCGACCGGATGCAAGAGCCCGCGCACGAGTCGCCGGCCGCGCGCGCCGCCGATATCGCCCGCATCCAGCGGCTGCTGGTAGCCAAGAACGCGGTCATCGTCGCTCATTACTACACCGACCCGGCGATCCAGGCGCTCGCCGAGGAGACCGGCGGCATCGTGTCCGACTCCCTCGAAATGGCGCGCTTCGGCAAACAGCATCCGGCCTCGACCCTGGTGGTGGCGGGGGTGCGCTTCATGGGGGAAACCGCGAAGATTCTCACGCCCGAGAAAACCGTGCTGATGCCGACCCTGGAGGCGACCTGTTCCCTGGATATCGGCTGCCCCGCGGAGGCGTTCTCGGCATTTTGCGATCAACATCCCGACCGCACCGTGGTGGTTTATGCCAATACCTCGGCGGCGGTGAAAGCGCGCGCCGACTGGGTGGTGACGTCCAGCATCGCCCTCGACGTGGTCGATTACCTCGACCGTGAAGGGCATCGGATTCTGTGGGCGCCCGACAAGCACCTGGGCCACTATGTCCAGCAGCAGACGGGCGCCGACATGCTGCTCTGGGACGGCAGTTGCGTCGTGCACGAGGAGTTCAGGCTGCGCGGTCTGCTGGATCTGAAGCAGGTGTATCCGGATGCCGCGATCCTGGTGCATCCCGAGTCGCCGGCGGCGGTGATCGCCATCGCCGACGCGGTGGGCTCCACCTCGCAGTTGATCGCGGCGGCCAGAAACCTGCCCAACCGGCGTTGCATCGTCGCCACCGATCAAGGCATTTTCTACAAGATGCAGCAGGCCGCGCCCGACAAGGAACTGATCATCGCGCCCACCGCCGGCCAGGGCGCCACCTGCCGCAGCTGCGGCCACTGTCCCTGGATGGCGATGAACCACCTGCGCAATCTGGCCGACTCCCTGGAACGTGGCGATAACGAGATTCTGGTGGATGCCGAACTGGGTCGCCGCGCCATGGTGCCCTTGCAGCGCATGCTGGACTTTCGCGAGCGCCAGATCGCCGGGGACTGACCCCGACGCCGGACGGCGCGCGGTTACTCCACGAAGCGAACCTGTTCCACGAGTGCCGCGCGCGGCACCCGGGTGCGGTTGGCCGGCACCGCAGGATCCTCGTAGCCGAACGACAGCCCCATCAGAATGCCGATAGTGTCCGGCCACCCGAAGTGCTCCCGCGCGATTTCCGGAAAGCGGCTCACGGCCGCCTGGGCGCAGGAGGCGATGCCGTAAGCGGTCATCGCCAGCATCAGGGTCTGGGCGTACATGCCCACGTCGAGCGCCACCGTCTCGTGAAACATGCGGTCCATGCCGATGAAGGCGATATGGGGGGCGTCGAAAAACTCGTAGTTGCGCAGCATGGCCCGCCGCCGCCCGTCGCGGTCGTCGCGGGCGATGCCCATGTGCCCGTAGAGGCACACTGCGGTGTCGATCTGACGCCGACGCATGACGCCCGGAAATTCTTCGACGCGCTGATAGTCGCTGGTGACCGGCCGGCCGGAGGTCGCGGCTTCGACGAGCTTGCGGCTGATGGCGCGGCAGGATTCCCCGGACGCGACCACGACCTGCCAGGGCTGCACATTGCAGTTGGAGGGAGCCAGCTGGGCCAGCTCGAAGACATGGCGCAGGGTGTCCTCGGGCACCGGGTCGGGCAGAAATCCTCGCACCGAGCGGCGCGCGCGGACAACCTGTTCGAAATCGCTGATGTCGGGGTACATCGGGCTTGTGGGCTGGTTCATGGCAACTCCTCGTGGATGGTCCCGATTGTATCCGCAGGAGCTGTATCGATGGCAAAGCGGGGCGCTATCGCGGAGGCGCCGCGCCGGTTCGGGTGGGAAATGAAGTGCTACAATCCGGCCGCCCGCAGGTTGCGGACACTGTCCTGCGCACAGGCGCAGTACAACTTACAGACACCACACTGACACCACACAGATACCAGACTACGGGGGATGGCGCGATGGCCGGTTTGCATTTTGAAGATTTCGTCGAAGGGCAGGTGTTCGACCACGAGGTGCGGCGTACCGTCTCCGAGTACGACAACACGCTGTTCAGCTGCCTGACCATGAACACCCAGCCGCTGCACCTCGACGCCGAATTCTCCAAGAACAGCATCCATGGCCAGCGCATCGTCAACAGCATGTTCACGCTGGCGCTGGTGGTGGGCGTCCAGGTCACCGAGCTGACGCTCGGCACCACGCTGGGCAATCTGGGCATGACCGACGTGGCGTTTCCGCGACCGGTATTCCACGGCGACACCATCCGCGCCCGCACCACGATACTGTCCAAGCGGGTGAGCCAGAAACGCACCGATTCGGGCATCGTCAATTTTCTCCACGAGGGTTTCAATCAGCGCGACGAACTGGTCGCCACCTGCAAGCGCACCGCGCTGATGAAAATGAAATCCGCCTGATTCCTGGGAGTCGACCATGCGTTCCATGCTGTTTCTGCCCGCCGACAGTGAGAAGAAGATTGCCAAGGGCGAGGGCACCAACGCCGATGGCCTGATCCTCGATCTGGAGGATTCGGTCGCCCCCTCGCGCAAGGAGGAGGCGCGCCGCCTCGCGCGGGCCTATCTCGACGCGCGTCCATTGGGTAGCCGCAGCAAGAAGTTGCTGGTGCGCATCAACCCCCTCGACGGCACCATGACCCTCGACGATCTGGCCGCCGTGGTGGGCGGCGTGCCGGATTATGTGCTGCTGCCCAAATACCGTACCCGCGAGGACGTGATCCGGCTCGACCATTATCTGAGCGCCCTGGAAGTGCGCGAGGGCGTGCCGCGCGGGCACATCCGGATTCTGGTGATCGGCACCGAGACCGGGCAGGGTGTGCTCAATCTTGCGGGCCTCACCGGCGCCAGTCCGCGCCTCGCCTATGTGAGCTGGGGTGAATTCGATCTCTCGGCCGATGTCGGCGCCGAAACCCATCTGCTCCCGGACGGTACCTGGGACGATTTGTTCCGGACCGTGCGCGCACTCTGTCTCGCGGCCGCCGCTTCCGCCGGCATCGAACCCTGCAACACCGTATTCACCGACTACAAGGACGATGCCGGACTTGAGGCCGCCGCGTTGGGCGCGCGCCGGGCGGGGTTTACCTGCATGATGGCGATTCACCCCAATCAGGTCGACACCATCAACCGGGTATTTTCGGTCGGTGAGAAGGAACTGGAGTGGTCGCGGCGGGTGGTCGAAGCCTTCGACGCGAGCCCCGACGTCGGCGTGGTGGGCCTTGACGGCATCATGCTCGACAAGCCGCACTACACTCAGGCGAAGCGTATCATCGCCCGTGCCGCTGCTTATTGATGGAGCGGCCGGGCTCCAGTCAGCCGAAACTACCCTAGAGGGAATCGACATGACCGATCCGGTGCGGGCCTCCGACACACCCTATGCAGTGGCGGTCGAGGAAGGCAAAAGCTATTTCTGGTGTGCCTGCGGCCGCAGCGCGAAGCAGCCGTTTTGCGATGGCGCTCACGCGGGAACCGGCATCAGCCCGGTGAAGTATCAGGCGCCGGCGGCGAAGACGGTCTATTTCTGCGGCTGCAAGGCGACGCGCAACCGGCCGCTCTGCGACGGCAGCCACAAGGGCTGAGGGCAAGGCCGCACCCGATCGTCGCTACCGCTTGGGGGTCCGACCGGGACCGCGGAGCTGGCGCTCCAGATGCTCCAGATCCTGCAGGCGTTGATCGATCAGCGCGATCTGCCGGAAATTCTGTTCCTGTAGCTTGCGCGCGTAACGCAAGTGATCGCGCGCCTTGTCGAAGATGCCGTTCAGCATGAAGTACTCGGCGCGCGCCATGTGCACGCTCGGGATGTCCCCCGCCAGGCCGCTTACTTCGGCCAGTTCGAACCACACCTGGGGGTCGTTGGGACGATCCCGTGAAAGCTTTGCCAGCACGGCTTCGGCTTCGCCGACCCGGTCGGCGCTGCGCAGACTCTGCGCGAGCTCCATGCGCACGGGATAGTGATCCGGGGCTGTGGCGGCCAGCCGTTGTGCCTGTTCGATGGCGGCGCCGGTTGCCCCTGCCGCACGTTCAATGGCGATGGCCGTCAGTTGGTAGGTCAGGTGCTCGGGGTCTTCCGCCAGCAGCTTGTGGATCTGCTCGCGCGCACCCTCGTGATCGCCCGCCGCGCTCTGCGCCAGCGCCAGGCCGTAGCGGGCCGCGCTACGGGAGATCGAGTTGCCGGAGAGTTCGTCGCGAAAATGCGCGGCGGCAAGCTCGGGGCGCTCCGCCGAGGTGGCCTGAATGCGGGAGCGCATCAGGTGATACTCCAGATTGTCCGGATACTGGCGCAGGGGATATTTGGTGACGCGTGCGCGGATATCCGATACCCGGGATTCGGTCAGCGGGTGGGTCAGCATGAATTCGGGCGGGCGCTGGCCGGTGTAGCGGGTCGCGGCCAGCATCTGCTCAAACATTTCGGCCGCTCCGGCAGGGTTCATGCCGGTCCGGTAGAGGGTGTCGAGGCCGATCCGGTCCGCTTCCTGCTCGTTTTGCCGACTGTAGATGAGGGATTGATCGATCATGGCGGCCTGGGACGTCGCCATCACCGCCATCCCGGCTTGCGCACCGCCGGTAGCGGCCAGCACCAGGCCGGCGAGCAGCCCCGTCAGTCCCACGACCGTCGACTGACGCTGGCTCTCGACGCGGCGGGCGAAATGGCGCTGGCTGAGGTGCGCGAGTTCGTGCGTCAGCACCGAAGCGCATTGATGCTCGGTGCGGGCATGCAGCAAGAGTCCGGTATGAACGCCCACGACGCCGCCGGGTACCGCAAATGCATTGATGGAGCCATTGCGCACCAGCACCAGCTGCAGATTCCGGTCGACCAGTTCGCTGCCGTTCGCGAGGCCCGATAACAGCCGTTCCAGATAGTCCTGCACCAGCGGGTCGTCGTAGGTGCGCACCTGGCGGCGAAACGCCATCAGCCAGGCGCGCCCCAGATCCCGTTCCTGCTTCAGGCTCATCACTCCGGAGCTGCTGTCACCCAGCTCGGGCAGCCGAATATCCGCGCCCGCAACCAGACTGGAGAACAGCATCGCGAACAGCAGGGACGGGACGGCAAGCCCAAGGGCACAGTAAGATGATGTCCGCAACTTGCACATTCCTCGATAAGCGCGCCCGTAATAGCGGCGCAAGCGTGGTTTGACTGCCGATGGTAGCACCGGTTCATTTGCCGGAGATGTGTCGCCCTGCCCACAGGGATGCTGGCTGTCTCCCGTGCGAACACTGTAGGCATTAATGCCTAGCAGCTTGTTGAAAAACGTCGCGAGGGGGCCAGCTGCGAGGCGCACGGCGCGCAGCGACCGAGACATATCAAATAGATAGGCGAGGGAGCGAGCGCCGCGCAACGAAGCAGATGGCTGCCGCAGTAGTTTTTCAACAAGCTGCTAGAAAACAGAGGTGCTCCTATGTGGACAGTATTGGGCAACTGGATTCATCGCTACCTGGGCGACGAGGAGGCTGTGCTGCTCGCCGCGCTGATGACGGCGGTCCTGGTGGCAATCATCGGGTTTGCGGACATCATGGGTCCATTGCTGGCCGCTCTGGTGCTGGCGTTTCTGTTACAGGGAATCGTGGCGCGCCTTGAGCGTCTGCGCGTTCCGCACGTACTGGCGGTGTGGACGGCCTTCCTCGGCTTCATCGGACTGTTGTTCTCCAGCGCCGTTTTGCTGTTCCCGATCCTGGTCCAGCAGTCAACCAATTTGCTGACCGAACTCCCGGCCATGATCCGCCATGGACAGGCGGCGGTGCTGCAGTTGCCGGAGCGCTATCCCCATCTGATATCCCAGACACAGCTGGAGCAGTTGATTCAATACGTGACTCACGAAGCCACGGGTTTCGCCGAGGCCGCGCTGTCATTTTCATTGAGCCGGTTTGCGGATCTGGTGGAGCTGCTGGTCTATCTGGTGCTGGTCCCGTTGATGGTGTTCTTCATGCTCAAGGACAGCGACGAACTGATCGCGCAACTGACCGGGTTGCTGCCTCGCAACCGGCCCGTGATGAATCAGGTGTGGCAGGAAATGGATGTCCAGATGGCCAATTATGTGCGCGGCAAAGTGGTTCAAATACTGATCGTGGCAGTGGTCAGCTACGTCGTGTTCGCCTGGCTCGGACTGCGATACGGGGCGCTGCTGGCGCTGGTCGTCGGGCTGTCGGTGATCGTGCCCTACATCGGCGCCACCGTGGCGACGGTGCCGGTGTTGCTGGTGGGTTATGTGCAGCTCGGGTGGGGCACCGACTTTCTCCTGCTGATGGCGGCCTACGGCATCATTCAGTTCCTCGACGGCAACGTACTGGTCCCCATCCTGTTTTCCGATGCCGTGAATCTTCACCCGGTTGCGATCATTCTGGCGGTATTGCTGTTCGGGGGTCTGTGGGGTTTGTGGGGCGTGTTCTTCGCCATCCCGCTCGCCACCCTGATCAAGGCGTTGCATAACGCCTGGCCACGGAACGAAGTCGAGCCGGACGGGTCGGAGCGTTCCGAAGCGCCGCTTGCCGATCCGGCGGCGGAAACTACTCCGGCGGAGGCCCCCTGATGTTGACACTGTTCCGACCGGGGAGTCCCCGACTGGTCTGCTGGTATTTGCTGTGGTTGCTGGCTGTCCCTGCGTTCGCGGCCGACTGGTGGCAGCCGGCGCCACTCGCGGACGGCGGCGAGATCGCGGTGAACCGCAGCCCGGCCGACGATCGCCAGTACCGCTATCTGAAGCTCGACAATGGCTTGCAGGTAGTGCTGGTTTCCGACGCCGCCAGCGACAAGAGCGCGGCGGCACTGAGTGTCGGGGTGGGCAGTTTCGACAATCCGGTCGAGCGCGCGGGTCTTGCGCACTTCCTGGAACACATGCTGTTTCTGGGCACCGAGAAATATCCCGCGGCAGCCGAGTACCAGGCGTTCATCAGCAGTCATGGCGGTAGACACAACGCCTACACCAGCCTGGAACAAACCAATTATTTCTTCGACATCGAACCCGCTTTCCTGGAGGAGGCGCTGGATCGCTTCGCGCAGTTTTTCATCGCGCCACGCTTCGATCCGGAGTACGTCGAGCGCGAGCGCCAGGCGGTGGAAGCCGAATACCGTCTCAAGCTGCGCGACGACGGCCGTCGGGAGCAGGATGTCATGAGCGAGGTGATCAATCCCCAGCATCCGCTGGCGAAGTTTTCGGTCGGCAACCGCGAGACTCTTGCGGATCGGGACGATCGGCCGGTGCGCGAGGATCTGATCGATTTCTACCAGCGCCATTATTCCCCCGAGCTGATGACCCTGGCGGTGGTGGGGCGTCAATCCCTCGACCAGTTGCAGGCCATGGTCGCGACCCGCTTCGGCGCCATCCCCCGCCGGTCGGCCGACGTTGCCACGGACCAGGTTCCCCTGCTGCCGGCATCCGGACCGCAGCTGGTGGAATTGCGCCCCGACAAGGACCGGCGTCAGCTTGGACTGTTGTTTCCGCTGCCGTCCCAGCGGGAACACTGGCAGGAAAAACCGGCATTGTTTCTGGGGCACTTGCTGGGGGACGAGAGCCCGCGCAGTCTGCTGGCGGAGCTCAAGCGTCAGGGCCTCGCGGAGAGCCTGAGCGCGGGGCTCGCCTACGATTCGCGGCGCGGCGCGGCGTTCGCGCTCACCATCGCCCTGACTCCGGCGGGGGTCGCGGCGCGCGACGGGGTGCTTGACCAGGTGTGGGCATGGATCGCGACGGTCAAGGCGTCCGGCGTCGAGGCGTGGCGGTATACGGAGTTCGGCGTCATGCAGCGGGCCGAATTCCAGTTTCTCGAAAAATCCGCTGTCAGCGACCTGGCGCTTGCCCTGGCCGCGGCGCTGCACGACTACCCGCCGGCGGAAGTGCTGCGCGGTCCCTTTCTCTACGAACATTTCGACGCCGAGCTGCTGCGCGCGACCGCGGCCCTGCTGCGGCCCGACAATGCGCTGATCACCGTCATGGCGCCGGAATTCGATCGACTGGACCGCACCTCCCGCTACTACCAGACGCCCTACGCGGTAGCCCCGATAGCGGCGGAGCGCGCGGCGGCCTGGAATGTCGGGCCGGAAGCCAGCGGTTTGCGGCTACCGGAGCCCAATCCCTACATTCCCGAGCGTTTCCCGGTGTCGGAGCGCGGCAGTGTGTCGCCGGCGCCGCGGTTGCTGATCGAGCATCCCGCGCTGAGCCTCTGGCAGTACCGCGACGCGGAATTCGGTACCCCGCGCGCGGTGTTCAGTGCCCGGATCCTGACGCCGCGCGCGGTCGGCCATCGGGGTGCCGCGCTGACCGAACTCTATCTCGCGCTGGTCAGCGATGCGCTGAGCGCGGAGGTCTACCCGGCGTTTCTGGCGGGTCTCGATTTCAGCTTGAAGCGCTGGGAGGGCGGCATCGAACTCGGCGTGAGTGGCTATGCCGACAAGCAGGAAATCCTCTTGCAGCGGGTGCTGGGCGCGCTGGCGGAACCGAAGTTCGACACCGCGCGCTTTGCTCGCGTGAAGGAAACCCTGATCCGGGGCTGGCGCAACAGCCGCAAGGAATGGCCGGTGCGGCAGGCAGTCGACGAGATTGCGCCGTTAATGCGCGGCGCGCCCCGGGCGCTGGAACTGGCGCAGGAACTGGAACCGGTCGGCCCGGATGCGTTGCGCACCTTCGTCGCCGGGCTCTACCGCGACGGCAGCGTCAAGGCCTATGCCGGAGGCATGGTCGATGCGGACACCGCCCAACGCATGGCGAGCCGCGTGTTGGCACGCCTTGCGATAGCGCCCGAGCGACCGCCCCGTCTCCGTCATGAGGTGCGCCGGTTGCGCCCGCAGTCCCGGTTGACGGGTTGGGATGTGCGGGTGAAGCAGCCGGATCGCGCCGCGATCCTCTACCTGCAGGGCGCTTCCGATACTCTCGCCGAACACGCCCGGTTCGTACTGTTGCAGAAAATCACCGAAGAGCCGTTCTACACGGAAATCCGCACCGAAAAGCAATTGGGCTATGTCGTCGGCAGCCAGTTGATGCCGTCGAACCGGGTGCCCGGGATGCTGTTCTACGCACAGTCGCCGCGCGCCGACGCGCCCCGTCTGATGATGGAGATGGAACAGTTCCTGTCCGCGCGCTGCCGGGTGCTGGACACCATAAATGACACCGAGCTCGACCGTTTCAAGCAGGCCACGCTGGCCAACATCGAGGAGCGACCCAAGAACATGCTCGAACAGGCCGCGCGCCATCACGAGAATCTGGCGCTCGATTACCGCGACTTCGACTTTCGTCCGCGCCTCGCCGCGGCGGTGCGCGCCGCGACGCTGGTCGATCTCAAGGGCGAATGCGGGCGGGTGTTCGGTCCGCGGCAGCGCCGGGGGCTCTGGATTGCGACCGGCGATCGTGCGGCGGCGGGTTCGGATGCCGCACGGCGTCTGGACCGCGCCAGTGACGGTCGCTACAGCTATCCCTGGTGACAGGAGTTATCCCGGACGGCAGAAGTTATCCCTGGCGACTGCAATTGGCCCGGGCGAAGGCGCGGACACGCGCAACCGTATTCGCGACGGATGTTCGTTGAACGGCGAGTCCATTTCACCTAGTGTGCAAGACATCGGGGCAGATACCGTGGGCGCAGCAGGAAATCCTATGAATGAACCGCAAGAACCCGATGTCACCGGAGTGTCGACGCTGCCGGACGACGCCGATCCCACGGAAACCGGCGACTGGCTGGATTCCCTCGATGCGGTGCTGCGTTTTCAGGGGCCGGAGCGGGCGGCGTTCCTGCTGCGCCAACTGATCGATCGCGCGGCGCGCAACGGCATTCCCCTGTCCGGGGGCGTTACCACGCCGTTTTGCAACACGATTGCGGTCAATCGAGAAAAACGCATGCCCGGCGATCTGTTCATGGAACGCCGCATCCGCTCCCTGATTCGCTGGAATGCGCTGGCGATGGTCATGCGCGCCAACAGGAAATACGAAGGTCTGGGCGGCCATATCGCCACCTTCTCGTCGGCCGCCACGCTCTATGACGTCGGCTTCAATTATTTTTTCCGCGCGCGCCGCGAGGGTCGGCTCGAGGATCTCATCTACTACCAGGGCCACAGTTCGCCCGGAATCTATGCACGCTCCTTTCTCGAAGGCCGCATAACGGAAGAACAGCTCGATCATTTCCGGCGCGAAGTCGACGGCAAGGGCCTGTCGTCCTATCCGCATCCCTGGTTGATGCCGGATTACTGGCAGTTTCCCACCGTGTCCATGGGGCTCGGCCCCATTCAGGCCATCTACCAGGCCCACATCATGCGCTACCTGTCGGCGCGGGAGCTGGTGCCGCGCGGCGATCGCCGGGTGTGGGCATTTCTCGGCGACGGCGAATGCGACGAGCCGGAAACCCTGGGGGCGATCTTCCTCGCCGGGCGCGAGCAACTGGAAAACCTCACGTTCGTGGTCAACTGCAACCTCCAGCGCCTCGACGGCCCGGTGCGCGGCAACGGCAAGATCATTCAGGAGCTCGAAGGCGCGTTCCGCGGCGCCGGCTGGCATGTGATCAAGGTGGTCTGGGGTCGGCTCTGGGATCCGCTGCTGGAGCGGGATTGCGCCGGATTGTTGCAAAAGCGCATGGACGAAGTCTGCGACGGCGAATTGCAGAACTACAAATTCAATGGCGGCGCCTATACGCGCGAACACTTTTTCGGCAAATGCCCGGAGCTGGCCGCGCTGGTCGCGGACCTCAGCGACGACGACATCATGTACCTCAATCGCGGCGGCCATGACCCCTACAAGGTGTATGCCGCCTACGCCGAGGCGGTCGAAACCCGTGGCAAGCCGACCGTGATTCTCGCCATGACCGTGAAGGGTTATGGGCTTGGCAGCTCCGGGGAGGCGTCCAATAACACCCACTCGGTCAAGAAAATCCAGCTCGAAGACCTGAAGAAATTCCGCGACCGCTTCGGCTTGCCGATTCCGGACGAGCATCTCGAAGACACGCCCTACTACCGGCCGCCGGAAGACAGTCCCGAACTGGCGTACATGCGCCGGCGTCGCGAGGAACTGGGCGGTTACCTGCCGGCCCGCCACGGCGAATTCCAGCCTTTGGAAATTCCCGCGCTGGAGACCTTCGGCCGGCTGCTGGAAAGCACCGGCGAGCGGGAGATCTCCACCACCATGGCGTTCGTGCGCCTGCTTCAGCAACTGGTGCGGGACAAGGCCATCGGCGCCCGCATCGTGCCCATCGTGCCCGACGAAGCGCGTACCTTCGGCATGGAGGGCATGTTCCGCCAGCTCGGCATCTATTCTTCGGCCGGGCAGCGCTATGTGCCCCACGACGCCGATCAGATTCTCTACTACAAGGAAGACAAGAAAGGCCAGATCCTGGAGGAGGGCATCACCGAGGCCGGTTCGATGTCGGCCTGGATTGCGCTGGCGACGGCCTACAGTAACTACGATCTCCCGATGATCCCGTTTTACATTTTCTATTCGATGTTCGGGTTTCAGCGGGTGGGCGATCTGGCCTGGGCCGCGGGCGATGCCCAGGCGCGCGGCTTCCTGATCGGCGCCACCTCGGGCCGTACCACGCTCAATGGTGAGGGCTTGCAGCATCAGGACGGCCACAGCCAGCTGCTCGCCGGAGTGATCCCCAACTGCCGCGCCTACGATCCCGCCTACGGCTATGAGTTGACGGTGATCGTTCAGGACGGCCTTAAACGCATGTTCGCCGACCGCGAAAACTGTTTCTACTACATCACTACCCTGAACGAGAACTACCCGCACCCGGCCATGCCGGACGGCGTCGCCGACGGCATCGTGCGCGGTGTCTACCTGCTGGAAACGGGGCCGCGCGCCAAGCTGCGGGTGCAGTTGTTGGGCGCGGGCGCCATGCTCAACGAAGCGCGGGCCGCCGCCAAGATCCTGCGCGAGCAATTCGACGTCAGCGCCGATGTGTGGAGCGTCACCAGCGTTGGCGAGCTGGCCCGCGACGGTCAGGCTGCGCTGCGCTGGAATCGCCTCCACAGCGACAAGAAGCCGCGCGTGCCCTATCTGACGCAGCAGTTGAAGGGACACCCGGGCCCGGTGGTGCTGGCGACCGATTACCTCAAGGCGCTCGGCGAACAGTTGCGCGCATTCATTCCCGGCGACTACCAGGTGCTGGGCACCGACGGTTTCGGGCGCAGCGATACCCGCGAGCGGTTGCGCGATTTCTTCGAAGTCAGCCGCAACCACATTGCGCTCGCTGCGCTGCACGGTTTGCAGCGCAGCGGCGCCATCGAGGCCGGCGCGGTCGGTGCGGCGATGGCCGGGCTGGGCATTGCGCCCGACACGGCCGATCCAGCGACGGTGTGAGCGGTGCGGCCCGGCGCGTCCGGGTTGCGGACTGACGGACTTCAAGGAAGCACATTCAGGTGACAATCGAAACCGTACGGGTGCCCGATCTCGGTGGTGCCGAAGAAGTCGAGGTGATCGAGATCGCCGTCGCCGTGGGCGAGCGGGTGGAGGTCGATCAGACCCTGCTGGTGCTGGAATCCGAAAAGGCGACCATGGAGTTGCCGTCGCCGGTGGCGGGGGTGGTTGCGCGGTTTCTGGTCGCGGAAGGCGACAAGATCAAGAAGGCGGGCGTTCCCCTGCTGGAAATCACCATCGATGGTACGGTTGCCGCCGCGACCGCAGTCGCAACTGGCGCGTCCATCGCACCGCAGGGAGTGGACAAGCCCGGTGCCGCGAAGCCGTCCAAACCGTCGGCTCAGGTCGAGACCCCCAGTCCAGCGTCTGCGCACAAGGCCGCTCCCGCTGCTGAATCCGCACCTGTATCCGCAGCTGAGCCGGCTCCTGAGGAATCCGCTGTTCCAGCGGCACCCGCTGTGGCAGTGCCGGCGCCCGCCGCCCGGGCCGGAGTCGAACCACAAACATCGGCGCCAACCGGAGCCGAGATCTACGCCGGCCCCTATGTGCGGCGCCTGGCGCGGGAACTGGGAGTGGATCTGGCCCGGGTGTCGGGTTCGGGGCCGCGCCAGCGGGTGCAGAAAGAAGACGTGCAGGCGTTCGTGCGCCAGCGTCTGGCACAGCCGGTCGCCGCGGTGGGCGGCTCCATTCCCGCGGTGCCCGAAGTGGACTACGCCAAATTCGGGCCGGTGACTACCGGCGAGCTGAGCAAGATCGGCCGCCTCACCGCCGCCAACATGCACCGCAGTTGGCTCAATGTGCCCCACGTCACCCAGTTCGACGATGCCGATATCACCGAGCTCGAAGTTTTCCGCCAGACGCGCAAAGGCGAGGCGGAGGCGCGCGGCGCCAAGCTGACTCCGGTGCCGTTCATCCTCAAGGCCTGCGCCATCGCGCTGCGCGACAACCCGGTGCTCAATCGCGCCTTGATGCGCGACGGCGCGCACTTCGTGCAGCGGCAGTTTTTCCACCTCGGCATGGCGGTGGATACGCCGCGCGGTCTGCTGGTGCCGGTGGTGCGCGATGTCGATCGCAAGGGCATCTGGGAACTGGCCGCCGAAGTCGCCGCGCTCGGCGACAAGGCGCGCGCCGGCAAGCTGACGATGAACGAGATGCAGGGCGCCTGCTTCACGATATCCAGCCTGGGCGCCATTGGCGGCCGCGGCTTTACTCCCATCGTGAACACGCCGGAAGTCGCCATTCTCGGGGTCTCCCGTGCCGCCGTGCAGCCGGTCTGGAGCGGCCGCGAATTCATGCCCCGTACCCTGCTGCCGCTGTCGCTCTCCTACGACCACCGCGTCGTCAACGGCGGCGACGGCGGCCGTTTCCTCACCCAACTGGTGACGCTGCTGTCCGATATCCGGCTGTTGCTGATGTAGTCGGAGGCAGGCCCGGTCCGGGAGCGGGGCGCCAACCAGCCGGGACGGATCGCCGCCGCCGGCTACCGGGCGATGACATTCGCCAGCGCGATCAAGGCCGTGATGACCAGCGCAGAATAGGGCACGGCAACGGCCGCTACATGCTGGCGTTGGCTTCTCGCAAAATCCTCCTTGCGCTTGCTGCTCGACCGGACGCCCAGGTGGCCACTCGGTACGATCGCCAGCGTGCGCCGAAGCTGCCTGGCGGCGTGGTGCAGTTCGGCCACCAGTTCATCCGGCAGCCGGACGGCGAGCTCGCTCATGGCAGCCCCAACTTCAATCAATGTCATTGACATCAGTCTACGCCGAAGGCCGCCGCGCGCGCCGATGCTCAGGTGGCACGGCGCCGGGGTGCGCGTAATCCCGTGAACACCCTGGTCGACGTCCAGCCGGCCGGCGCAACCCTGTACACTGGCAGGGTTTTCGCGGCGTGGGATTCCGGCCAGTTGCCTCAGCCAGTTACCGCCACCCCTTACCGCCGCCCCTTACCGCCACCACGACTGACAACTCAGACACGCTGACCATCTCTCGATGAAAATTCCCAAAGGTCTTCAGCCCCTGATCGACGATGGCATCGTCGATGCGGTGATCCGGCCCCTCAAGAGCGGCAAGGAGGCGTCGGTCTATCTGGTGCAATGCGGCAGCCAGATCCGTTGTGCCAAGGTGTACAAAGCGCTCGAACAGCGCAGCTTCCACAAGCTGGCGGAATATCAGGAGGGCCGCAAAACCCGCAACAGTCGCGACCAGCGCGCCATGGGCAAGCGCAGCAGGCACGGCCGCGACGTCGAGCAGGCGGCGTGGAAGAACGCCGAGGTGGATGCGCTGTACCGGCTCGACGCCGAAGGCGTGCGCGTCCCCAAACCCCATGGCTATGTCGACGGGGTGCTGCTGATGGAGATGGTGGCCGACGCCGAAGGCGACGCCGCGCCGCGCCTCAACGATGTCGAACCCGGCGCGGAGGAAGCGCGCGCCTGGCACGGCTTTCTGATGGATCAGATCGTGCGCATGCTGTGCATTGGGCTGATCCACGGCGACCTGTCCGAATTCAACGTGCTGGTCGGTCGCGATGGCCTGGTCATCATCGATCTGCCCCAGGCCGTGAACGCCGCCGGCAACAACAATGCGTTCCGGATGCTGGAACGCGACGTGAACAACATCCGCGCCTACTGCGGCCGTTTCGCGCCGGAGTTGCTGGCCACCGAGTACGCCCACGAAATCTGGGAGCATTTCAGGAACAACCGCCTGAAGCCCGGCATGACGCTCACCGGCATGTTCACGCACGACGACACCCCCGCCGACGTGGACGCGGTCCTGCTCCAGATCGAGGACGCCCGCAGGGAAGCCGAGATTCGTCAGCGCGGTCGGGAAGACGCCGAGCGCGGCGCGGTGGAATAACGCGCCCGCGGGATGGACGCTACCGTCCTCAGGAGTATCATCGGGGTCTCCGCCGTCCTGCCGACGTCCCTGAAAAGTGGCGACGGCAATCCGAAAAAAGCTGGCGATGAACGATTCCGTCAAGTTCTGGCAAGGCTACGACGACTGGTCCCAGGCCGAGCAGGCCTGGGATGCGCGCGCGGCCGAGCTCGCCGGGCAGTTGCCCCTGAAGACCTTTCGGAAGAACCCGAATCTGCCCGGGATTCGCCCCAACACGCGCCGTTTCCTGGCCTGGAAATCCCTCTCCTACCTGCACCGCCACGACCACTCCGGCAAACTCCGTCGCTATTTCTGGCGCCATCCCCTGCGCCACGGCGTCGGCCTGCTGAAGAACCTGCTGCGCGGCCGGACCTACCGTCGCGATGACGATTTTTTCCTCTATGGCCTCGCCGACGTGGCGGACTTTGTGCGCCGCCTGGAGCAGTCGAACGCCGTGCTGGTGGTGGGTTTCTCCTACTGCCACAAGCCGTTCGAATGCCCGGCGGGACGCTTCACCGACCAGTGCAGTCACGACCCGAACAGTCCGGTATGCGGACAGTGTTTTATCGGCAAGGCCGTGCACAGCCTGCCGCGGGTGCGCGTGATCCCACTGTTCATCACCACCGTCCACTACATCGGCGAGCAGATGATCGCGGCCCGCGCCGCCTGGCCCGGCCACCAGGTGCTGTTTCTGATCACCGCCTGCGAACTGACCCTGGAAATGTTCGGCCTGGTCGGCTGCGCGGTCGGTCTCGAAGGGATCGGCGTGCGTCTCGACGGCCAGATCTGCAACACCATGAAAGCCTTTGCGGCCTCCGAGATCGGCATCAAACCGGGCATGGCGATTGTCACCGAGCCGACCCAGGCGCGCATCATGGCGATCCTCCACGCCTTTGCCGACGCCGCCAATGCCGAAACCGGGAATACCGAACCCGGCAACGGGAAGCCGGCGCGCGCCAACATCATCGCCACCGATCGCCGCTGACCGATCGCCACTGACCGATCGCCGTTGACCGATCGCCACCGACCGATCGCCACCGACCCGCGCAGCAAGGCGGCGCTATCCTCCGCTGCGAAACCGCCGACCCGCGGTTGGCGCGGCGCTTGCTAAACTCCCCGCCATGGATATCTTCGATCGCATTGTGTCCGGCGCCGACGCCGCCCGGACGCTCACCCTGAGTTTTGAGCGACGCTCCCGTTCGCGACAGCGCGTGGTGCTGGACGACGGCCGCGCGGCCCTGCTCGCCCTGCCGCGCGGCACGGTGCTGCGCGATGGCGATGTGCTGGGCTGCGCGGATGGCCCGACCGTGCGCGTCCAGGCCGCGGCGGAAACCGTATCCACCGCCGCCCATGCCGAGCCGGCGACCCTGCTGCGCGCCGCCTACCATCTGGGCAACCGCCATGTACCGGTGCAGATCGGTCCCGGCTGGCTGCGCTATCTGCACGATCATGTGCTGGACGCCCTGTGTCGGGGTCTGGGCCTGCACGTCGAAGTCGCGCAACGGCCATTCGAGCCCGAGGATGGCGCCTATGCCGGCGGTGGCCATCTTCATGGGCACGGCCATTCCCACGCCGCTCCACATCCCGACCATCACCATGGCCATGGCTGAAGCGCTCGCGCCCCTGCTGCACCTGCTGCGGCTCGCCAGTCCGTCGCTCCCGATCGGCACCTTCGCCTGGTCGCAGGGGCTGGCCAGCGCCGTGGAACTGAGCTGGGTCGACGGCCCGGAAGCCCTTGAGGACTGGCTGCGCGCCATTTTGGTGCACAGTTTCGCGCAGCAGGAATTGCCGCTGCTGGCCCGCCTGCTGACCGCCGACCCCGAGGGTTGCGCACACTGGAATGCGATCGCCCTGGCCCTGCGGGAAACCGCCGAGCTGCGGCGCGAGGACAGCCACTGCGGCGCCGCGCTGTTGCGGCTGCTTGCCGATACCGGGGTGCCCACCGCCACCGCCTGGCCCATCGCCGAGCCCATCGGCTATCTGACCGCCTACGCCCTCGCCTGCGCGCACTGGCGCATCGCCTATCCGCAGGCGGCCACCGGACTGGTGTGGAGCTGGCTCGACAACCAGATCGCGGCAGCGCTGAAGCTGTCCCTGCTCGGGCAGACCGGCGGACAACGCATCGCGCTGGCGCTGTTCGACGGGGTTCCCGCGCTGATCGATCGCGGGGCGCGGATGACGGATGCCGACATCGGCATCAGCCTGCCCGGACAGGTGCTCGCCAGCATGCTCCACGAAACCCAATACAGCCGCCTGTTCCGGTCCTGAGGGCGGCGCACGAAAGGAGAAAGTCATGCAGAAACAGGCTGTGCGCGTCGGCGTCGGCGGTCCGGTGGGTGCCGGCAAGACCGCGCTCGTGCTGCGTTTGTGCGAGGCGCTGCGCGCGCGCTGCGAGGTCGCGGTGGTGACCAACGACATCTACACCCGCGAGGACGCCGAGTTTCTCGACCGCCATCACGCGCTGCCGTCGGAGCGCATCCTGGGCGTGGAGACCGGCGGCTGCCCCCACACCGCGATCCGCGAGGACGCCTCGATGAATCTGGCGGCGGTGAACGACCTGAACACCAGATTCCCGGACCTGGATGTCATCTTCATCGAAAGCGGCGGCGACAATCTCGCCGCCACCTTCAGTCCGGAACTGTCGGATTTCACCATCTATGTGATCGACGTGGCGGCCGGCGACAAGATTCCCCGCAAGGGCGGCCCGGGCATCACCAAATCCGATCTGCTGGTGATCAACAAGACGGACCTGGCGCCCCATGTCGGTGCGTCCCTGTCCGTCATGGAGCGCGACGCCAAGCGGATGCGCGGCGAACGGCCGTTCCTGTTTGCCAACATGAAAACCCGCGACGGCCTGACGGCCATCCTCGAAATCCTCTGTCGCGAGGCGGTACTCGAACTGGCGCCGCGGGCACCGGAATAAATCGACCCCGTTCGATCCCTCCGGCGCCGGCCAGGCGACATCCCCGAGATCCGTGGCACAGAACCTGCCTTTGGACATGGAGACCCGCGCTCATAAAAACCCGGAGGCGTGCGGTCAACACCAAACCATTGCCAGAGGGAATCAGCATGAACGAAGCCACACGCACAAGATTTCGACGCCGATTCAACAAGACCGGCCTACAGGTCCTGACCACCGCGCTCGCCCTGAGCGCCGGTTCCGCATTCGCCGCCGACACCATCAAGGTCGGCGTGCTGCATTCGCTGTCCGGCACCATGGCCATCAGCGAGACCACCCTCAAGGACACCGTCCTGATGCTGGTCGACGAACAGAACAAAAAAGGCGGCCTGCTGGGCAAGAAGCTCGAAGCCGTGGTGGTCGACCCGGCGTCCAACTGGCCGTTGTTCGCCGAGAAGGCCAAGGAGCTGCTGGTAAAAGAGCAAGTGGATGTGATCTACGGCTGCTGGACTTCGGTATCCCGCAAATCCGTGCTGCCCGTCATCGAAGAAGCCAACGGCCTGCTGTTTTACCCGGTGCAGTACGAGGGTGAGGAATCTTCCAAAAACGTCTTCTACACCGGCGCCGCGCCCAATCAGCAGGCGATTCCGGCGGTGGATTACCTGATGAAGGACGTCGGCGTCAAACGCTGGGTACTGGCCGGCACCGACTACGTCTATCCCCGCACCACCAACAAGATTCTCGAAGCCTACCTCAAGAGCAAGGGTGTGGCGGCCGAGGACATCATGATCAACTACACCCCGTTCGGCCATTCCGACTGGCAGACCATCGTCTCCGATATCAAGAAATTCGGCTCCGCCGGCAAGAAGACCGCGGTGGTTTCGACCGTCAACGGCGATGCCAACGTGCCTTTCTACAAGGAACTGGGCAATCAGGGAATTTCCGCCGAAAACATTCCCGTGGTCGCCTTCTCCGTCGGCGAAGAAGAGCTTTCCGGCTTCGACACCTCGCCGCTGGTCGGCCATCTCGCGGCCTGGAACTACTTCATGAGCGTGGACGCGCCCGAAAACGCCGCCTTCATCAAACAGTGGCACGCGTTCATCAAGGATGCCAAGCGCGTTACCAATGATCCGATGGAAGCCACCTACATCGGCTTCAATCTCTGGGTGAAAGCGGTGGAAAAAGCCAAATCCACGGATGTCGACGCGGTGCGCAAGGCGATCTACGGCCTCTCGGTGCCCAATCTTACCGGCGGCACGTCCGTGATGCTGCCCAACCACCACATCACCAAACCGGTGCTGATCGGTGAAATCCAGGCCGACGGCCAGTTCGAAGTGGTCTGGAAGACCGAAAAGGAAGTGCCGGGCGACGCCTGGACCGACTTTCTGCCGGAAAGCGCCAAGATCACGGCCGACTGGCAGGATCCCGCCATCAACTGCGGCAATTACAACACAGTGACCAAGACCTGCTCCGGTCAGAATTACTGAGTCGGTCGCCGGCCCGCGCGGCTGCTTGTCAGCCGGTTCTCACGCGCGGCGCCGGTCCGTTTCCGAGTTGCCCCGGCGGCGGCCGGGGCCACCCCTAAGAATCCGGAGCTTCATGAAACCCCTGCTTTTGCTGCTGCTGGTCTTGATCAACGCCGGTGTCGCCGCCGATCCGGGAACCGGCATGACCGCCGCTGCGACCGCGGTGCGCCCGCCGGATGAACTCATGCTGGCACTGGGCACCGCAAGTTTTCAGGACAAGGAAATCCTGGTGACGCAACTCGCGGCCAGTGGCGATGTCCGTGTGCCGGTGCTGCTGCAAGCGCTGCTCGATAGCGCGCTCTATCGCGATACCACCACCGGTGCCGTTGTCGCCGTCGCTGCCGACGGCGCCGCGATCCCGTTGGCAAGCACAGCGCCGACCACTGATACGCCGCGCAAGGAAGATCTACGCAAAATCACGCTCAACAACAGTCTGCGCAGCCAGTTGCGCGTGCTGATTGCCGCCACCCAACTCCAGAACCCGGACCCCGAGGTTCGCCGCCAGGCCGCCCGCACGCTCACCGGAACCGCGCGCGCCGCCCTGCTGCCGCTGCTGGATCGCGCGCTCGCGGCCGAGAGCGACGCCGGCGCCCGCGCCGCGCTCGCCACCGCCCAGGCCAGCCTCAACCTCGCGAGTCCGGATGCGGCAACCCGCGGCGCCGCGGTGGCAGCGCTCGCCGAAACCAGCGACAAGACGATTCTCACCCTGCTGGAACAGCAGGCGGCTATCGAGACCGACAGCAGCGTCAAGGCTTCCCTCACCCGCGCCATCGCGGAACTGCAAACGCGCGAAAAACTGTTCGCCTTTGCCAGCGACCTGTTTTTCGGTCTGAGCCTGGGCTCGGTGCTGCTGCTCGCCGCCGTGGGCCTCGCCATCACCTTCGGCGTGATGGGCGTCATCAACATGGCGCACGGCGAGATGATCATGCTCGGCGCCTACACCACCTATGTGGTGCAGTTGCTGATGCCGAACCACATCGAATACTCGCTGGCGGTAGCGGTACCTGCTGCCTTTGTCGCAACCGCTCTGGTCGGTATCGCCATCGAACGCAGCGTGATCCGCTTTCTCTACGGACGTCCGCTCGAAACCCTGCTCGCCACCTTCGGCATCAGCCTGGTGCTCCAGCAGTTGGTGCGCACCATTTTTTCGCCCCTCAATAAATCGGTGACTACTCCGCAATGGCTGAGCGGCTCCTGGGAGATCAACGGGATGCTGTCGCTCACCTACAACCGGCTGTACATCGTGTTGTTCGCGCTTGCCGTGCTGGCGGGGCTGATCGCGCTGCTGCGCAAGACCCCCATCGGACTCCAGATGCGGGCGGTGACCCAGAACCGGGCCATGGCGAGCTCCATGGGCATCCGCACCGGCCGGGTGGATGCGCTGACGTTCGGACTGGGTTCCGGTATCGCCGGTATCGCCGGGGTCGCCCTCAGTCAGCTCACAAACGTGGGTCCCAACCTGGGACAGTCCTACATCATCGATTCTTTTCTGGTGGTGGTGTTCGGCGGCGTCGGCAATCTGCTCGGCACCTTTGTCGCGGCCATGAGCCTCGGCGTGGTCAACAAGTTCGCCGAACCCCTGGTGGGCGCGGTACTCGCGAAAATCCTGATCCTGGTATTCGTGATCCTGTTCATCCAGCGCCGACCCCGGGGGCTGTTCGCCCTCAAGGGCCGGTTCGTGGAGGATTGAGCATGACCCACGCCCCGCGCCTGTTGAACGATGCCGCCGGCCGCTGGCTGTTGGCCGGGCTGGGACTGCTGATCCTGGTCGTACCCCTGCTCAGCCTGGCCGTCCCGGAAACTTCGCCGTTTCACCTGTCGACCTACACGGTCTCGCTGCTCGGGAAATACCTGTGCCTTGCCCTGCTCGCCTTGGCGCTGGATCTGGTGTGGGGTTACGCCGGCATTCTGAGTCTCGGCCACGGTGCCTTCTTTGCGCTCGGCGGCTATGCCATGGGCATGTACCTGATGCGCCAGATCGGCAGTCGCGGCGTGTACGGCAACCCGGTGCTGCCGGATTTCATGGTGTTTCTGAACTGGCAGGAGCTGCCCTGGTACTGGTACGGCTTCGACAATTTCTTGTTCGCCGCCCTGATGGTGGTACTGGTACCCGGGCTGTTGGCGTTCGCGTTCGGCTGGTTCGCCTTCCGCTCCCGCGTCACCGGCGTGTATCTGTCGATCATCACCCAGGCGCTCACCTTTGCGCTGATGCTGGCGTTTTTCCGCAACGACATGGGCTTTGGCGGCAACAACGGCCTCACCGACTTCAAGGAACTGTTGGGCTTCAGTCTGACGTCCACCGCCACCAAGAACGGCTTGTTCGTGAGTTCCGGACTCGCCCTGATCGCCGGGTTTATGCTGTGCCGGTGGGTGGTGGCGTCGCGGCTCGGGCGCGTGCTGGTCGCGGTTCGCGACGCCGAGAGCCGCACCCGCTTCCTGGGCTACCGGGTCGAACACTACAAGCTGTTCGTGTTCGTGCTGAGCGCCATGCTGGCCGGCATCGCCGGTGCACTCTATGTGCCCCAGGTGGGCATCATCAATCCCGGCGAATTCGCACCCCTGGCCTCCATCGAGATCGTGGTCTGGGTCGCGGTCGGCGGGCGCGGCTACCTCTACGGCGCCATCGTGGGTGCCCTGCTGGTGAACTACGCCAAGACCTGGTTCACCGGCGCCTTTCCGGACGTCTGGCTGTTCCTGCTCGGCGGCTTGTTCGTGGTATCGACCCTGTTCCTGCCCCGGGGCGTGATCGGCTTGCTCGCTCGGCGCCGGGCCCCCGTTCCCGTCGTGGCGGAAGGAAACAACTGATGCTGGAAACCGGCCGCCACCTGCCCGGCAATATCCTCTACCTCGAAGGTGTCACGGTTTCCTTCGACGGCTTCAAGGCACTCAACGACCTGTCCCTCGCCATCGCGCCCGGCGAACTGCGCGCCATCATCGGGCCCAACGGCGCCGGCAAGACCACCTTCATGGACGTGGTGACCGGCAAGGTGCGCCCGAGCGCGGGCACCGTGTTCTTTCGCGACGACATCGACCTGACGCGCCACGACGAGGCGGAGATCGCCCGCCTCGGCATCGGGCGCAAGTTCCAGAAGCCGACCGTGATCGAGAGCCTCAGCGTGGCGGAAAATCTGGAGCTCGCACTGCGCGGCGAGCGCGGGGTATTCACCACCCTGCTGCGGCGCCATGCCCGCGATGCGGGGGAGCGGGTCGACGCCATTCTGGGGCGCGTCGGCCTCGCCACGCAGCGCGCGCGGCCCGGCGGTGCCCTGTCCCACGGCCAGAAGCAGTGGCTGGAGATCGGCATGCTGCTCGCCCAGTCACCGGAGTTGTTGCTGGTGGACGAACCCGCGGCCGGCATGACCGACCGCGAGACCGAACTCACCGCGCAACTGCTGCGGGAAATCAGCGGCCAGCACTCGGTGGTGGTGGTCGAACACGACATGACTTTCGTCAAGGCCCTCGACTGCCGCGTTACCGTGCTGCACGAAGGCCACATGCTCGCCGAAGGCACGCTGGCGCACGTGCAACAGGACGAGCGCGTCATCGAAGTCTATCTGGGACGCTGAGCATGCTCACCATCGAAAACGTCGATCTGTTCTACGGCGCCAGCCAGGCGCTCAAGGGAGTGAGCTTCGGTGCCGCCATCGGCGAAGTGGCCTGCGTGATGGGGCGCAACGGCGTGGGTAAAACCTCGCTGCTGCGGGCGGTGGCGGGCCAGCAACCCATCGCCGGCGGCAGCATCCGCTGGGACGGCGAGGACATCGGCGCCCTGCCGCCCTACGAGCGCGCGCGCCGTGGCATCGCCTGCGTCCCCCAGGGTCGCGACATCTTTTCGCAACTGAGCGTGCTCGAAAACCTCAAGACCGGATTTGCGGTCCTGCCGCGCGCGCAACGCCGGATTCCGGACGAAATCTTCGAACTGTTTCCGGTGCTGCGCCAGATGCTGGGACGGCGCGGCGGCGATCTTTCCGGCGGCCAGCAGCAGCAGCTCGCCATCGGCCGCGCGCTCGTGATGCGGCCGCGGCTGCTGTTGCTGGATGAACCCACCGAAGGCATTCAACCCTCGATCATCAAGGACATCCAGCGTGTGATCGGACTGCTGCGCGATCGCGGCGACATGGCGATCCTGCTGGTCGAACAGTATTTCGAATTCGCCCGCGACCTCGCCGACCGCTATCTGGTGATGGACCGCGGCGCCGTGGTGCTCACCGGCGCCGGCGCGGACATGGAAGAAGCCGTCGTAAGGCGCTATATCGCTGTGTAGAATCGGCCGCGCGACCGGCCCTGCCACTCGCTCCACTTTTCCCCATGACGAGAACCTCCGACCGATGAAGACTGTCCGCTCCCCGCTGATCCTGTTCCTGCTCCCGCTCGGTGCGGCGGCCGCACTCACGTCCGGCCCGGCACTGGCGGACACCAGCCTGCACGTCCCGGCGGGGCAGTCGCGGCAGCTCGACGCCGCGCAGGCAGTCGCCCATTTCACCACCTGGACCCTCGAGGACGGCGCAACCCTGATACTGCCGGCGGGCGTCGAGCGTTGGCAGTGGCAGGTCGACCGCGCGGACATCGGCAACGGCGTGCGCATACTGAGCACTGGCGCCGCAGGGGCGAAAGGCGCGGACGGCAGCGCGGCAGGGGGTCGCGCCGATCCCTGCCGGGACGGCAAACCCGGAGGCAATGGCGAACCCGGGGGCAACGGCCACAACGGCGCCTCGGTCGATCTGCGACTCGGGCTTGCCTCGATCGGATCCCTGAGTATCGAGGTTCCCGGCGGTTCCGGGGGCGATGGGGGCGACGGCGGTCGCGGTCAGGATGGCGGCGACTCCAAGAAATGCCCGGGCGGCGACGGCGGCAACGGGGGCAGCGGCGGCGATGGCGGCGACGGCGGCAATGGCGGCAATGTCCAGGTTCGCTACAGCTATCTGGCGGAACCGGCGCCGACGGCGACCCCCGCCATCCGGATCACCGCAGAGCCGGGTGCCGGCGGACTTTCCGGCAAGGGAGGCGGCGGCGGCGCCGGCAGCAGCGGTGGCTATGTGAGCATGCGGACCCTTTCCGGCGACCAGAAATGGATTCCCGGCGGCAAAGCGGGCCGCGCGGGAGATACCGGCAAGCCCGGTGAAAGCGGCGCTTCCGGGCGGATTCTGCTGGAACAGGATCTCAACCGGCGTCTGGAGCGATTGCTTGAGTCCGGCGCGATTCCGCAGCGGCAGACCACCGCGACCGAACCCGACGACCGTACCCGGCAACTGGAGCGCAAACTGGAGGAAGCCTTGCAGCGCATTGAAGCGCTGGAAAGAAATCCTCGGTAAGCGCCCTGTTTTGGGGCGTTTATGATCAAAACGCCCCGAAATGTTTCCGATTGATGACAGTTTGGCGGCCCGCCCCGTCCGGCGTCACCCGCGCGATCCGGTCCGTGGCTGAATCCAGCCTGTCATGAGGTCCGCAACCCGGCTGCCGGCCCTCCCCCCATCTCGTTCGTCCGACCCGCCCGCCGCTCGGACCGATCCCTTGCACGGTGTCCAGATCGCTCACCGGACCAGCCGAAGACTTGTCAGCCTCTCGTCATCTTCGATGGCACGAATCCTGCGGCGCCTTTGAGTGCAAGAGCCGCGAGGGCCGGAGAAATATTTACCGGCCCCGATTACAGAAAACTCAACGAGAGGAAGACCATGTTCGCAACTAACGCCAAATTCGTTCGTGCCAGTGTTCTCTGTGCAGCGGTCGGCGGGGCACTGCCGATGGCACCCGCGGCACAGGCCGAGGGAACCGTTTCAGCATCCGCCGCGGTATCCAACATGTATCTGTGGCGAGGTATCGACCTGGGCGACGGCAGCCCGGCGGTATCGGGCGACCTCAAGTACAGCATCGGCGGCGCCTACGTCGGCGTCTGGATGAGCAGCGGCGACGACACCCTGGGTAACGAATACGATTACTATGCCGGCTGGGGCACCCAGGTCGACGATTTCATCTTCGACATCAGTTTGTGGAACTACAACTACTCCGACAACGGTCTCGCCGGCAACGGATTCAACGTCTCCGACGATACCACCGGCGAGCTGAGCGAGATCATCACAACCGTCGGCTGGAAGACGATCAAATTGTCCTACTACGACAACATCGCCGGAGCCAGCGGCTACGAATATTGGACCCTGAGCGCCGGCATCGACAAGTTCAGCGCCACCCTGGGCTTTCACGACCCCGAAGGCGCCAACACCAATGACATGACGCACCTGAATCTCACCTACGCCTTCAATGATCGAATCTCGTTCACGACCAGCAAGGTGATCGACCAGGATCTCGGCAAGAACGATCCCGGCGCGACCGACGAGGATCTGCTCTTCGCTGTAACCTACTCCTTGCCCATCGAGATCTGATCGCTCGAGCTCCGTCCCCCTTGGGCGCCGGTTCCCCACCGGCGCTCGTTCTTCCCGGTGTCAAGTCTTCCCGGCGTCAAGTCGTCCCGGCGTCAAGTCGTCCCGGCGTCAAGCCGCGGTCGCGGCGCGCAGCAGGTCGTCGAGCAAACGCTCCAGATGTTCGAGCGTGTTGCAGGTTTTCACCAGATGGCAGTAAGGCCGGTAGCTGCGCATCACCGAATCGCCGGTGTTCCAGAAGGACTCGGGTTCCGGATTCAGCCAGATCACCCGCTTCGCGCGCTGATGCACCTGTTGCAGTATGTGGCTGCGCGGGTCCAAGTTGTTGTTGCGCGCATCGCCCAGGATCAGCACCGTGGTGCGGTGATCGATGTCGCGCAGGCATTCGCGCTCCAGATCCAGCAGCATGCCGCCGTAGTCGGAGCCGCCAAAACCGTGCTCCGCCATGATCTTGTCGATGGCCTCCGCCACCGGATAACTGTCGAAAATACCGTTCACCAACGCCAGGTTGCCGGTGAATACATAGCTGTCGATGCGCTTGAGGACATCGTTGAGGCTGTGCAGAAAAAGTAGCAAAAAACGCGAATACGCCTGCACCGAGCCACTCACGTCGCACAGCACCACTACCCGCGGCTTGTCGATGAAGCGGGTTTTCCAGTGCGTCTCGAACAGCACCCCGTCGTGGGCGACATTGCGCCGCAGGGTTCGGGCAAAATCGAGCTGGCCGCGATCCGCGCGCTTGCGCTTCCTGGAATGAAGCGCACTCAGGCGTCGCGCCATCTTGCGCACCAGCTCGTGCATGATGCGAAAATCGCGCAGATCGATATTCGACAACCGGGTTTTTTGCAGATGACGCTCGCGCAAACTCTGCACCGCGGTCTTGCCGAACAGGCCCAGTTGACGCTCGACGAAATCGCGCACCTCCTCGTACAGCCAGTCCTTGGCGGTGCGCAGCGCACCCGCGGTAGCGATCCGGGTCGGGCAGGAGCCTTCGCCGAGGGCGCGGATTTCATCCTGGAGTTCGCTCAGACCCATGCGTTGCAGAATCTGCTGGGTGTACAGGCTTTTCTGGGTGAAGAACCAGATGTCGGTGAGTCCCGCGTCCCGCGCCGCCTGCTGCATTGACATGGCCAGCGCGTCGCGGTCGCGCGCCATCAACATCCTGGCGAGTGGCAGTTCACCGTCATAACGGGGCTCCGCGGTAGATTTCTCTTTGCCATCCGCCGAGGCATCCGCCACCTGGTTGCCGGCATCCATGGCCAAGGAATCCTGGGCGCCATCCCGAAACGCATCGAAGCGAAAGAACTGATCGAAGCATTCTTCCACCAGCAACTGATCGGCGTGGGACTTCGCGAGGTTCATGCTGAGCGCGTGCTTGAGAATCCCGCGCTCGCGGTAACCGACCAGCGCCACCGCACGGCTCGCTTCGATGCTGTTGGCAGGCGCGACCGCGACACCCGCCGCGCGCACCGCCTTGTAAAAATTCTCCAGTGTCTGTTGCATCGGACGCACTAGCCTCCGGCGCGCTGCCGCGCCTTGTCGACAAAGCCGCGCACATGTTCACCCGCCGCCTCGATGTCGGTTTCGAACTTGAGCAGCGTGTTCAGCGTCAGCTTTACCAACCCCGCATCCAGGTCCGCGGCGTGCAGCAGCATCAGGGTACGCGCCCAGTCGATGGTTTCGGAGATCGACGGGACTTTCTTCAGATCGAGTTCGCGCAACTGCTGCACGAAGGTGACGACTTCGGTGCGCAGGCGAGCCGAAAGTTCCGGCACCCGATGGCTGAGAATGCGGCTTTCCAGCGCCGCATCCGGATAGGGTATGTGCAGATGCAGGCAGCGGCGTTTCAGGGCATCGCCCAACTCGCGACTGTTGTTGCTGGTGAGAAAAACCAATGGTTTCACGCGCGCGACGATGGTGCCGAGTTCCGGGATGGACACCTGAAAATCCGACAGGACCTCCAGCAGGAAGGCTTCGAATTCCTGATCCGACTTGTCGATCTCGTCGATCAGCAGCACGCAGCCGCGCGGCTCGTGCAAGGCCCGGTACAGGGGCCGCGGTTCCAGAAAGTCCTCGGAATAAAACAGGTCTTCGTGAGCGTGAATCTTCGCCATGGATTCGCGCAGGCCGTGCGTCCCTTCCAGCAACTCGCCGAGCTTGTCCTTGAGCAGTTGCGTATAGAGCAACTGCTTGGCGTACTTCCACTCGTACAGTGCCTTGGCTTCGTCCAGCCCTTCGTAGCACTGCAAACGCACCAGGGGCACATCGAGCAATTGCGCCGTGGTCTTGGCCAGCTCGGTCTTGCCGACTCCTGCCGGCCCTTCCACCAGTACCGGCTTTTGCAGGTTGTGGGCGATGTAGACGCAGGTCGCGATGCGCTCGTCGCAAATGTAGTGGTGACGCTCGAAGTGGCGCTGGACCTCGGCCACGGAATTGAAGGTTTGCTGGTACAGCTCTTTCATGGACTAAACCAATGGCGCGAAGCCCGACACCGGGGGGAACGGAACCCGCGGCGCTGGCACTCGCTGCACTATGCAATGGGGGATCGGAACAGGTTCCGGGTTGGTCCGGCAATTATACGCAAACCCCTGTCAGGAAGGACCCGCCGCGACGGGCGTCGGAGACCGCCGGGTATCGCCCCGCGCCGGCGCGGGGGAGCAGGCTCCGCGGCGCAACGGAGATCGCTGTGACTCAGTGCCGAGCCTGTGCCATCTGCGTTCTGGTCGTTTCGGTCACCAGAATACCCTCCTGCTCCAGCGCGAGAATTTCCGCCTCGCCGAGCCCGAGATATTCCCTCAGGACCTCGGCATTGTGCTCGCCCCGGTGAGGCGCGCGCAAATCCAGTTGCGCGGGAAAATCGGAAAAGCGGAACGGGAAACCCGGCGCCTCGAAGTCGCCGAAATCTTCATCCTTGATCGTGCGCACGGTACCGCGCGCGCGGTGATGGGGATGACTGATGGTCTGGCCGATGTCGAGCACCGGCGCGTACGGAACTCGGTGTTCGTCGAACTTGGCGAGCGCGGCCGCCGTAGTCTCGTGGCTCGCGATCCAGTCGTTGATCAGCGTGACGATGTCCTGTTTGCCCCGCACCCGGTCGACGTTGTCCCTGTAGTCCGGGTGGCGGGCGAGATCCTCGCGACCCATGGCGGAGCACAGTTGTCGCCACTGCCGGTTGGTGGGACAGGCAATGGCAATGTATTCCTCCGCGCCCTTGCCGTGAAAGATGCCCAGCGGCGCACCCGCGCCCAGATGGGAACCGGTACGCCTGGGATTGATCTTGCCGTCGGACGCGCTGTAGAGCTGCACATTGAGGTCATGGCAGTGGTAGTAGCTGTCGAGCAGCGAAATATCGATGTGCTGCCCGCGGCCGGTCTTCTCCCGGTACAGCAGTGCGCAGGCGATGGCCCCGAGGCCGTGCACGCCCGTCATGACATCGCCAATGCCCAGCCCCGGCAGCGCCGGCGGTCGATCCGGCTCGCCGATCACATGGGTGACGCCCGCAAATGCCTGGGCGATGAAGTCATAGCCTGGACGCGATGCGAGCGGCCCGGTTTGACCGAACGCCGAAATGGAGCACATCACCAGCCGGGGGTTGATGGCGGCCAGAGTCGCGTAATCCAGCCCCATGCGCGCGATGGCGCCGGGCGCGAAATTTTCCACCAGCACATCCATTTCCTTGACCAGGGCCTTGACGATCGCCAGACCCTTGGGGGTTTTGACATCGATGAACAGGCTCTTCTTGCCGCGATTCTGCTGAATATAAAACGCACTGCGCCGGTTGCGGACCGTAGGAAACGCATGAGTCATATCGCCTACGGGAGGGATCTCGACCTTGATGACTTCCGCGCCCATTTCGACCAGCAGGCGCGTCGCGGTCGGCCCCGCCAGTGCGTGGGTGAAGTCGAGCACCCGGTAGCCATCGAGGACGTGCTTGAGAGTGGTCAGGCTAGCCTCCCGGCCCTGTCGGACCCTGGTATTGTTATGTGGGTGGTTATCCGGCTATCGGCTGCCCCAGCCTATACCAGCGCGGCGGTTTCGCCAAATCCGGGTTGTCGCCCGGCATCGCTCACGCCACCATGTCCTGCACTGTGACACCGATTGCCGGGGGGGGATAACACATGAGCATCAAGAAACCCGACCGCAGCAAGGTCGACCGACTACTGGCGGAGCAACGCCTCTATATCGCGCAGCGCGAAAAGGGCTACCGCGAGCAGGCGCTGAAGCTTTATCCCTGGATTTGCGGGCGCTGCGCCCGAGAGTTCACCCGCACCAACCTGCGCGAACTCACGGTCCACCATATCAATCACGACCACGACCACAACCCCGCCGATGGCAGCAACTGGGAGCTGCTCTGTGTGTACTGCCACGATGAGGAACACACCAAATTCGAAAATTTCGTTACCTATGGCACCCGGTCCGAGGCTGGCACGGAAGCGGCAACCTTCAGCCCGTTCGCCGGCCTCAAGGAGGCACTGAAGAATAAAGCATCGTAACGGCACGAGGCTGTTCTCGCCGGAGCGGAGCTCGAAGCCATTCCTCCGGATCGCCGTGCCACACCGGATTCGACGCCTGGCCGCGTATGGCGTAATGCGGTCGTTTGTGCTGTAGTCCAAAAATAACGACTTCAAAACCACAGCAGGCAATCAACCATGAAAGACGTCAAAGGCAAGGTCGCATTTATCACTGGCGGCGCGAGCGGCATGGGACTGGGCATGGCACGGGCCTTTGGTGCCGCCGGCATGAAGGTGATGATCGGCGATATCGAGCAGCAGGCACTCGATACCGCCGTCGCCGGACTCAAGGCCCGGGGTATCGACGCCGCCGGGGTTCAGGTCGACGTGGCGGACCGGGATTCCGTGTTCGCCGCGGCCAAGGCCACCATCGACACCTTCGGCAAGGTGCATGTGCTGTGCAACAACGCCGGTATCGGTGTCAGCGGCAAGTCCGAAAAGTGCTCGCTGGAAAACTGGCAGTGGGTCATGGACGTGAATCTGTGGGGCGTCATTTACGGCCTGCAGGCGTTCATGCCGCTGATCGAGTCCCACGGCGAAGGCGGCCATGTCATGAGTACGGCGTCCATGGCCGGCATGGTCAGTTTCCGCTACATGGGTCCCTACAACGCCACCAAGTTCGCCGTGGTGACGATCATGGAAACCATGATGGAAGAGCACCGCGACGACAACATCGGGGTCTCGGTACTCTGCCCGGGCGTGGTGGCCACCAATATCGCCAGCGGCACCCGTAACCGTCAGGCCCGCTACGGTGGACCGCGCGAGGCGCGGGATCTGGAAGCCAATACCGAGATGCTCGGCAAGGGACTCGATCCGGATATCGTCGGCGAACAGGTGCTGGAAGCCATCCTGGAGAACCAGCCCTACATCTTTACCGACCCGAGCATGCGGCGCTTCATCGACAAGCGTTTCGAGCGTTTGTCCGCCGGCTACGATTGGGCGGACAACTGCCGGGCGCTCAAAAAGGCAGGGCTCTGAGCCAGGCCGAGCGGGAAGCTGGGGAAGGTCGAGCGGCTCAAGCGCCCGACTCACGGCCTTGTCCCACTGATCGGGCCGGCGTGACAATGCCGTTCAAACCGCACATTCCATAGCTTGCAGCTGGCGCTATCCGCAATAGTGCCAGCTGCAAAAACGCTATCTACAAAAACGTCATCTGAAAAAGCATCATCTACAAAAACATCATCTACAAAAAACGGAGGATCGGATGGGACGCGTGAGCGGAAAAATCGCGCTGGTGACGGGGGGCAGCATGGGCATGGGTGAATCCCACTGCAAACTGCTGGCTCGCGAAGGCGCGAAAGTGATTGTGACCGACGTGGCGGTGGATGCCGGCGAGGCGGTGACCAAGGCCATTCGCGATGCGGGCGGCGAGGCCATGTTCCTGCGCCACGATGTCGCGAGCGAGGCCGACTGGATTGCCGTGGTCGACAAGGCGATCGACGCTTTCGGCAAGATCGACATCCTGGTCAACAATGCCGGGATCGTCATCTTCAAGCCCAACCATGAAACCACCACGGCCGAATGGGATCGCATCATGAGCGTGAATTCCACCGGCGTGTTTCTGGGCTGCAAGCACATCGTGCCGGCGATGAAAAAGGCCGGCGGCGGCTCCATCGTCAATATTTCGTCCATCTCGGGCATGGTCGGCATGGTGAGCCAGGCGGCGTACCAGGCCTCCAAGGGCGCGGTGCGGATGCTCACCAAATCCTGTGCCGTCGATTACGCGCAATACAATATCCGGGTGAATTCGGTCCATCCCGGCGCGGTGCGCACGCCGATCATCAACGTGCTCGGCGACGACACCTCGATGATCGACGCGCTGGTCGCCACCACCATCATGAAGCGCATGGCCGACCCCATCGAACTGTCCTACGCGGTGCTGCTGCTCGCGTCGGACGAGTCGTCGTACATGACAGGCTCGGAGTTGGTGGTCGACGGTGGCTGGACCGCAGCCTGACAAAACAGACAGGGGAGAAACAGACATGGGCAGACTGGACGGGAAGGTGGCACTCATCACGGGTGCGGCGCGCGGCATGGGCGAATCCCACGCACGCTTGTTTGCAAAGGAAGGCGCCAAGGTCATTGCCACGGACCGCCGCGACACGCTCGGGGAGGAGACAGCGGAATCGATCCGTGCCGCCGGTGGCGAGGCAATCTATCTGTCGCACGACGTGACCGATGAAAACCAGTGGCGGAGCGTCATCGCCACCGCGCTCGCGCGCTACGGCAGGATCGACATTCTGGTGAACAATGCCGCGTTCGCGGCCTTTCATAGTGCCGAGGAATCCTCGCTTGAGGATTGGAATCGCGTGATGGACGTGTGTGTGAAGAGCATCTTTCTGGGCTGCAAATTCGTCCTGCCCGCGATGCAAAAGGCCGGCGGTGGCTCCATCGTCAATATATCCTCGATCGCGGGCATGGCGGGCATGCCCCAGCAAGCGGCCTATCAGGCCGGCAAGGGCGCCGTCCGCATTCTTACCAAGTCCATCGCCGTCGATTACGCGCCGTACAATATCCGCGCGAACTCGGTGCATCCCGGCATGGTGCGCACGCCCGGCACGCGGTTGGTCCTGGAAGACGAAAAGTTCATCAACATGATGCGCGACAAGACCATTCTCAACCGCGTCGCCGAGCCGCTCGAACTCTCCTACCCGGTACTGTTTCTGGCCTCCGACGAATCGTCATTCATGACCGGTTCCGAAGTGGTCGTGGATGGCGGTTACATGGCCCAATAACCCGCCGGCGGTCCCTGTCGTTGAATCGGTGGCGACAGGGACAGGTGGCGCGCATCTATGCCGGCCCAGGATTGGCTCGGCGCTTGATTTGTCCAGAACGTGGCGAGTCATTCCGCCGATTTCCCGAGCAGCTTTTCAACAAGCTGCTCGGGCGCACGACTCGCTGCGGATGGAGGACGGGCGCTTGCCCGCCAACGACGTTCACACTCAGAGATACGCCGAGCGGAGCCCGGCGCGATAAAGTTGAAGCAGTGAATTATCGAAATGCCGAAACATCAGGAAACCTCCAAACCCGGCATACGGTCTCCTTTGCGAAACTCCGCAATCTTGTCGAAATACAAATTGGCACCCATCATGCCGCCATAGGGCTGATTGTGTCGGGCTCTGGGATCGTGCTGGCCTTCGAGGTTGTAGTAGCCCGGTGTGCAGCCCGCACCACCCTGAGGGCCGCGAGCAGGGGTGCCGACAACTTCGGCGGACCACGCCTTTTCGGCTTCTTCCGTGGCGTCAACCCGCGTGATGGCGTGTGCCTTGAAGTACTTCACCAGATAGGCGATGTGCTTGGCGCCTTCGTCCAGTCCATCGGGGTAGTTGGCGGTAAAGGACGCCTGTCCGTTGCCGATGATGAAACAATTGGGAAAGCCGCGGCTGTGGATGCCGAACAGCGTCCTCATGCCGTCTTTCCATTTATCTTCCAGACTCTGGCCGTCGACACCGATCAGGTTGTAGCCGGCGCGACGAGTGTAATCGGTCCCAACCTCGAAGCCGGTGGCGAAAATCAGACAGTCGACTTCGTATTCGACGCCATCGACGACAACGCCTTTTTCAGTGATCAAATCGACTCCATGGCCATTGGTGTCCACCAGCTTGACATTATCGCGATTGAAGGTGGGCAGGAAACGGTCGTCCAGGCACGGACGCTTGCACATAAAGGCGTACCAGGGTTTTAAAAGCTCTGCTGTTTCCCTGTCCTTGACGATGGCATCGATTCTGTTGCGAATATTCTCCATTTTCTCGAAATTGGACAATTCAAAAATCTCAAGTACCTTTTCTCGGGGCACGTCTTTACCCGCCTCACGCATGCGGCGGCGATAGATTTTTCCCATCTCCACCCAGGCGTCATCGAACTGATCGAGTTGATCGATCTCGCCACGGCGTCCGCCCCGGCCGGTGAGGATGGCAGTGAAGTCCTTCTGCCGCTGCTTTTGCCAGCCCGGTTTCAGGCTGGCTACCCAGTTCTTGTCGGTGGGGTGATCGTTTCTGGGATCGACGCCCGATGGCGTACGCTGGAATACATACAACTGCTTTGCGCTTTCGCCCAGATAGGACACACATTGCACCGCGGTGGCGCCGGTGCCAATAATGCCGACGCGCTTGTCTTTCAGGCCAGTGAGGTTGCCACGGGCATTGCCGCCGGTGTAGTTGTAGTCCCAGCGGCTGGTATGGAAGGTGTGGCCCTTAAAGTTACGGATGCCTGGAATGCCCGGCAACTTCGGGCGGTTCAGTGGCCCATTAACCATGATCACGAACCGCGCTTTCATTCTGTCATTGCGATCGGTATGAATCGTCCAGCGCCTGGCGGCTTCGTCCCATACCATTTCTGTCACGCCCGTTTGCAGGCAGGCGTTGTCGTAGAGACGGTAATGGGCGGCAATTCTATGGCAGTGCTCGAGAATTTCCGGCGCATCACAGAACTTGCGCGGCGGCATGTAATTGAGTTCTTCGAGCAGCGGCAGATAGGTATAGGCCTCGATATCACAGGCGGCACCCGGATAGCGGTTCCAGTACCAGGTGCCACCGAAGCCGGCGCCTTTTTCGATCATGCGAATATCCTCGATACCCGCTTCCCGCATGCGCGCACCTGCCAGCAGTCCTCCAAGGCCACCACCGATGATCGCCACCTCGACTTCGTCTTCAAGGGGATCCCGAACAATCGGTTCCGTGACGTAGGGATCATCGAGAAAATAGGAGAAATCGCCCTTCATTTCCAAATATTGCTCGTTGCCATCAGGACGCAGGCGCTTCCGCCTTTCTTCATCATATTTCTGTCTTAAGGCAACTGGATCGAAGGCTTTAACAGCAGCGCTGGTATTCATTTTTGAATCCACCTTGATAGGAGTTGATAGGAGAATGAAGGAATTGTTGACTTGGATTATTGCCCTATTTCCGCGTTCAAAACAAGGACTCAGGTGGGAAAAGGGGGGTCAGCGAAGCGGGACCGTCACGAAGGGCACGAAACGGGGTCGGACGCGATTATTCCGAATTCCTTGGCCGGCCCACGCCCTTTGACGACGCTCGGCGATTGGTCAAAGCCTCAACCTGTTGCTTGAAGCGCTCGCCTCCCAGCGCCCACCCCTTGTGCGTCGATTCGCGGATGGCATTCAAATCCCGCCCCGATATTGCAGCCCGGAACAACTGCCGATAGGCACTTTGCCGCTCGTTCTGGCTGCGCCCCAGTTGAGTGTATTCCATGTGAGGGGTCAACCAGCTGCCTCCAACCCCGGATTCGCCCAGCGCATTGAAAGCATAGCTTGACCACGGATAATCCCTCGGATGCGCCACCATATTCGCCCGCACCGGGTTAAGCTCGATATAACGCATCAACGTCAGCAAATATTGCTCGCTATCCACCACCGTCGCACGGTAGCGACCCTCCCACAGCGTGCCGCTGCGCTGATGGGTGTAATTGAAATACTGCACATAACGTCTCCCAACCGACTGAAACACCTTGCTGATGCTGTCCTCCTTGCCTGGCGTGGCAAGCAGGTGAATGTGATTCGTCATCCAGACATAGGCGTGAATAGCCAGACCGTGCTTGCTGGCGGCTTCCACCAGCGCATCGCAAAAGAACTGATAGTCCGCCTCTGCGGCAAAAATAACCTGCCGGTTGTTGCCGCGCTGGATGATGTGTTGCGGCTGGCCGGGAATGACGTAGCGGGGGAGGCGCGCCATGACGAACTACCGTAACCGGAGAAGCGGGCAGTGTAGCGCCAAATATCGTGTCTGACCCCATTTATATCAAACTGTAAAGGACCAAGTGCCGCTCAACCAATTCCTGTGAGGCGCCGCCGGGGGTTGCGGCCCCGGCTTGGCCAGACTAGACTAAGTGTTCGAACCCCCCCAAGGACATTGGTGTGAACGCCATCAACATGCTTGAAGCCAAGACCAACCTGTCGCGCCTGGTGGACGCCATCGAGCGCGGTGCTGAGCGCGAAATCGTCATTGCCCGCAACGGCAGGCCGGTGGCGCGGCTGGTGCCGGTGGCGGAAGGCCCCGTCGAACAGCGCATCGGCGTGGCGCGCGGCCGGTTCGAGGTACCGGACGACATCGACGCCCACAACGTCGCGGTGGCGCGGCTGTTCGCAGGCGACGCCACCGCGTGAACCTGCTGCTCGACACGCACATCGCGCTGTGGGCGCTGGTGGACAGCCCGCGGCTGTCGGCTCGCGCGCGCGAGCTGATCCTGGCGCCGCGCTCGGTGGTGTGGATCAGCGCCGCCACGGTGTGGGAAATCGCCATCAAGCACGGCCTGGCGCGGGGCGACATGCCGGTCTCCGGCGCCGACGCCGTGGGTTACTTCCGCGCCGCCGGCTACCGCTTTCTGCCGGTGGAGCCGGAACACGCCGCGGCGGTAGAAACCCTGCCTCCGCACCATCAGGATCCCTTCGACCGCCTGCTCATCGCCCAGGCCCAGGTGGAGCCCATGCACCTGCTCAGCCACGGCGCCGACATCGCCCGCTACGGCGAGTTGGTCATCGCCGTCTGACACCGCCCGCGACATCCTGGTGGGCAAGGTACCCGACATCGAGAGCCGGGCCGGGCGGGAACGCACCTGAGCGGGCTATGCGGAAAGGTTCCGGAATTCCGCTGAACCCGGGTCGCACCGAGCCGGATGGAAGACCGATGGCGGAGTGTGCCGGCAATTGTTCCGAAGGGGACTTTGGTAGCATGGGCGCGGATACTGCGCACACCAGTCCGGTGCGGGTGGTGCGGAGATGTTCCGTGTTTAAACGCGGAAGTTTTCCAGATACTCAATGTTATGCGGCTGAGTCATCCTCCCGTGGGGCAATGGAGCACGAGGTAGAGGTAGATGGATAAGTACAAATTCACAGAGTATTTTGAGAAGGAAGTGCTCCGGAAACGTCCCTATTTGAAGAAAGAGTGGTGCATCTATGCGATTGAAACCGCCATTCAGTCGGAGCCCCAAGAACACAATCGGTACCGCTTTTGGGCCGCGATTCCCGAGCTTGAAGGACGCTACTTGCGGGTTATTACCCTTGAAGATAAGGTCACAATTCGCAACGCTTTTCCAGACCGAGGATTTCAACCATGAAGCTGAACTACTATCCGGAAACCGACTCGCTGTATATCGATTTGTCTGAACGCCCCAGTGCTGAGAGTCGTGAAATCTCGGAAGGGGTCATTTTGGATTATGACGCGAACGGCAAGCTCGTCGGAATCGACATCGACAATGCAACCAACAAGGTGGAGTTGAAGAAACTTGTCCTCAGCAGACTGCCCGGGAAGATTGAAACGGCCGCCGCATAACAACCGGCTCCAAGCGACGCAAAAACCGCACGCTTGAGCCGGAGCGTTAGGCCGATAAACGCATGGAGACTCGCGACGTCTTGAACAACCAGCAACCACATGGTCCTGAAACGCACAAGGTCGTTCGACTTGTCGATTACCTGCTGAGGTTGGCGACTCTGCGCACAAAGCAGATCCGCGACATTGCGGATTACGAGAAAGTTCTTTGGGTTTCGAGCGTCCCACATGAGCGGGGTTGCTTCACGCAGGCATGGGGGCGCGATGAGGAACATAAACCGGACGAATGGCTGGAGGTGCAAAACCGGCGTGAGCCGGAATTGCCCGCCGTTCCTGCTCAATGCAAAGACTGGGTAAGTCTGGCGGCGCTCCGCAACAAGAACGACCTGCCCGAACTTCTCCCGGAAATCACCCGGCAAATCCCGAATCCCGACTGGGGTGAGGATTCGGACCAGCCGGAAACGATCCCACACAAGGAACACCTGGAAGAGCATCCCGAGGTTCAACGGGTATGGGATCGGTATGTCGAAGAAAAGTGGCTACCGTGGACGGAAGAACATAATGCGTGGGAGAAGGTACACAAGGTCTATTCCGCACTGTTTGCTATCCGTCAGGAGCAACTACGGCTTGGCGAGGAATACGAGTTGGTGCTCGGTTTGGGCTTGCTTACTTGGCAAACGCCCACCGGCCAGCGAGTCCGGCGTCATTTGGTTGTGGCCGACGCCATCCTGGAGTTTGAAGCCCGCTAGAGCAAATTCGTCGTTCGCCCCCATACCGAAGGTGCCAAGATGCGGCCCGAACTCGACATGCTGGACATCGAGGAACGACCGGCCCGCGCGGAGGAAACCGCGAAGAGTTCACTGGGCGCGGCCGAAGACGATCCGTGGAAAAAGGTTGTGTCGAGGGCGTACTTCAGTCCTTGGTGCATTCGATCAACCCACCAGGCGATTATGATGACTCGCTGGAAGCGAAAAACGCCCGCGCTTCGGCTAAGCCAATCGTGGAATATGCTCCCGCTTTGATCCTGCGAAAGCGTTCCGCAAAAGGCCTTACTGAAGCCTTGAAACGTATCAAGGAACAGATCGAACACGGCGAAGCCATCCCCGGTGAATTCGCCGACCTTGCAGAAATTCGTTCGAAAGATGGCGGCGAATCGAGCGACGAACCGGAAGAGGCTAACGCGGCATTCGATGGTGAAGTTTTCTTTCCCAAACCATCGAACGATTAGCAACGCCGCATTGTCGACAAGATTCGAGCGGCAAGCGGTGTGCTTGTGCAAGGACCGCCTGGCACCGGAAAATCCCATACCATCGCCAATCTGATTTGCCATCTGCTTGCCACGGGACAGAGAACGCTCATCACGGCGAAAACGCCGCGTGCGCTTCAGGTTCTTGGAGGGCTTGTGCCTGATGAGTTGCGTCCCCTCTGCATCAATCTGCTTGGCAGCGGACTTGAGGAACGCCGCTCGCTCGAATCCAGCGTGGGCGGTATTCTCCGCAAGAATGAAGAATGGAACGAAGATCGCGCCAAGCGAGAGCGCACGGAACTTGAAGATCGCCTGCGAGAGCACCGCGAGGAGAAGGCGAAGGTCAACCGGCGGCTCCGTGACATCCGGGAGTCCGAAACGTACACGCAGTCCATCGCGGAAGGCGCCTACCTCGGGACGGCGGCGAGAATTGCCGAAGCGGTGAACCGGGATCGGGCCGACTACGGGTGGTTCACGGATTCCGTTCCCCTGGACAAGACGTGTCAGATTTCTACCAACGCTTTGCAAAGCGTGCTTGCAACGTTGCGCCAATTCACGCCAGAGAAGCGTCGGGAACTGAGTCTTACATGGCCCGAAGCGACGCCGTCTTCTGAACGTTTTGCCAATCTCGTGAACAATGAGGCAAGCGCGACTGAAGAAGAGCAAAGCTCGGCACGTGGAGCTGAGGAACGGTTTGCCGATCAGTTGGCAAAAAGCAATCCTCTGGTCATCGAGGCAATTCGCAACGCTTTCGCATCTTTTCGGGACACTCGCAGAAGACTTCTCGCAGCGCCGCATTCATGGATGAATGATGCTCTGCGCGATGTTCTGGGCGGCAACGCCTCCCTGTGGAGTGAACTCCTGCGTGTCACGCGCGATGTTATTGCGTCAATTGAGGGCCTCGTTACGATCGCCGACGAGACCCGTATCCAATTCCCGGATACTATCGATATCAGGTCGTTGCATGATGACGCCCGCAAACTGAAAGAGCACATGGAGAATGGCGGAAAACTGGGCTTGGGGCTATTTCGGCCAAAACCGGTGAAAGAACGGTTGTACGTTATCAAGAGAGTGAAGATTGGCGGACAGCCATGCTCCGCCGTCGAGCATTTCTCAAATCTTGCCGATGCGCTGCACGTTCGCATTGAATGCGAAAAGGCATGGGGCTTCTGGAAAGGGCGAAGTGAAAAAGTTGAAGGGCCGTATGCACTCCAATTGACCTGCCTGAAGTCGTTGCGTGATGCGATCGTAAACGTTTTGGTGCTCGGAGAACTCATTGTCAAGTGCCGGGAAACGATAAGCCAATGCCCGGGCCTGGGCGAGCCTGTATGGGCCGACGAATTCCAAATTGAAAGAATTGTCGCCTCATGCCGACTTGCGTTGGCTCGTATCCGCAAGAAGCTTGCCAGTGAGGAGATTCAAAGTGTTGAGGCTCCAATTTCCCTAATAGTAGCAAGGGGTTGCGCGCACCCGGTGACAAACGATTTGCTGAACGCGATTCGCAGCCGTGACATAGATCTGTTTGCCCAGGGCGCGAACACGGTGATGAGTCTGGAAAAGCAGCGCCAGGGCCTACAGAGGGTGGACGAATATCTCTCGAAGCTACGTCGCCTGCTTCCGCAATTCACGCAATCCCTGGAACAAAATTACAACGAGCCATATTGGGAGGCACGAGTCCAGCACATTGGCGATGCCTGGCATTGGGCGCAGGCGCGATATTGGATCCAGGACTATATTCGGCATGAAGATGTTCCCGCGCTAGGGAAGCGTGCGAAGCAGATCGAGGATGAAATAGATGGCATCATTGCGAAGCTGGCCGCCATTCGCGCCTGGTCGTTCTGTTTTTCGCGGCTCAAGGAAGACCATCTCCGCCACATGGAAGCCTGGCAACAGTCAATGCGATGGCTTGGCATGGGGACGGGGAGGCACGCGCCACACCATCGCCGCGAGGCTCAAGGGCACCTCAATGAATGCCGCGAGGCGGTTCCCGCATGGGTGATGCCATTGCATCGCGTTTGGGACACGGTGCACCCTGGTCCTGGCATGTTTGATGTGATCATCGTTGACGAGGCGTCGCAATGCGGGTTCGAAGCGCTTCCCTTGTTCTATCTTGGAAAGAAGATATTGATCGTTGGCGATGACAAACAGATCAGCCCGGATGCCGTGGGCTTGCCCCGTGACTCGGTGCATCGCCTGATGGAAGAGTTTCTTCACGATTTCCGCTTCAAGTCATCGTTTGATATTGAAAGCAGCCTTTTCGACCATGGAAAACTTCGCTATGGAACAAGGCGAATCACGCTACGCGAGCATTTCCGCTGTATGCCGGAGATTATCCGTTTCAGCAACGATCTCTGCTATTCGGATACGCGGCTGATTCCCTTGCGACAGTATGGTCCGAACCGGCTGCCGCCGCTTGAGCATGTCTTTGTGAGCGGCGGATATCGAGAAGGTTCAAACAACCGGACAATCAACCGACCGGAAGCTGAAGCTATTGTAGAAAGAATAGCGGAGATGTGCAGTGATAGACGGTACGATGGCAAGACGATGGGAGTGGTGGTGCTTCAAGGCGAAGCGCAAGCTGCTCTGATCGAGAATCAATTGCTTGAGCGGTTAGGTGCCGAGGAAATGGAGCGCCGACGTCTGGTCTGCGGCAATCCCTACAGTTTCCAGGGCGACGAACGAGACATTATGTTCCTGTCGCTTGTCGCGGCAAGCAACGAAAGGATCGGTCCTCTCACAAAGGCGGCGGACGAACGGCGCTTCAATGTCGCCGCCAGCCGCGCTTGCGACATGATGATTCTTTTCCATTCCGTCACTTGTGACGATCTCAGTGCATCCTGTCTTCGGCGACGGCTACTCGATTTTTTCGAGAACACGCAGCCGCAACAAATTGCTGGAATTGACCGGGATGAACTGGAGCGGCGGGCGGTCCAGGACAATCGGGGTGTCGTGAACCCTCCCACGCCTTTCGATAGCTGGTTCGAGGTCGATGTTGCCTTGGAACTGCTTCGCAGGAATTTCACCGTGCTTGCCCAGCATGAAGTTGCGGGCAAGCGAATCGACCTGGTGGTTGAGGGCGGACAGGCGCGGCTGGCGATCGAGTGCGACGGCGACAACTGGCACGGAGCCGATCGCTACGAATCCGATATGCAGCGTCAGCGCCGATTAGAGCGGTGCGGTTGGGAGTTCTTCCGGGAGAGAGAGTCGGCCTTCTATTCCAACAAGGAAAAGGCGCTCGCGGGACTCTGGCAAGCGCTGGAGGACCGTGGCATCTTTTCAGGTTCACGATGTGGAAATGCACCTCCCGAAGACGATTGTGAGGAAGACGATTTCAACGAATTCGATGGCGATACTGCTGAAGATGATGATGGCGTCTATGACGATAAAGACGACTCAGCCGGCGATTCAGATAATGGCTACAGTCCATCAGGCCGTCGAGCCGAGGAAATAACAGCAGAGGAAATTCAGGACGCTATCCTTTCTGCGTTATCGAAGTGCCCGAATCAGTCGTGTGCGTTGCATTCCGTGACATCGCGCGTCTTAAAAGAAGTGGGTGTGCTAACTCGTGGAAATCTCCATTTAGAGTTCGAAAAGAGAGTCATGCGGAACGTTGACTCTCTGGAGAAACGTGGAAGCATCGAAAAATACAAAGCAAAGAATAAAAGGATCAGGCTCATCAATGAAACGGCCTGAGGGTATCCCGAATTTTGTGTGTGAGGCATGAGAGTAAGGGATCAGGTCTTGTTTCATGCACGCGTGCGACGAAGGGTTGATGCTCACGCCTCATCATCGACCGCGTCAGTTCACCGACTTGGCCACCAACCCGGTGTTCTCGACCCGTGACTTCAGGGCCGTGCCCAAGCGGTTCCGCATCCTGGTGCCGGAATACGCGAAGGATTCTGTGCCGCTCGACCAATTCCTGTGAGGCGCCGCCGGCGGTTGAGGCCCTGTTTTGGTCAGACTAGACTAAGCGTTCGGCCACACGGGACTATCTGAAACAAGGTGAAGCAGGTGCCGAAGATTGATGAATACGAAGCTGGGGTTCTAAACGCCTTCGAGAAAGGCCAATTGAAGTCCGTCGCAACCAAAGCCGAACTTGCCAAGTTCAAGGCCGCTGCGCGCGCCACCGCCATTAAGGATCGCCGAGTCAACATCCGCCTGTCCTCTGGTGATCTCAGCGATATTCAGGTGAAGGCACTGGAAGAAGGAATGCCGTATCAAACGCTGATTGCCAGTGTTCTTCACAAGTACGTTACTGGTCGTCTCACGGAGCAATCGGAGCCTGCCGTCAAGGCTCCTCGCAAGCGCGTAGCGAAACGCAGAGCTACATCAAATAGCTAAGCCATTTTGATCTGAGCGGTCGGGGAGCCCAACCATGCGCTCCAGCCGACCGGCTACATGGCGCACGCGGGATGACCGGACGGTGAAGCGGCGTGCCGTCGACGGTAAGCGGCTGCTGGACGCGGAGAATAATGCGCGCTTATTCTTCCGGCATTCGATCCGCACCCACCCGCGGCGCGAGCGAAGATCAAGCACATGATGCGCGCGCAGGCGCCAAATGGAGGAGAGGAGCATGTACCCGTCGAAAATGATGCTGGGAGCCGTCCTGGCCACGCTTGTGCTGCTCGCCTCGTGCGTGTCGACCACGACGCAGCGCCGCGCGAGCAGCCTGGAGTTTCTCTATCCGAAGGGTGCGCCCGCGCAGCCGCCCACGGACGTGACGCTGAATCTGCCGCTGCGCGTCGGCATCGCGTTTCCGCCGCCGCCCCCTGTGAAGGATCGCCAACCGCCGGAGTCGTTCGACGAGAGCCAGAAACGCGCGCTGCTCGAGCGCGTCGCCGCGGCCTTCCGCGATCGGCCCGAGATCGCTCGCGTCGAGGTGATCCCGACGTTCGATCTGAAGCCCGATGGCGGCTTCGAGAACCTCGACCAGCTCGCGAAGATGTACGGCCTCGACGTGTTCGCGCTCGTCTCCTACGAGCAGGTCCAGTTCGATGAGGCGACCGAGGCCTCGATCACGTACTGGACGATCGTGGGCGCATACCTGATCCAGGGCAATCGCAACGAGACGCGCACGGTGATGGACGCCTCGGTGTTCGACATCCCGTCGCGGGCGCTGCTGTTCCGCGCCAGCGGGACGAGCACCCTGCAGGGGACCGCGACGGCGATCAATTCGCCGCGCGAGCTGCGCGAGGCGGGCGCGAAGGGCTTCGAGGAAGCGACCACGATGCTGATCGCCGACCTTGATCGAATGCTGGAGAGGTTCCGCGAGCAAGCCAAGTCGGGAACCGTGCGCGGTGCCGGGACTTCCGCGGTCACGGTGACGGACTCGGCCGGTGGCGTCGGCGGCGCCGGCGCCGTGGGCGTGATCGAGCTCGCCGCTGCGCTCCTGTTCGCGGCGGGTGCGGCGCTCTCGTGGCGCCGTCGCGCCCTGTGAGCCCGACCGGCGATCCCCGATTCCCGCGTTGCACGGCCGCGGTGGTCGCGGTCGCGCTGCTCGCGAGCTTCGCACCGGGTTTCGCGGCGCGCCTGGTCTACGAACGCGGTGCGATCGAAACGGGCGAGCTGTGGCGTCTCGCCAGCGCGCACCTCGTCCATGAATGGCCGCGCCTCGCGCTGTTCGACCTGGGAGCCTTGCTCGTGCTCGGCGCATGGCTGGAGCGTCGCGGGTGCGCGCTCCTGGTCGCAACGTTTGCCGCCGCCGCGTCGCTCGCTTCGGCGGCGGTGTGGTTTCTGCGCGCCGATCTCGCTCGCTACCAGGGCGCGTCGGCGCTGGTGGCGGGCGCCCTCGTCGCAGCGGCCGTCACGGCCATCGTCGACAGGAGCCGCGAGCGGGTCCTTGCGCTCGCCCTCCTCGGCGCCTGGATCGCCAAGACCTGTGCCGAGCTCGCGGGCGTTTGGCCGGCCGCGTGGTCGCCGGTTCCGGCGGGGGTCGAGAGCGTCGCCGTCGCGCACGCGGCCGGCGGGCTGGCCGGCGCGGGTGCGGCATTGATCTGGCGCGCGACGGCGAGCGATTACAGGCGTGCGACGACGTGTGAGCCGTAGCCGAGTGCCGCGCAGGGCATCGGCCTTGCCGGTAGGGTAGTGGAGGTCAGCGCACCGGCCATCCAGTCGTCGGCCGCCGCGCGGGCGGGTACTTCGAGAACGGGACCGGGCGCCTTCGATAAAGGCGCGAATCCGCCCCGGTGTCTGAGCCCCTGCATCTTGAGCTCCCGGCGTCTTGAGCCCCCTGCGTCTTGCGCAGGAGGATCATCCCCCGACGATCCCCAACGCCCACGCCTTCAGGCTAACTTCACGCTGGAATCACGCTCCCGTGCAGGCGCAGGCGCAGGTGTCGCTGGCGAGGCTGTTCGTTGACATGTCAACTAGTTGCCCTTAGGGTGCCGGCCTGACTCAGAACCCGCCGTCAACCCCGTTCAAGGAGCCGTGTCCGCAGCCGGCCCGATGGTCCGGGCAGCGGCGTCCGCGGTAACCCCGATCATGACAGCAACGACTTCGACCGCCATTCCCGCCCCCGCCATGCCGGTGACCCGGCTGCCGTTGATGCTCACGGCCATCGCCATCACCGCCGCGAATTTCATGAATGTGCTGGATCTGACCATCGCGGTGGTCGCGGTGCCGTCGATCTCCGGCACCATCGGCGCCTCGCCGTCCCAGGGCGCCTGGATCCTGACGTCCTACGCCATCTGCCTCGCGGTCATCCTGCCGCTCAGTCCCTGGGTCTGCAAACGTTACGGCGAAGTGCGGGTTTTTTCGCTGTCGGTGCTGATGTTCGCGCTGACATCCATGGCCTGCGGCATGAGCCGCCACATGGAAACCCTGGTGTTTTTCCGCGCCCTTCAGGGTTTGTCCAGCGGCTTTATCGTGCCCTTGTCGCAAACCTTGCTGCTGCGCATTTTTCCGCCCCACAAGCACGGCTCGGCGATCGGTCTGTGGAGCATCGCTTCCACCATCGCGCCCGTGTTGGGTCCGATCCTGGGCGGCTTCATCACCGACAACCTGGGTTGGCCCTGGATTTTCTACATCAATGTTCCCATTGGCTGTGTGGCCGCATGGCTGGTCTGGACCAGCATCCATCACATCGAAACCCAGACCAAAAGGGTTCCGGTCGATGGCATGGGCATGGTGCTGCTGGCGGTCACCGTGCTGGCGTTTCAACTGGTGATGGACAAGGGCCACGAATGGGACTGGTTCGGTTCGCCGGGCATCCGCCTGCTGATGACCGTTTCGGTGATCGCGCTGATCGGCTATGTGGTCTGGGAGCGCCGCGAGCCACACCCCATCATCGACTACGGACTGTTCCGCATTCCCGTGTTCGTGATCGCCTCGGTGATGGGGGTGATCTTCAACCTGACGTACTTTGCCAGCACCGTGCTCTATCCGATCTGGATGCAATCGGCGCTGGGTTACACGGCGACCCTCTCCGGTCTGGTGATGGCCGGCACCAGCGTGTTGCCGATCGTCGGGATGATGCTGGTGGGGAAAAACATCGCGAAGTTGAATCTGCGCTACCTGGTGGTATCGGGCAGTCTCGTCACCATGCTGGCCATTTATCTGCAGGCGCAATCGACCACGGATACCACCTTCGCGCAAATGCTGCAGGCGCGGGTGGTCATGGGCATCGGCTTCACCCTGATGTTTCCGCCGCTGATGGTGATCTCGTTGGGCTCGGTGTCGGCGGACAGAACCGTGGGAGCGGCGAGCTTCTTCAATTTTTTCCGCAACATCGCCACCAGTGTCGGCATTGCCGCCGGCATGAGCCTGTGGCAGAGCCGCACGGCCTTTCACCGCTCACGCCTGGTCGAGGAGATCAATCCCGATATGCCGGGCAAGGAACTGGCGTTTGCGCCGATTCAGCAATTGGTCGACGGCAACCCGGAGGCCATGTGGGCGGTGGTCGACAAACTCGCCACCGCGCAAGCATCGACCATGGGGATCAGCGACACCTTCATGATCTGCATGTTCGCGGTGATTCCCGTGATTCTGTTGAGCGCCTTTATTCCGGCCCGTCTGGCGCCGCGACCGGGGACTCAGGTTGCTGCCGGCGAGTGATCCGGCGGGCGAGCGGCACGGCAGGCCAATATAGTTGATCTGTCAACGTTGATATATCAACAGATTCCTTTTATTCTTCGCCAACAGCCTTCATTACCCCAGGAGCCCGGAAATTGTCCATGCGCCGCTCTGTCAGCCTGATCATCGTGGTTGCCGTGCTTGCCGTCCTCGCTTACGGCGTCAGCAACTATTTGGGCAAACGCAAGTTTGTGGAAACCGATAACGCCTACACCACCGGGGACATCCTCAACATCGGATCCCAGCTCGACGACGTGGTGCTCTGGCTGGGGGCCGAGGAGGGCGACTACGTCGAACAGGGCCAGGAGCTGATCCGGCTCGATGGCGGGATGCCCAAGAACCGGTTGGCGCGTGCCCAGAGCGAACTCGCCCGCACCGTGCAGGACGTGGCGGCGCTCAAGCAGCTGGTGCGCCGCAAGGCCGCCGAAGTGCGGGAAGAGGAAGCCCATTACACGCTGGCGCGCAATGAAGCGGAACGCCGCAACAAACTCGCCGAGCGCGGCATGGTCTCGAAGGAGGAGCGGGACGTCTCGGCGCTGCGCATGGAAGAGGCGAAGGCGGCGCTGGAGTCGGCCCAGCAGGAACTCGTCGAGGCGCGCATCAATGCCGGCGCCATGCCCATCGCGGAGCATCCCCGGGTGCTGACCGCCGGCGCCCTGGCGCGCGGCATGAACTCCATGGTCAACAAGACCCGGATCGTGGCGCCTGCCTCTGGCCACATTGCCAAGCGCTTTGTCTCCGCCGGCGACGTCATCAAGGCCGGTCGACCCCTGCTGCAACTGGTACAACTGGACAAGGTGTGGGTGGAGGCCAATTTCAAGGAAACCCAGTTGCGCAATCTGCGCATCGGACAACCGGCGAAAATCGTGTCCGACCTGTACGGCGATGAGGTCGTCTACGAAGGCACGGTGATCGGCACCGGCACCGGCACCGGTGCGGCGTTCTCGCTGCTGCCGGCCCAGAATGCGACCGGCAACTGGCTCAAGATCGTGCAGCGCGTGCCGGTGCGCATTGCGCTCAATGGCGACCTGATAAAGGCGCATCCGCTGCCGCTGGGCACTTCGCTTGCCGTCACCATCGACACCAGCGAGCGCGACGGGCCGCGACTGACGGCGGCGCCCAGCCCGCGACCGGTCGACGTCACCGAGGCTTACCGTTATTGGCGGGCCGGTGGTCAGGACATGGTCGACCGCATCGTTGCCGAAAATCTGCCGACCGCCGCAGCATCCGAACTGCCACCGACCGCGGCATCTGGCCGTTGAACGTCGGTGCTTCCGGTCTCCGGTAGTTGTTTTGGTGCAAGGTTTTGGTGCAGGGCATGAACCGCGGGATATCCGATGATTGATCTGGCCAATAATCTGGTGCGCCACATCGGCACGCTCAGCCGCAGCATGATCCGTGCACTCGACATCGAGATGGCCCCGCTCGGCATGGGCTCGGGGCGTTTCTCGTACCTCTTCATGCTGTATATCGGCGAAGGCGTTACCCAGCAGGAAATGGCGGTTCGGCTGCAGGCCGACAAGGCAGCGGTGGCGCGCACCCTGGCGCAACTCGAAGAACAGGGTTATGTGCGACGCGACGGCGACCCCCGCGACGGGCGCGTCACCCGGGTGTTTCTGACCGACAAATCCCGCGCCCTGCGCGGTCACCTCGAAGATGCGGTGGCAAGGGTGATCGCCCAGTTGCAGGCGACTCTGGATGCGACGCAGCAAGCGGCGATCCGGGACATCCTGCAACGCATGGCGGAGTCGCTCGCGGCCGGCTACGAGGGGATCAATGGGGGCATAAGTTCCGGCGCGAACTCCGGCAGTCCCACGGGCCGCAAGGACGTGCAGTCCCCGCGCGGCCAGGGTGATTAACTCCCAGGATTGGTGGCCTCCGATTGGGGTGCAGTGAAAATCGTCCGGTACATCAGATAGTAGCTGGCATACAGCATCGGCGTCACCACGAGCAGCCCGAGACCCAGCGGAATCGCGCCCGCCAGCACCAGCAGTATGGCCAGCACACCCCACACCAGCAGCGATAGCCAGTTTTTCATGGTCGCCGTGAAGCTGAGTTTCAAGGCCTCGACGGGCGCCAGACCGTTGAATCCGACCAGGGGAGTGGCGAACAGAAGCGCTGCCGAAACGGCAACCAGCAGCACGGCCAACAGAAGGATCGGCAGTGCCCCCACCACCAGATCGATTCCGGCGCCAGTTGCCGCGATAAGGCCAAACGCCAGTCCCGCCGGTATCACGAGGCACAGCGTGCCTAGCAGGCCAAGCACCCCAAGCAGTACCAGACTGCCCATGCGCGGGCTGCTAAAGCCGGCGAACAGATGACCCACCGCAAGCGGATGACTGGCCTCCAGAGCCTGAGCGCCCAAAAGTATCCCGAACATGAAAACATTCGCGAACAATGCCAGTGCAATGCCGCCAACAAAAGGTATGAGGCTGGCGACAACGGAGATAACGACATAGATCGCCAGAATCGCGATCCAGATTCCCGGCGCGCGTAAGAACAGTTTCCAGCCACCGCGCAGCCACTCCAGGGCCTGGTCGGTTGTTGCAAGATTGATGTGCGGTGGGTTGCGATTTGCCGCGGGGTGGTCCGTTGCCATTTTTATCGTCTCCCTGAATGAAATGTCGCTTCAGTATGCCTCAGTCAGGCGATCACAAAAAGTGCGCTTTGTCGCAGCATGGCCGCTGGCGAAGCACAGGGTACCACCGGCACATCAAACCAGTTGCGGCACCGCGGCCAGCAGTTCGCGGGTATAGGCTGCGCGGGGATGCTGCCAGAGCTGTTCCGTGGTGCCGCTTTCGATCAGCTTGCCGTGTTGCAGCACCAGCACCCGGTCGCACAGGTAGCGCACCACCGCGAGATCGTGGGAGATGAATATCAGGCTGAGGTCGTGGCGCGCCACCAGCTCCAGAATCAGATCGAGAATCTGCGCCTGGATGGTGACATCGAGCGCCGACACCGGCTCGTCGGCAATCACCACTTCCGGCTTGGTGGCGATGGCGCGCCCGATGGCGATGCGCTGGCGCTGGCCGCCCGAGAATTCGTGGGGGTATTTGCGAATCGACGCGTGCGCCAGTCCCACATCGTCCATCAGCGCCAGCACCTGCGCGGTGACCGTTTTGCGGGTCGCGAGGCCGTGGTAGAGCAGGGGTTCGGCGAGGGCGTCGAACACGCTCATGCGCGGATTCAGCGAGGCGTAGGGATCCTGAAAAATCATCTGCATCTGGCGCCGCAGGGGCCGCAGCGCGCGGGCGCCGAGGCTGGTCAACTCCCGGCCGCGCAGGCGCACCGAGCCCGAGGTGGGGCGCACCAGTTGCAGGATGGAGCGCCCAAGGGTGGATTTCCCGGAGCCGGATTCTCCGACCACGCCGAGAATTTCGTTGCGATGCAACGCAAGGGAGACATCGTCCACGGCCTTTATCTGACGCCGATCCGCGGTGCGGAACCAGGTGCACAGAGCGTTCACTTCGATCAGGGTTTCCCGCTGCGGCTGCGTGGCAGATGCGGGTCGCGGGCTGCGCCGGCTGGCGGCCAGCAGTTTCTGGGTGTAGGGATGCCGGGGGCGCGCGAACAGGGTTTGCGGCGCGCCGCTTTCGACCACCTCGCCATCCTTCATCACCAGAATGTCGTCCGCGCGGTCGGCCACCACGGCGAGGTCATGGCTGACCAGAATCACCGCCAGATTGCGGCGTGCCTGCAATTCGGCGATGAGGCGCAGGATCTGCGCCTGCACGGTGACATCCAGCGCGGTGGTGGGTTCGTCCGCGATCAGCAGTTGCGGTTCGGTGATCAGCGCCATGGCGATCATCACGCGCTGGCGCATGCCGCCCGAGAACTCGTGGGGGTAGGCATCGAAACGCCGCGCGGCATCGACGATGCCCACTTCGTCGAGCAGCGCGATCGCCTGTGACCGCGCCGCGCGCCGCGTCGTGTTGCGGTGATGGAGCAGTGGCTCCAGCAACTGTTCCCCCAGCGTCAGATAGGGGTTCAGGCAGGTCATCGGGTCCTGGAAAATGGTTGCGATCCGGTTGCCGCGCAGGGCGCGCAATGCGCGCGGCGGCAGTCGCAGCAGATCGCGGCCGGCAAAGTGAGCGGTGCCCCCCTCGACGCGGCCGGGGGGCATGGGCACCAGTCCCAGCAGGCTGTAGCAGCACACGGATTTGCCGGAGCCCGATTCGCCGACGATGGCCAGCGTCTGGCCCGCATCGACGCTGAAGCTCACATCGTTGACGGCCTTGACCACGCCGTTGCGGGTATGAAACCAGACCGAGAGATTGGCGACGTCGAGCAGCGCCACGGTTCAGTCCTTCGCCATGCGCGGATCCAGGGCATCGCGCAGCCCGTCGCCGAGAAAATTGAGTGCGAACAGGGTGAGCGACAGCGCGCAGCCGGGGAAAATCAGCAGCCAGGGATATTCCTCCATGGTTTCGGCGCCGTAGGAAATCAGCAATCCCCAGGAGCTGGCGGGCGGCTGGATGCCGAGGCCGAGAAAACTCAAGAACGCTTCGAGCAGCATCACACTGGGAATCGTGAGGGTGGTGTAGACGATCACCGGGCCGAGCGTGTTGGGAATCAGATGACGGCGGATGATGGTCCAGCGCGACAGCCCCAGCGACACGGCGGCTTCGATGAACTCCTGCTGTTTGAGGGTCTGCACCTGGCCGCGCACGATGCGCGCCATGGTCAGCCATTCCACGGCGCCGATGGCGAGGAACAGCAGCAGGATGTTGCGTCCGAAAATCACCATCAGCAGGATGATGAAGATCATGAAGGGCAAGGCGTAGAGGATATCCACCAGCCGCATCATCGCGGCGTCCGCGCGCCCGCCGGCATAGCCCGCGATGGTGCCGTAAAGCACTCCGATCACGAGCGCGACCCCGGTGGCGACGAAGCCCACGGCGAGCGAGATGCGCCCGCCCCAGAGGATATGGGTGAGCATGTCGCGGCCGAGGGTGTCGGTCCCGAACCAGTGCGCGGCGGAGGGTGGCGCGGCGCCCAGCGCCAGATCCTGCGCCCGGTAATCGTAGGGGGCGATCCAGGGCGTGAGCACGGCGAGTATGCACAGCAGGATAAGAATCGCGGCGCCGGCCACCGCCATGCGATTGCGCCTCAGCCGCAGCCAGGCATCGCGCCACAGGGAGACGCCGCGTTCCGCGGTCAAGTGCTCGGCCGGCAGAGCCTCGCCGTTCACGATGCCCGCTTCCGGTACTGGTGACGCAGGCGCGGATTCAGCCACACGGCGGCGATGTCGGCGAGCAGGTTGAAGGCCACGATCAGCACGGCGAAGAACACCGTGGTGCCCATGATCATGGTGTAGTCGCGGTTGAAGGCGGCCTGCACATAGAAGCGTCCGAGACCCGGGATCTGGAAGATGGTCTCCACCACGAAGGAGCCGGACAGCAGGCCCGCGAACGCGGGGCCGGCAAAGGCGACCACGGGAATCAGGCCGCCGCGCAGGCCGTGCTTCACCACCACCAGCCATTCCGGCAGACCCTTGGCGCGCGCCGTGCGGATGTAATCCTGGGACATTATTTCCAGCATGCCGCCCCGGGACAGGCGCGCCACATAGGCGGTATAGCCGGACGCGAGCGTGAGGGCAGGCAGGATCTTGTCGCCGGGCACATTGCCCCAGCCCGACACCGGCACCCATTCGAGCCAGACGCCGAACACCAGCAGCAGCAGCGGGCCGAGCAGGAACGACGGCAGACAGATGCCGATCATGGCCGCCGACATGGGCAGATAATCCTGCGCCGTGTTGGGCCGCAGGGCCGCGATCACGCCGGCCGCGGTGCCCAGCATCAGTGAGATCAGCAGTGCGTACAGGCCGAGTTCGGCGGTGGTGGGCAGCCCGGAAAAAATCATTTCATCGACGCTGCGTCCCGGGTAGCGAAACGAGGGACCGAAATCGCCGTGCAGCAGATCGCCCAGATAGCTCAGGTATTGCGCGGACAGGGGCTGATCGAGCTGGTAGCGCGCTTCCAGTGCCTTGAGCACTTCGGGCGGCACGGCCTTTTCGGCACTGAACGGGCCGCCGGGCGCCAGTCGCACCAGAAAGAAGGTCAGGGTGACCACTGCCAGCAGGACCGGGATTGCTTGCAGCAGCCGATACAGAATGAAGCGCAGCATGGGTTAGCGGTCTGGCTCCAGATGGACCTGCTTGAACAGCGGATAGCCGAGCAGGTTGGGCGCCAACCCGCGCACGCTGGGCTGCATCAGGAAATTGCGCGAGGAATAGAACACCGGAATCACCGGCATGGCGTCCATCAGGCGCGCTTCGGCTTCGCGAAACCAGGCATAGCGCTGCTCCCGCGACGGCGCGGCGGGGGCCAGGCGCATCACCAGTTCATCGTAGCGGGGATCGCTCCAGCCGGTGCGGTTGTTACCGCCATCGGTCACCCACATGTCGAGAAAACTGTTGGGATCGACATAGTCGCCGATCCAGCCGCCGCGGGCGATCTGGTAGTTGCCGTTGTTGACGCTGTCCAGATACACCTTCCAGTCCTGGTTGTTGAGGGTGATCTCGATATTGAGCTCGCGCTTCCACATCTGCTGGATGGCCACCGCCAGCTTGCGATGGCTTTCGCTGGTGTTGTAGAGCAGCTCGGTGGGCGGGAACCCGGCGCCGTCGGGATAGCCCGCCGCCGCGAGCAGGGCGCGCGCGCCCTGCGGATCGTAGGCAAAGCCGGGCGGCGCGGTATAACCCAGGGTGTCCGGCGGCGTGAAGGCGTAAGCCGGGAGCTGGCCGCCCTTGGTGACGTGATCGACGATCTGCTGGCGGTCGATGCTCATCGCCAGCGCGCGGCGCACGCGCGGATCGGCGAGCTGCGGCACCTGGGTGTTGAAGCGATAAAAATAGTTGCCCAGATAGGGCTCCACGCGCAGCAACCGGGGTGAGTCCTGGCGGTACACCGCGATCTTGTCCGGCGGCACCGAACCGGTGATGTGCAGTTGCCCGGCGCGGAACATGCGCTCCTCGGTGGACACGTTTTCGACCGGGTAATAATGAATGGCGTTGAGTTTGACGTTGGCGGCGTCCCAGTAGGTCGGGCTCTTCTCGACCACGACGATCTTGTTCAGCTCCCACTGTTTCAGCACGAAGGGGCCGTTGCCGACGAAATGTCCGGCGCGGGTCCAGGTGCTGCCGCGCTGGGTGGGATCGCCGTATTTTTCGAGCGTCGGCCGGTGCACCGGGAACAGACTGTAGTGATCGAGCAGTTGCAGAAAATAGGGCGTGGGATTGGCGAGGGTCAGGCGCAGGGTCCGCGCGTCCGGGGCCTCGATGCCGACCCGATCGAAATCCTTCAACTTGCCGGTGGCATAGGCCTCGGCATTCTTGATCGGGTAATACATATAGGCATAAAGATTGCCGAGGCTCGGTTGCAGGGCCCGCCACCAGGACCAGGAAAAATCCTGCGCCGTCACCGGATCGCCGTTCGACCAGCGCGCATTCGCGCGCAGATGGAAGGTGTAGACCAGGCCATCGGCGCTGATCTCCCATTTTTCAGCGACGCCCGGAATCGGCTCCAGGGTTGCCGGATCCTTGAGCACCAGTCCCTCCATCAGGGCGATGATGATGTGGTGTTCCGGAATGCCGGTGACGATATGGGGATCGAGTTCCTGGGGCTCGGTGCCATTGCCCCAGTGCAGGATCTGCTCGCGGTTGCCGGCATCGACGCGGGTCTCGCGACCGCCGCAGTTCGCCAGCACCAGTCCGCAGAGCAGGGCCAGCAACCAATGGCGGCGGGATCCGGTTTTCATAAGCATCTCGTGACGGTACGCTGGCGCGGATGGTACCCGAGCAAAGGGAAGAGGGAAAACGTGATGGATCTCACGGCTGGCCCGCGGACTCGGTTGCGCTCGATGATGGCGCCCGGGACAATGCATCGCAGCGGCGCGCGGTCGCTGTGCACGGAGCCGGCAACCTCGTCGCGCTATCGCGCTTGGGGCTGGCGCGCTGGCGCGCTGGGCAAGGGACAAGGACAAGGCGCGAAGGGGAGCAGCAACCACCCGGACCGCCGCCACGGAATACGGTGGGTCCACCGCATCCTGGGAGGATTCTCCAATTTCCGATACGCATAACGCAGCCTTCGAGTTTGTGCGGACACTCGGCAGCGAGCTGAGCTCGGGCGAGCTCGAACTTTCCGCTTTTCCGGATGTGGCGATGCGTGTACGCACCGCGCTCGGGGATCCCAAGGTATCGGTGGAACAGGTCGCGCGGCTGGTGGCGGCCGAGCCGGTATTGGCGGCGCGGCTGATCAAAATCGCCAATTCGGCGCTGCTGTCCGGTCGCAGCGGCGATGCCGTGAAGGACATCCGTACCGCCGTCACCCGTCTCGGGTTCAACATGGTCCGCAATACCGCGATCGCGCTGGCGATGAGCCAGACCCTGGGCGGCGAGTCCAATCCTGAACTGAAAGCGCGGCTTGGCGAGCTCTGGCGGCACAGTGTTCGGGTCGGGGCAATCGCCTATGTGATCGCCCGAACCAACCGGCGCATCAGCGCCGATGAGGCGATGTTGGCGGGGTTGCTGCACGATATCGGCAAGATCTACATCTTGCAGCGTGCCGAACGCTATCCCGGGTTGTTCGCCGCGGGCGAAGCGTTCGAGCAAATCGTCGGGGATTGGCACACGGGTGTCGGTAGCGCGATTCTGCTCGGATGGAAATTCAGTCCCGAAATGGTCGCGGTCGCGGAAGAACACGAACAGCGAGAGCGCAACACTCGGGCGGATGCGGATCTGGTCGATGTGGTGCTGGTCGCCAACCTGCTCGCCAATGACGACCAGGAAGGAGATGGCATCGACGACTGGGCTGCGTTGCCCTCAGCGCAGCGGCTCCAATTGGCGGACAATTCCGCGGCGCTCATCCTGGCCGATTCCAGAGATCGTCTGGAGTCCATCATCAACGCCCTGCGGGGCGTGGGATGACCTGACGGCTTCCCGAACAGCCGCTGCGGCAGCCGTCTACCGGGTTCGCAATGTGCCCTCGCCTGTCTGCCTGGTAGGTCACAGTCGCCGAGCGCCGGCATCCGGTTTCCGCACGAGCTGCGCAACAACCGGCCAAGCGAAGGGGTCCGCACGCCAGCACGCACGGCGCACGGGTGTGGCGCGGGACCGAGTCCCGCGGCCCGCAGTGTTTTCAGGGCGATCCCGCGCCCGCCACGGCGACCCGCGTGGTCTCGATGCGCGACGCCCGCATGCCCTTGCCGATGTCTTTCATTTCGCCGGCGAAGGTGAGGCAGTAGAGAGTTTTCATGTCGGCGCCACCCAGGGTGCAGGCCACCGCGCGGCGCGCGCCGGAGGAAATCACCTCGGTGATTTCGCCGCCGTCGCGCACCCGCACGAAGGCATTGTTGGCGAAGGCCGCCACCCAGATCGCGCCTTCTTCGTCCAGGGTGATGCCATCCGGGGTGTAGTCGCCCAGATCGGCGAATACCCGGTGTCCGCTCAGGGAACCGTCGGCTTCGATGGTGAAGGCGGCCAGGCGCTTGCCCCAGCTTTCCGCCACCACCAGGGTGCGGTTGTCCGGCGTCACCACCGGGCCGTTGGGGAAATGCAGTCCATCCGCCACCACGCGCGCCTTGCCGTCCGGGGTCACCAGTACCAGATTGCCGGGCTTGAATTTGGCGCCACCGAACAGGTCGTAGCCCATGCTGCCCACATAGGCGTTGCCGCGCCGGTCCACCACCATGTCGTTGATCTCGCCCTCGACCAGATGCGCGACGCTGGCGTGCTGGACCAGGCGGCCGTGCTCGACCCGCTGCAGGCTGCGGTCCTTCATCGACACCACCAGCGGGGTGCCGTCCGGCAAAAAGCCGATCCCGGACGGTCGGTTGGGCACCTCGACGCACAGCGCGCGCTCGCCCTGCTCGTTCAGTGTGTAAACCTTTTTGCCATTGACATCCGAGACCCAGAGTTTCCCGAACCGCCAGCGCGGGCCTTCGAGAAACACGAAATCATCGGCAAGAACACTGAGGACATGACTCGACATGGCGGTTGCTCCGGGTTTGTTATAAGTGTTGGCGCAGAGCCTAAGCCAAATCATCGCGCGACCGCCAGCGCCCGTTGAGGCATAAATGCGTCTGGCGCGGAATGAAAACCCGGGTCTAGACTCCCGCGAAATCGGCTTTTCACGCATCGACCACTGACCTTCGACCATCGACCATCGACCATCGACATAAAAAAGGAGATACACCATGACCGCAGCCAAATCGGCCATTGCCGCCAGCGACTTCGGCGCACGCAACGAACGCATCACCCGGGATTTCTTCAAGGCCTGGGAGCGCAAGGACGTGGATGCCATCGTCGCGGCCTTTGCCCCCGAGGGTGTCTACCACAACATCCCGTTCGCGCCGGTGCAAGGGCAGGCGCAGATTCGCAAGGCGGTGGAGAAGTTTGTCGCCGCCGGCGACGACATGACGTTCGATCTGCTCCGCGTGGTCGTGGCGGGCGACACCGTGGTGACCGAGCGCGTCGACGGCTGGACCCACAAGGGCGAGCGTCGCTCGCTGCCCGTGATGGGGATTCTGGAGTTCGATGCCGCCGGCAAATTGACCGGCTGGCGCGAATACTTCGACGTGAAGACGTTTCAGGGTGCCGCCTGACACCCGCATGAAGTGATCGTTTCGTGACGGATGCGGACGCCGATCACACCGGCGTCACGCGCCTGTCGTCACGCGCCCGTCATGGTGAGTGATTAGCGTGGGGGCTTCTCTAGTCTCAAGGAGTCCCCACCATGTCGCGATACCGCCGCCAATTGCCGTTGACGCTGGCGCTGCTCACCCTCGCCGCGCCGCTCCACGCGCTCGATATCCTCATTACCAACGACGATGGTCTTACGGCCAATGCGCGCGCGCTGTATCAGGCGCTGCGCAATGACGGCCATCAGGTCATGGTGTCGGTGCCCTGTCGCAATCAGAGCGGGCAGGGCGCGGCGCTGAACTTTCTGCGTCCGATCGGGCCACTGACCGTGGATTGTGTCGGCGGGATCGCCCAGGTCGGCGACCCCGGAGTCGGTAGCGATGCCAGCGATGCCGATCTTCATTACGTCGATGGCACCCCGGTGATGGCGTTGCTCCATGGGCTGGATGTGTTGGCGGAACCGCGCTGGGGCCACCAGCCGCAACTGATCGTCTCGGGGCCGAATGAGGGCAACAACACGGGTCTGGTGAATCCCAGTTCCGGCACGGTCAACAACGCCGTCTACGGGATCAATCGGGGCATTCCCTCGCTTGCGGTCAGTGCCGACAGCGATACCGCCGACAATCCGACGCTTGCCGCCGAAACCGCGCGGATCGTGCTGAAACTGGTGCACGAGCTGGAGCGGCGCGCGCCGGCCAATGGAGCGCTGCTCCCGGAAGGCACCGGTCTCAACGTCAACGTCCCCAGGTTCGCGGCCGGCGAGAGCAACGGCTTGCCGTTCGCGCGGGCGGTGGTCGGCACCTATTCCACGGTGTCGCCGAAATTCGTCATGAACCTCGCCGCCGATCCGGTGGCTTCAGGACTCGGCATTACCGCAGAGTTGCCCGGCATTTCGTTCGAATCCATGGATCCACAGGCGGCGGAATCCAACAGCGAGGCATTGCTGATCGGGCAGGGCAAGATTGCGGTGAGCGTGATCGAAGGTAATTTCGGCGCGGGTCCCGTGGACAAGTCGCGGGCGCTGCTGCGCGTCAATGGTTTGTTCAGGCCGTAGCTCGTTCGGCGCCGGGGTTTTGATAGAAACAACACCGCCGACTGTTACAGCCGGCGGTCTTGCAGTTCGTTGAAAAACTGCTGCGGCAACCATCTGCTTCGTTGCGCGGTGCTCGCTCCCTCGCCTATCTATTTGATATGTCTCGGTCGCTGCGCGCCGTGCGCCTCGCAGCTGGCCGCCTCGCGACGCTTTTCAACAAACTGTTTGTCTCGGTTCGGGATTCCCGGCAGCGAACGAGTCAGCCCATGCGCTTGGGCAACACGTCCTTGAGCTTGGCGTGCATGGCGAGCAGAGCGCGTTCGGTGGTCGGCCAGTCGATGCAGGCGTCCGTCACCGATTTCCCGTAAACCATCTCGGCGCGATTCGGCGAGAGTTTCTGGTTGCCCGCTTCGATGTTGCTCTCGATCATCAGACCGATGATGGACCGGTTGCCTTCGAGAATCTGATTGGTGGCGTTTTCGATCACCAGCGGTTGCAGTTCGTGACTCTTGTTGGAGTTCGCGTGGCTGCAATCCACCATGATGTTGGTGGACACGCCGGCCTTGCGCAGCGCCTGTTCGCACAGCGACACACTCACCGAATCGTAATTGGGCTTGCCGTCGCCGCCGCGCAGCACGATGTGCGCATAGGGGTTGCCGCGGGTCTTGATGATGGCGACGCGCCCCTCGCTGTTGATGCCGAGAAAATGGTGCGGCTTGGCGACCGACTGCAAGGCGTTGATGGCCACCGTGAGGCCGCCGTCGGTGCCGTTCTTGAAACCCACCGCGGGAGTCAGGCCGCTGGCGAGTTCCCGATGCGTCTGGGATTCGGTGGTGCGCGCGCCGATCGCCGACCAGGCGATGAGATCCTGCAAATACTGCGGCGAAATGGGGTCCAGCGCTTCGGTGGCGGCGGGCAGGCCCAGTTCGGCGATGTCGCGCAGCAGGCGGCGGCCGATGTGCAGTCCTTCGTCGATGCGGAAGGAGTCATCCAGGTGCGGGTCGTTGATCAGCCCTTTCCAGCCCACGGTGGTGCGCGGCTTCTCGAAATACACCCGCATCACGATGAACAGGCTGTCGGCCACCCGGTCGGCCAGCGCTCGCAAGCGCCGGGCATAGTCCATGGCGGCGTCGACATCGTGGATGGAGCAGGGTCCGACCACGATCATCAGGCGATGATCCTGACGCTCGAGAATGCTCTGCACCGTCTCGCGTCCCTGCACCACGGTGGCGGCGGCGGCAGGGGTCATGGGCAGATCCCGCTTCAGGTCGTCCGGCGTCAACAGGACCTGCTGGGAATCCACATTGAGGTTTTCAAGGGCTTTTTCGATCATTTGATTAAGTATTCCCGGCCGTCGCGCGGCCGCGATAGCGGCATATGGGCCGCGAATTCTACTGTAATTCAGGTGACGACGGGATGAGCGGACCGCGCTGTGGCCCAGCTTGTCGAAAAACTGCTGCGGCAGCCATCTGCTTCGTTGCGCGGTGCTCGCTCCCTCGCCTATCTATTTGATATGTCTCGGTCGCTGCGCGCCGTGCGCCTCGCATCTGGCCGCCTCGCGACGTTTTTCAACAAGCTGCTGGTTAAAGAATTTCCAGATGCGGCAGCAGCGGAAAATACAGTGCCGTGCAGACCGGCCGTGAATCCCGGCGTGCGAACAGCGCCGCGTAGCGCGCGAGCTGCTCGGCGTAGGCCTTGCGCTGGCGCGCGATGAAATGCGTTGGTGGTTCGCCCACGGCGGGCTCGGCGAGTTTGTAATCGACGATCCAGCGCGTCTTCTCAGAGACGAAGGTGCGATCCACGATGGCAGTGCGCGTCTGGCCGTGGTCGTCCAGATAGCCCAGTTCCCATTCCGCGCCGCCCTCGGGGTGGTCGGTGAGCAGCCAGCGGCCGTGCGCGTCGGCGAGCAGATTATCGAGTCCCCGCCGGATGCGGGCGATGGCGGTTTCCGCCTCGGCGGCGGTTGCGCCCGCGGCGGCCAGCTCGCCTTGCCAGAGGGGTTCCTGACGCGCGCTGCGTCGGGCGTCCCAGCGCTCCGGGCCTTCGCGCAGAAGCTGTCTCACGGTGCGGTGAAACAGGATCCCGGCGAGGCGGGCGAGGGGCGCTTCGGTGTCTTCGCCGGCGCCGGGCGCCGGCGCCGCCGGGCCGGGCGCCGGCCGCGCCAGTGGCGGCCGCCAGTCCGGCGGCAGGCGCACGCCGTGGCTCAGTGGCTCCACCGGTGCGGTCTCTGCGTCGTCGTCCGTTTGCGCATCGACTTCGCTATCCGCGTTCCCCGCCGCGCCCGGGTGACGAATCACCTCGAAACCCGGGCCGGGCTGCGCCAGTTCCGGCGCGAGCGCGGGCCAGATGCGCGCCAGCAGGCTGTTGTCCGGTGGACTGTCCTTGCCGGGTTCGCGAAACACCAGACGCAGGTGCCGCGCCGCGCGGGTGCAGCCCACATAGAGGGTGCGGGCGTCCTCCAGCCGGCTCGCGAAGCTGTCTTCGCGCGCCAGCCAGGTGTAGAGCGGATCGCTCGCCTCGCCGTTGCGCTGCGGGGGCGCGATCAGCAGGTGATTGTCGCCGGCGGCGGTGACCCGCTCCCGCCAGCGCAGCAGTTCGCGATCATCCGAGCGGCCCTTGCGATCCAGCGCGGGGATGATGACGGTGTCGAACTCCAGGCCTTTCGCCTTGTGGATGGTCATGATGTGGAGCCGCGTGTCCGGCGTCGCCGTGGGTAGCGCATAGCCGCTCTGCACGTGGGCGGTGAAGGCCGGCCAGTCGCTGCGCGCAGTGTCGGCGGCGTTCTCCAGGAGATCGAAATACTGCCGGCACAGGCGCAGATCGTCGGGATCGAGCAGGGCGGCCGGACCACCCAGGGCGTTCCAGGTGCCCTCGACCCAGATGCGCAGGGGTTTGCGCCAGCGCTCGGCCCAGGCGGCGAGCAGTACCGGTACCACCCGGGCCAGAATGGCGCGGCCAGCGGCGCTGAGCGCGCCATTCTCCGCCCAGGCGGCGAGCCGGGGCAGCAGTGGCGCGCGCAGATCGGCGCCGGCGCCGCCGGCGAGTGCGAGCAGATCGGCGTGCCCGAGTCCGCACCAGGGCGCGCGCAGCACCGCGAGCCAGGCGATGCGATCGGTCGGGCACAGCAGCGCGCGGGTGAGCGACAGCAGATCGATCACCGGCATGCTGCCGGCGAGGCTGTCGATATCCGCCGCGTGCCAGCACAGGCCGCGGCGGTAGAGTGCGGGAAGAATCTCGCGCAGATGATTGCGCCCCCGCACCAGGATCGCCACGTCGCCCGGCTCGGCCAGGGCGGCCTGCGCCCGCGCCGCCACGATTTCCGCTGCCTCCGCGGCGGTCGCGGTGCTTGGCAGCACATCGGCGCTGACCGCCGCACCGGGTAGCGGCGGGCGCACCGCACCGGCGGGCGCATAGGGCACCGCACCCCGCGCGGTGTCTTCCGTCGCCGGAAAAGCCTTGGCGAAGATGCGGTTGAACCAGAGGATCAGTTGCTCCTGGGAGCGGAAATTGGCGCTCAGATCGAGCGGAATGAGATGGACGTCGCCCAGGGGATGGCGGCGGCTGTCGAGGAACAGGCCCACGTTGGCGTTGCGAAAACCGTAGAGCGACTGCATCCCGTCGCCCACCAGAAACAGGGTGCGGCCGTCGCCGTCCTGCCAGCCGGCGGTGAGGCGGCGCAGCAGCGCGAATTGCAGCGACGAAGTGTCCTGGCACTCGTCCACCAGAATGTGGCGCAGGCGGTAGTCGAGGCGCAGGGCGAGGTCGGTGGGCTGATCCTCGTCGCCCAGCGCCCGCAACGCGGCGAGCGCAATGGCGGTGAAGTCGCACTCGCCGGCGCGCTGGAATACCAGGTCGAGGCGCGCGGCGAGTTCGGACAGCAGTTGGGTGAGGGCGGCCAGCACCCGCCACTGCGCATCCGGGTAGGCGGCGGGCGGCAGGGCCACCACGTCGTTGCAGAGTTCCAGCAGGCCGGGCGTGGCGGCGAAGCGTTCGCACAGCGCGCTCCAGCGCTCCTTGTAGGCGTCCGCCAGCTCCGGGTCGATGGATTCCCTGGCGGTGGGAAAGCCCTGGCGCTTGTCGATTTTTTTCCGGAAGTTGCCGTTGGCGGTCAGGAACAAACCCAGGATCGCCCGCCAGGGCTCCGGCACGTGCGCAGCGGGCAGCCCGGCCGTGGCGGCGAATGGCGCGAGCGGATCGTCCGGCGCCGCGCGCGCGCGATTGCGGGCCGCGTAGTGGGTCAGTTCCGCGAGCTCCGCCGCCATCGGCGCCAGCTCCCCTTGGAACTGTTGCAGCGTGTCGGCGACGAGTTCCGCGAGCGCCGCTTCCAGGTGCGGGCGCGCGTCGCGACTCGCCAGCACATGGCCCAGCCATTGCTCGCGTTTGCCCAGCAGGCGGATCAGCAGGTCTTCGAGCTGGCTCTGGTTGTTGTCGAGATGGGTGAGCAGCACCGCCAGCGCGTCACCCGTGGCGCCCGGACGTTCCAGTTCGGCGACCAGATCGCGCACGGCCGCCCGCAGCAGCGGCTCGGCGTTTTCGCTGGGCGCGAGGCCGGCGCCCAGGCCCGCTTCCACCGCGAGCTGGCGGGCCAGCATTGCGCAGAAGGCATCGATGGTGTGGATTTGCAGCCGGTTGGGCGCGTTGGCCAGGTCCCAGCCCGCGGCGGCATCCCGCGCCGTCACCGCGCGCGCCAGCTCCCAATTGCAGCGTTCGAATTCGGCGTCGGGTGGAAGCGGCTGCCGCGCGAGCTCCAGGGTGGCCAGGATGCGCCGGCGCATTTCGCCCGCCGCCTTGCGGGTGAAAGTCATGCACAGCACTTCCTCGGGCTGGGCGCTGTCGGCGAGCAGGCGCAGCATGCGCTGGGTGAGCAGGCCGGTTTTGCCGGAGCCGGCGGGCGCCGCCACCGCAAACGAACGTCCGGGGTCCAGGGCCTCGCGGCGTGCGTCCCGGTCCGGTGTCATGGGCGCTCCCGCCAGCGCGCGATGGCGTCGCTCTCCGGCAGCCGGTTGAGCGGCAGCAGCTCGGTCTGGTTGGCGACCGCACGGGTATGGCAGGCGATGGTGGCAGTGCCGCGCAGAAACTCCCGCGCCAGGGCACCGAGATCATGGCGCCACTGCGCGAGCGCCGCGGGCCAGTCCGCCGGCAGGCCGTATTCTTCCAGCGTCTTGCAGCCCGGGATCAGCTCCGCGGTATCGCTGAGACCCACCAGTGCGCCGGGCGTCTTGTGGTCGATGCGGACGCGGGCGAAGGCCATGCCCGCGAGCGGCGTGCCGGCCAGCGCGCCGGTGGTTGCATCGGCAAGCGCCAGCGCATAGAGCGGCAGTTGCGGTTCTTCCGGGCGCGCGCCGGCCCAGCCGCCGGCCCGGACATTGCCGGTCTTGTAGTCGATCAGCAGCAGCCGGCCATCCGCCAGCCGGTCGATGCGGTCGATGCGCAGGCGCACCGGGATTCCGGCGAGATCGAGTTCCACGTCCTGTTCCCGCGCCGCCACCTGGAAGGGTGGACGCAGCGTTTCCAGCGTGAGCCAGTGCGCGAGCAAACGCTGCAGACAGGCCGCCTCGACCGCGCGTGGGCGCCCGCCGCGGAGTTCGGGCCGCTGGCGGGCGAGCTCGTCGAGCGCGCCCGCGATGGCGGCGGCGAGGTGTTCTGCCCGTGCTTCGAGACTCAGGGTCAGCAGCGCCGTCTGATCGGGCAGCTCGCGCCAGCACAGCTCCAGCGCCCGATGCACCAGAGTGCCGCGCTCGGCACGGGTGAGTCCGGGCTCGGGTTCGGGCAGCGCCCGCGCACCCAGGCGCCAGATCGCGAAGGCATTGAACGGGCAGGCGGCCTGATCGCGCAGCAAACCACTCCCGCCGCGTACCAGTTCGGCTGCGACGCAGGCCGGCGCATCGCCCCAGGCGATGGTTTCCAGTACCCCGGCACCGGTCTGGGCCACCGCCAGCGGCGGGTCGAGCGCGGGCACGGGAACGACCTCGGACGGCAGTTGGCGCAGCGGCGCAAAGGCTTGCAGCGCCACTTCGCCATCACGCAGCGGGTAGCTGAAGATCACCGCGGGCGCGGCGCCGGCGAGATCGGCTACCAGGGCGCGGGCCAGCGCCAGTTCATGGGCGCCCTGGGCGCGCGGCATCGCCAGGCGGCGCTGCAAGGGGCCGGGCAGCAGCGGGTGCGGCGCGAGGGATTCGGGCCAGCGGGCATCGCTCATGCCGGCGACCCAGAGCGTGTCGAAGCGCAGACCGGCGGCTTCCAGCACCCCCAGAATCTGGAGCGGCGCATCCGGCGTCCGAGGCTGGAACACCGTGTCCGCCGCGAGGCGGCGCAATTCGGTCAGCGCTTCGGACCAGGTCGGCGTTTCGCCGGTGACGGCGAGGGCGGCGAACGCGTCGAGCAGCGTGCGCCAGTGCTGGCGCTGCTGGTATTCGTGGCTGTCGAGGGTTCGGCTGCCGGGCCAGCCTAGGATGTCCAGATGCTCGCTCGCGTGCCGCGCCCAGGCGGCGAAACCCTGCCGGAGCGGCGCGCGGCGGCGGTGTTCGCGCGCCGCTTGCACACGCCGGGACAGGCTGCCGACGTCAGGCGCAGGGGCGGCTTCGGCGCGCGCCAGGGCGTCGCGGAAATCCCCGGCGGACGGCGCGAGCCGGTTCAGGTCCCGCAGGCGGCGCTCGGCGCGGCTGCGCACTTCCTGTTCGGCGGCGGCGTCGCCCCAGAACGGGTCCTGGAGCAGCGCACAGTGCAGCCCGAGGGGCAGGGGGCCGTCGGCGAGCGCCAGCAGTTCCAGCGCCGCGCGGGGGAGCGGCAAGTCCGCGAGGGGAACGCCGGCGGATAGATTGAAGGGCGGCGGTTGCCAGCCGCTGTCCGGGAGTCCGTGGCCGGGCTCCAGCAGGTCGCGAAACTGGCGCTCGATGCGGGCACGGTTGGCGGTCAGGTCGGGGAAGATCACCCCGATACGCCGCTGCGGATCGGCTTGCAACTGGTCGCGCGCCCAGCCGGCGGCGGCCGCGATTTCGGTGGCTGGATCGGGCAGGGCGGCGAGGCGCGGGTCGCCGCCGGCACTTTGGGGCCGCAACTCGATAACCCGCTGGCAAAGCCCGGTCAGGATACGTCGGTAACGGGGGGCCAAGGTGGCAAAGCCGAGCAGATGGACAGTCGGCTCGCGCGCGAGCAGGCCGGCGGCCAGCCCGGCGGGCAGCACCTCCAGGCTTTGTTCCCGGGTGAGCAGCGCGCAGGCCGCCATGGCCTGGCGCCAGGCCGGCAGCCCGGCGAGCAGCAGTTCGCAACCGCGATGGCCGTCGGCATCGAGCCGGGCGGGATCGAGATCCCAGCGTTCGAGGAGCTGGCGCGCACTGTGGGCCAGTCTCGCAAGGCCCCGGGGATCGCCCACGACGCTGTCGGGGTGCGCGGCGATGACGCGCGTCCAGAGGCGGGTTTCCACCGCGGCGCTCGCCACCGTACCCGCCAGCGCCGGGGTGAAGGCGGCGTCGCGCAATTCCTGCCACATCCGCTCGAACCAGTGTTCGAGGGCATACACGCGGGGGCGCTCCCAGACCAGGGTTCCCGTTGCGGCGAGCTCCAGCCCCCAGGTCTGCTCGATCGCCCGCGCCAGGCGCTGGTTGGGGGTCAGCACCAGTTCGCCGGCGGCGAGCGCAGCGCGAATCGGGGCGAGCTCGACCAGCGGCGCCGGCATCGTTCAGCGCGGGCCGTGGGCCGCGGACGGCGGACGGGGAGCGGGCAGTCGGGCCATGATCGATCCTTGCGCGCGGGACTTGCCGGAGGGTCGGGCTACAATCGGATCCGACTATAGCAGCATGCCCCGGGGGTCTGGATCGGGCCCCCGGCCGGATCGAGGAGAAGCCCATGACGACGACCCCAACCCCGGTGACGGCCAGGCCCTCGGCGAGCCTGGTCATCGGCCGCGACCGCACGGACGGCTGGGAAATCCTGATGGCGCTGCGCAATCGGGCCACGGCCTTTGCCGGCGGCGCCCTGGTGTTTCCGGGCGGCGCGCTGGAGCCGGCCGACGGCGCGACGCCCGAAGATCCGCTGCACGGCTATCGCATGGCGGCGATTCGCGAAACCTTCGAGGAGGTGGGAATCCTCTACGCGCAAACGCCGGACGGGAGCTGGCCGACCCCGGTCCTGCTCGCGGAGCTCGCGCCCGAGCGCGCGCGGCTGGTGCAAGGCGAGCTCGATTTCGCGACCCTGCTCGCGCACCACCAGCTGCGGGCGGCGGCCGAGGAGCTGATCTACTTCGCCCACTGGATCACGCCGCCCGAACGCCCCAAGCGTTTCGACACGCGATTTTTTCTCGCCGCGCTGCCGCTCGGCCAGGATGGCGTCCACGACGGCAGCGAACTGGTCGATTCCTTCTGGACCACGCCGGCGCAGGTGGTGGCACAGGGCGAGTCGGGAGAACATCTGGTGATGCGCGCGACCGAGGTCAACTGCCGGCGACTGGCGACCTATGCCGATTGCGCGGAAGCCATGACGGATTTTCAGCGCCATCCCGAGTCGGTGGTGACGCCCAGCTACATCCAGATCGAGGGCGTGCGCTATCTCAGTGTGCCGGCGCGCGGCAATCAGGGCACGCTGGTGTTGCCGGCGAAGGCTCCGGCCGGAAATTCGTGATGCCGAACGACAGCAAGGCCGGACTGCCGGCATTCCGGTACAGCGAAACCAGTTTTACTTTGAGATAAAGCGCCGCAACCCGATCTGCTGATCCGGCAAAAAGCGTAACTGGAATCGGGGAAACAAGGTCTGGCTCCAGCGGGAACGGAATGCTGGATCAGAAGAAAATCGCGAGGCTGGGTAATCTTTTATGGTATCAAGTGAGTCCGACACCATTGGCCCGACATCAATGAGAGGCGTTGGCGGCGTATGGTCGGGCATCATTTCCCGCGCAACCGCGCGGATAACCTGCCTGGGCCAACCCTGCCGTGTGTACAGGCGATAACCGTGACGTCAGAATTCCGGACGCGAAACCAAATCAGGTAGGGAAATCAGTGCAATACCGCTCGGCGGACTTCACGGTACAGCACAGGATAGATGAGCGGTGTTTCCGCGAGCCTGCCAAGCGCGGCGCTGAACTCGGCGTGGAACTCTGCCGCCAATCCCTGCTGTTGCGCCTCATACCAGTGCTGGGCCTCGACGACGTCTCGCTCTGCGGCGCGGCGGACATAAACCCTGTAGCTCAAGGCAACTGGCGCCGCAGCCGCGCTTGAACCTCCGACCAGGGACTTTGATCCTCCGGGCTGTTGTCCAAGTCTGCCAAACGCGCGTCCAGAAGCGCTTTTTCCTCTTCCGTGACGGGCGCGTCGGCAGGGGACAGCGTTTCCCAAACGGCGCTGATGAGTTCAAGCCGTTCGACCGGACTCAGGGTTATTACGCGCGAAATCAGGGATGCATCAACCATGGGAAAAGGATACCTCAGTTACCCGGTGGCGCCCAGCTATCGACCTCGTGTTTTATGACCCCGGTGTTCCAGGCTACGAATCTAGACCCCGGCGGACGTGATCTCATTGGTCCTGGCCCCACTGGTTCCGCAAGCGCGTTGCTATGCACTGGACATCACTTCTCGCAGTACTTCGGGATGGCGCGCGACAATTTTCAGCAGGGTTTCCGCCGCGCCCGAGGGTTGACGTCGGCCTTGCTCCCATTGCTGGAGCGTGCGCGGCGAGATATGCAGTGCCGCAGCAAACTGCGCCTGCGACAGGCCGCACTGCATGCGCGCCTTCACGATGTCGTTGGCCTCGACCTGATACTTGGCCCCGTATTTTCCAGCTTTCACGTCCTTGATGGCTTGGAGCAATTCTTCCCCGATGTTGCGCTTTGCATCGCGGGCCGCGATGTCTTTTTCAGTTGCCATGACCGAGTTCCTCTGCAAGCTTGCGCAGAATGTGGGCCGGGATGGTATCCCGGGCACTTTTCCCGTAGATGGTGAGCAACACCAGCGTGCCGTTTTTCAATTGAGCAGTGTAGATCACCCGGACGCCGCCACTCTTACCGACGCCTTTCATGGCCCATCGCACCTTGCGGCACCCGCCGGAACCTGCAATGAGGTCTCCGGCATCGGGGTTTCCCGCCAGATATGCGACAAAGTCGCTGCGTTCCACTTCGGACCAATAGTCGGGCCAAAGCCTGGTGAAAAGTGGCGATTCAATGATGGTGAGCATGAGGGCAGACTATACGCCAATGGAGTATGAGCCGCAAGGCCCGTTCTGGGGGAGACGTCGGTGCCCTATGCGCCGCGCCATACGGCATCACCCACTGGGCGGATATCGCATCACTCGTTTGGCAATCGCTGCAAGCAAATCTTGGTCATACTCGGTCGCTGCTCGCGCGGTTCAGGGCAGTACCGCGATTTCCCGGCAACCCAGTGCCGACAGCGCCGGATGCAGGATGTCGCTGCCGGCGGCGCCGGTGAACAGGGCGCGAAAGCCCAGGTCCGGCCCGTCCACGGGACCGGATAACAGCGTCAGCACGCGGCGGGCGATGGCATCGCCGGAATCCACCCAGTGCACCGGGCGCGGGGCGGCCAGGGCGAGCGCCTCGGCGAGCAGCGGGAAATGCGTGCAGGCAAGCACCAGGGTGTCGAGCGCCGGGTTGGCGAACAGCGGGGCCAGGATGGCGCGCAGTTCGTCGATATCGGGCGCGGCGCCCCGCAGTGCCTGTTCCGCGATATCGACCAGCCGCGAGCTGCCCAGACTGATCACTTCGCAGTCGGAGGCGAAGTCGGCGATCAGTTGTCGGGTGTAGGGGCGGCTGACGGTGCCGGGGGTGCCCAGCAGGCCGATCACCTTGGTGGCAGACAGCGCGGCGGCGGGTTTGATGGCCGGCACGACACCCACCACCGGATTCGGGATGCGTGCGCGCAGGCGCGGCAGCGCCACGGTGCTCGCGGTATTGCAGGCCACCACCAGAATGTCGGGTTGTTCCCGGCGGACGAGCAGGTGCAGGACCCTGTCCACCCGTTCGACCAGTTCGGCTTCCCCCTTGGTGCCGTAGGGGAAGGCGGCGTTGTCGCAGGCGAAGACGAAATCGCCGCCCGGCGCGCGGGCGCGCACGGCCGCGAGCACGCTGAGACCGCCGACGCCGGAATCGAATACCAGTATTTTGGGAGCGCGCGTCATGGCGCGAAATTCTACCGCAGCGGCGCGATGTCGGCTGGTAGACTGCGGCCGGCAAATTCGCGCCCTGTGCCGACGGGATCGCCCGCCGGCCCGCTCCGGTTGAATTCCATGGTTGTCGCGTGCGGACCGGCTGCGGTCGCGCTCGACGGCCTTTTTCACACTTGCCCGTATGGGTTTTCACGTCGCGATGAAGCACCTGGACATCGTCTGGTTCGCCCTGGGCACGGTCACGCCGATCTATCTGGTCACCGCGCTGGGCGTGGTCCTGCGCCGCTTGGGCATGCTCAGCGACGACTTTCTGCGCGATGCCTCGCGGCTGGTGTTCAACCTGGGCGCCCCGGCGATGCTGTTTCTGTCGCTGGCGACCGCCGAGATCGACGTGACGCGGGCGCCCCGGTTTCTGGTGGCGAGCGCCGGGCTGGTGATGCTGCTGTCGCTGCTCGCCTGGCCGCTGGCGGTGGTTCTGGTGCGCGAGCGGGCGCAGCGCGGCGTGTTCCTGCAGGGCGCCGCGCGCGGCAACCTGTTGATCGCCGGGCTGGCCATGGCGCAGAGTCTCTACGGCCGCGAGGGCGTGGTGCTCGCCTCCCTGCCGATGGCGGTGTTCATCGTGTTCGGCAACGTCTTCTCGATCCTGATGCTGCGCCGCTACGGCGCGGATCGGCCGGGGAGCGGCGCCGGCATGGCGGTGCTGCGCAACCCGGTGATCCTCGGCATCGTGCTCGGTGTGCTGGCCGGTGCCCTGGACCTGCCGCTGCCGGGGCTGCTGGTCGAGACCGGCAACATCGTCGGCCAGCTCACCGTGCCGCTGGTGCTGTTCATGCTCGGCGCGTCGCTGGATTTTCGCGAACTGCGCAAGCCCGCGCTGGTGAGCTGGGGCGCGGCCTTTTACAAGTGTCTGTGGATGCCGGCGATCGGCACCGCCCTGGGCCATGGCCTCGGCCTGCGCGGCATGGAGCTCGGCATCCTGTTCCTGGTGCTGGCCTCGCCGACCGCCTCGATCAGCGTGGTGTTCGTGGAGATGTTCGGCGGCGACCGGCGCTTGGCGGCCAACATAGTCCTGGTGAGCGGCGCGCTCTCGTTCCTGGTCAATTGCGCCGGCCTGATCGCGCTGCGCTGGTGGGGGCTGATCTGATGACGCCGGTGCAATGGCTGGCGCTGGCGGCCGTGGCGGTGATCCTGCCCATAGCGGCGTATGCGCTGGTGTTGGCGTTACGCCTGCGCCGCCAGGGCCGCGTGCGACGCGCGGCCGAAGCGGCCGGCGCGCGGGCCCGGCGCCAGCGCGATGCCCAGGCGCGCCTGGGGATTCGCCTGCTTGCCGGGGCCATGCTGGAGGAGCAGATCACCCTCACCGAGGGCTGCCAGCGGATCAGCTATCTGCTCGGCCAACTGGAACCCGGGGATGATTTTCCGGAGGCGGAGGTACGGGTGTTCTTCCAGGTCGCCGAGGCCACCGCGCACCTGCCGATCCTGGATGCCTGGCAGGCGCTGGATCGCGACCGCAAGCGCGCCTGTACCCTGGAACGGCGGCGGATCGAGGCGGATTTTCGCGACTTCGTGATGGTCGCGGCGCGGCGGATTCTGGAAGATGCCGGGCAGGGTTCGCGGGGCGTGCCACAGTGACGGGGTGATGAGGGATTGTGGGGGGATTTGTTTCATGTACGAATGCGATGAAGAGTTGATGCGCGAAGCAAGACCTGAGATTTTCATATAGCATTGATGCTAATAAACTATTAGCTTGTAAATACGTTTATGGTGATTCTCAGGAAATACATGGTCTTTATTTGAGGAAAAAGGATTTTTTGGCAATACATATTTCGCATATCCAATTATTTTCTCGGCAGGATATTGTCCTAAATTTATCAAACTCTTTTCTCTATCCGATTCAGGATAAATAACAAAATAAATATCTGAATTTTCTTCGTAAAGTGACTGTACAGAGGAAACAAAGAGAGAGAGTGCGTCCCATTTTGCTTTGTACGTCATTTTTGAATCTTTTTCAGCAACAAAGAAATACCAGTCGTATGATATTCTCTTTCCGTTGAAATAGTTAATTACATCAAATGCTATATCGTTATTAATAATTAGCGGAGCGCAATTTGGACTCGCGCCAGCCTTTGTTTTTGTTTTAACTATCTCATAGCAGCTTGGAATGCTCTCAGAATTAGATGCATTTGTGAAAAATACAGATAATATAAAAACTACAAAAAAACATCTATTCAATAAGGCTACCGGGATCATCTTCAGTTGATCGCGGTTGTCGTCCTTGTAACGCGCCATCGCCGGAGTCTCCTTCGTGCTTTTCTTGTCGGCCTTGTCGGAAAATTCTACCAGTTCGGGGTTTTTGGGCAGCCGCAACGTCGGCTGGATGGGTTCGTTATGCGGCGCTTAGCGGCTTGATACGCGCCACATCTTTCTTGATTGCCTCTGCTGCATCCCATAGGTCCACGGCTCTCTGGGCGTTCAGCCAAAACTCTGGAGAATTGCCAAACAGGCGGCCCAGCCGCAGAGCCATTTCGGGGCTAACACTCCGGCGCTCTCGCAGTACCTCATTAATCGACTGTCGCGAGACACCCACGGCTTCGGCCAAACCGGAAACGGTAAGTCCGTAATCCGGCAAAAAATCTTCGCGCAGCATCTCGCCCGGATGGGTGGGCCGTCGCTTGCTTCTGGTTGTGTTGGGAATGCTCATGCTTCTCACCTCGTTCAGTGATAGTCACAAACCTCGACATCGTAGGCGTCACCGTCCACATACCGGAAACAGATGCGCCACTGGTCGTTGATCGAGATCGCGTATTGTCCCTTTCGGTCGCCTTCCAGTGCATGAAGGCGATTGCCGGGTGGAACCTTCAAGTCATCCAGCCGTGTAGCCAAATCCACGTATTCCAGTTTACGCACCGCCCGCTTGGCGAGATCCGTCGGAAACCGTTTGGCTTTGCCTGTGACATACAGATCCTGCGACTGCCGATCCGCAAAGGTCTTGATCATGCGTCAAGTGTAATCTGTCACGTGACTCGTGCCAATCAGCGCCGGGTCAGCAGCAGGCCGCATTCGAGGTGCGGCGTGTCCGGAAACTGATCGAACGCGGCGCCGGCGGAAATCCGGTGGGTGGATTCCAGTTGGAGCACGTTTTCCAACAAAGACACTGGGTTGCAGGAGATATAGAGAATGTTCGGGAAGTTTCTGGCCAGCTCGATGGTGGCCGCATCCAGGCCAGCGCGGGGCGGGTCGACGAGCAGGGTGGTGAAGTCGTAGCCGGCCAGATCGAGGTGGCGCAGGCGCCGGAAGGGCCGCACGCCGGCCAGGGCGTCGCGGACTTCGGCGCTCGCCATGCGCACCAGCTCGACGTTGTCGATGCCATTGGCCTGGAGATTGTGCCGGGCGGCTTCCACCGAGAGCTTGGCCACCTCGGTCGCCAGCACCCGCCGGTAGAGGCCCGCCAGCACCAGGGTGAAATTGCCGTTGCCGCAATAGAGTTCGAGCAGGTCGCCGCCCAGTCCCCGGCAGTTCCGCGCCGCCCATTCCAGCATGCAGCGGTTGACCGCCGCATTGGGCTGGGTGAAGCCGGACTCGTACTGGCGCCAGTGGAAGTCGCGGCCGGCCACGGTCAGGGTTTCGGTGACATGGTCGGCGCCGATCACGATTTTTTGTTTGCGGCTGCGACCGATCAGGCTGCAATTCAGGTGACCGGCCAAGGCCCGGGCGGCGTCCTGCCAGACCGGTGTCAGCGCGCGATGGTAGATCAGGGTGATCAGGGCATCGCCCGCGACGGTGGTGAGGAATTCCGCCGCGAACAGACGCCGCCGCAGTTCCGGCGAGGCGTTCAGCGCCGCCAGCAAGGGCGGCATCAGGCGGGTGATGGCGGCGGCGCCGGGCGGGAAGTCGTCGATGACGTAGGGCGTGCCGGACGCTCCCGGCCGGTACATGGCGTAGTGGCAGCGCTCGTCCCGATGCCAGATGCGGAACTCGGCGCGCATGCGGTAGCCGGCAGGTGGCGATGGGTACACCGCGATGGCTGCCGGCAGCAGGGCGCCGAAGTTCCGGCGCAATGCACCGACCTTGGCTTCCAGCGACACGTCGGCCGTGACGGCCGCGGCGGCAGACGGCGCGCAGGGCGGGTCCGTGGGCGCAGGTGACGTCATGGTGCGGAACCTCAAAAGCGGCAGATTATAACGGTCGATGCTCCCGTGCTCGGCGCGGCCGGAGGGCGGCCCCCCGCACTTGGCTTGCGCCCGCTCGGGCGCGCGCCGATAATCGAAGCGGGCCGGATGCACGTGCGGTTCGGCATCCCGCCGACCACCTGCCTGGTTCCTGCGCGGCTTTCCACCCCATAACCACAATGATCGGGAGGTGACGGATGACATTTCAACGTCCGCAATTCAAACCCCAGTACGAGAACTATATCGGCGGGCGCTGGGTGGCTCCCATCGACGGCCATTATTTTGAGGACACCTCGCCCATCGACGGCAAGCTGGTGGCGCGCATTCCCCAGTCCAACGCCAAGGACATCGATCTCGCAGTGAAAAAGGCCTGGGAGGCCTTCCCCGCGTGGGGCAAGACTGCGGCCGCCGCGCGCAGCGCGATCCTCAACAGGATCGCCGACACCGTCGAGGCCAACATCCAGCAGCTGGCGATGGTGGAGACCTGCGATAACGGCAAGGGCATTCGCGAGACCCTGGGCGCGGATCTGCCGCTGGTGATCGACCAGTTCCGCTACTTTGCCGCGGCCATTCGCACCGAGTCGGGTTCGGTCAGCGATATCGACGAGAACCTGGTGTCGATGGAAATCCACGAGCCTCTCGGCGTTGTCGGCCAGATCATTCCCTGGAACTTTCCACTGCTGATGGCGGCCTGGAAAATCGCGCCGGCGCTGGCGGCCGGTAACTGCGTGGTATTGAAACCCGCCGAGCAGACGCCGGTATCGATACTGGTGCTGATGGAACTCATCGGCGACCTGCTGCCGCCCGGGGTGCTCAATGTGGTGAACGGGTTTGGCGCCGAGGCGGGCAAGCCGCTCGCATCTCACCCCGATATCAAGAAGATCGCATTCACCGGTGAAACCACCACCGGCCGACTGATCATGCAGTACGCCGCCGAGAACATCATTCCGGTGTCGCTCGAACTCGGCGGCAAATCGCCCAACGTTTTTTGCGCGAGCGTGATGGACAAGGACGATGCGTTCCTGGACAAGGCGATCGAGGGTCTGGTGATGTTCGCGCTGAACCAGGGCCAGGTCTGCACCTGTCCCTCGCGGGCGCTGGTGCACGAGAGCATCTACGAGCGGTTCATGGAGAAATGTCTGTCTCGCGTGGCCGCGATCACGATGGGCGACCCCTACGAACTCACCACCATGATGGGCGCCCAGGCTTCCAACGATCAATACGAAAAGATCCTGAGTTATATCGATATCGGCAAAAAAGAGGGCGCGCAACTGCTCTGCGGTGGGCAGCCATACAAGAATGCCCAGTACCCGGGCGGCTATTACATCCAGCCCACGGTGTTCAAGGGCCACAACAAGATGCGCATTTTCCAGGAGGAGATTTTCGGGCCGGTGCTCGCGGTGACCACCTTCAAGGACGACGACGAAGCGCTCGCCATTGCCAACGATACCCTCTATGGCCTGGGTTCGGCGGTGTGGTCGCGCGACATGCATCAAGTGCAAACTTTCGTGCGCGGCATTCAGGCAGGGCGGGTGTGGGTGAACTGTTACCACGTCTATCCGTCGCATGCGTCCTTTGGCGGCTACAAGAAATCCGGTATCAGTCGCGAAAACCACCACATGATGCTGGACCATTATCGCAACACCAAGAACGTGCTGATCTCCTACGCCAAGGAAAAGCTGGGCTTCTTCTGAGGCCTGTTCCGGCATGACGGAGTTTTGCGAGCGACTGGCCATCACCGACGCGGCGCGCGCCGTGGTGGACCAGTTGCGCGCCCAACACGGCGCCCTGCTGTTCCACCAGAGCGGCGGTTGCTGCGACGGCTCCGCCCCCATGTGCTTTGCGGTCGGCGATTTCCGCATCGGCAGCCGCGATGTTTGTCTGGGCACTATTCGTGGCTGCAAGTTCTACATGTCGCCCGAGCAGTTCCAGTACTACGAAAACTGCCATACCACCGTCGATGTGGTGCCGGGGCGCGGCGCCAGCTTTTCCCTGGAAATTCCGCTCGGAGTGCGCTTTCTGATTCGCTCCCGGTTGTTGACCGACGCGGAGCTGGCCTGCGTGCGGCCGGTCGTGATGGGTGCCGAGGACTGAATCCGGGTCGACGCCGGTAACAGCTGTTAAATGCCGGCGGAGACTGTGGTTTCATGCGCCATGCGCTTCGACTACGCCATTGAACCCGGCACATCTCTCGCGAGTGAGTTGAATCGCATCCTGCGACGCCAGACAGCCGTCGCCGTGGATGCGCTTGCCACGGTTTCCCGCAAACGGCTTCAGGGCGTGCCCCAGGCGTACGCCGCGCTCGAGCGCATGGCGGCGCTTGGACATCTGTTTGCGGCCACCGACCCCGATCTTGCCGAGCGCACGGTGGCACAGGTGGAGGACATTGCCGGTTTTATCGCGCCGTTGCAGGAGCACATCGCGCAGCGCGCACTGTGTGCGGAGTTGTTCGGAGACCTGGGTAGCTGCACCCTGTTCGAGCAAGTGCGGCAGATATGCACCGCACCTCCGGTCCTGGTGATCGATGAGCGCGAGCTGTCGCCGAAACGTCTGGCGGCGGCGGTTTCCCGCCGGCTGGAGCGCCTGGTCGCGGCGCTGGAACCCGGGCTGCCGGGCACCTTCGATCGCGCCGATCTTCGCGCCGGACTGGCGGGTTCCCGGACCGATTGCCGCCGCCATGCGGTTCGCGCATTGAAGTCGGGGCTGGACGCCGACTTCGGTCACTGGGCACGTTATGCGCGGTATTACAGTTGCCAGCTTCAGCTTCTGGGTTTGGTGGAGAAGCTGGATCCGGTCAGGACCGCGCAGGCCGTGCAACTGGCTGATCTGCTTGCGCGCGAATGTGAGCTCGCGACACTGCACGAGCGGTTGCGGCCGCGGGTGCGGACGCGCACGGCAGCCGCCTACCAACCCTTCATCGATGCCATCGCGGATCGGCGCCAGCTACTGCGTCTGGAAATCGAAACGGCGGCAGAACAGTTGCTGGATTTCGGTGCCGGGGTCGCCCCGGGTGAACCGAAACCTTCTCCGGTCGCGTCACCGCAGGCTTGACAGCTTGTTGAAAAGCGTCGCGAGGCGGCCAGCTGCGAGGCGCACGGCGCGCAGCGACCGAGACATATCAGATGGATAGGCGAGGGAGCGAGCACCGCGCAACGAAGCAGATGGCTGCCGCAGCAGCTTTTCAGCAAGCTGTTAAACCATTTGCGCCGTCTTGCGGGGTGCCGAGTGCAATGCTGACGAGCCGCCGATACCGGCTGCCCGCGGATGTCCGAATACTCCGATACAGACAGAGTTCGTTGAACGACAGGTCCAGTTCAATGGTCTCTGCACGGACTTCTCCGGCGCCGCGGGCGAGGCTGATATGAGGACGAAACTCCGCTGTTTCGCAGCGGATTCCGGTTCCCGCCACGCAGCGTACTACCCCAGCCCGCAAGGCCAGCAGGGCCTTATCCGGCACGAGTTCCAGCGCCAGCAGTGGCGCCGTGGGCATGGGGAAAGGTGCGAGCGCCAACGCATGGCCGCGGCAGGGTCGGCGCGGAACCTCGTTGCGTAGACGCTCGGCCAGTGCGGACAGGGTGACGGGCGACTGGTCGCCCAGAAAGCAAAGCGTCAAATGGTGGTTGGTGGCGGGAATCAGCCGCCAGCCCGCACCGGCTCGCGATTGCAGCAACGCCGCGAGTGCGGCCTGGTCGCTCCGGGATACCGGACAGCCGATGAAGCACCGTATCCGGTCAGTGCAGATATTCACGGGCGCTGTGCGTCACCAGCGCATCGACCGACTGGCTGACGTAGGTCTGAATCAGCTCCTGCTGCGATTCGACGACGCGCTGGTTTTCTCCGACGATGACAAAGGTCCAGCGCGCCCTGTCGTGAACATCGTGCCAACCCGATTCGCCAACGGCGATGTTGGGCTTGCTGCCGAATCTTTCCCGCAAGCCGCCGAGCCGGCGCCGCTTGTCCTTCAGCGAATGGCAGGCCGGCAACTGGAACTCGATGGTGAGGCGGAGGATATGCACGTCCGCTCAATCGTTTCCTGTATTGTGCGCCAACCGTTTCACTTCAGTCCCCGCGGTACAGGCAGCCGCTGGTGCAGGTCTCCCGCACCGCGACCGCGGACAGGCCGGCGACCACCGGCTGCAGACGTTGCCAGATCCAGCGCGCAATGTGTTCGCTGGTCGGATTTTCGAGTCCGTCGATTTCGTTGAGATAGCGGTGATCGAGTTGGTCGTGGATGGGACGGCAGGCGGCTTTCAGGTCGGCAAAATCCATCACCCAGCCGCTATCCGCTCCGATGGGGCCGTCCACATGCACGGTGACATGAAAGGAGTGCCCGTGCAGGCGGCGGCACTTGTGATCGGGCGGCACATTGGGCAGATGATGTGCCGCTTCGAAAGTAAAGGATTTGTTGATTTCCATCGAAAGTTGGCGGCACCAGTGAGCATGGCCATGGTAGTTACCCCGGGCCGTCAAGTACAGCGGTCCAAGCTTTGACCTCCATGTCTGCCGTTGACAGAGGAGGGCGTTCGGGTAGAATGCGGCCCTCCCTCGCAGGGTGGTTAGCTCAGTTGGGAGAGCGACGGCCTTACAAGCCGTAGGTCACAGGTTCGACCCCTGTACCACCCACCAAAGCAATGCATCAACGGACCGGTAGTTCAGTCGGTTAGAA
>JBFWOQ010000004.1:84238-86677 GCA_050250395.1 Porticoccaceae bacterium
CCGCCAATTCGTTTCGATTCACGCTATGTGTCGCGCGCGCAGATCCCCGTCGCGCGCAGATCCCCATGGGAAAGCCTGCATTGACCCTGTTGGTGTAGCGCGCTAACATTGCCGCCCCTTCGCGCGTGGCCATCCGCCCGTCGAGGGCCCGCCAGGTGGACGTAAACAGCGTTCGCTGGGCATCATCGGGTGGCACGACCCCGCCCCCGGCCGCGATCGAATCCTCCGTCCGACGGTGATCGCAGCGCAACCCGACTTCCGTCGGGTCTGATGTTCCAGCGACCCCTCCTGTTTGCGTTTGCCCTGTCGGGTTGGCGGCGAGTTGCCTTGCGCGGCGCCGAACCGATCGTCTATCGATAGAGGAAACGATTCAGTGGAATTGCTCTCCGGCGGCGAAGCCACCATCCGCGCATTGCGCGATTCCGGCGTCAAATACCTCTGGGGTTATCCCGGCGGCGCGGCGCTCCACATCTACGATGCCCTGTTCCGGCAGGATGACGTCAAACACATCCTGATGCGCCACGAGCAGGGCGCGACCCATGCCGCCGACGGCTATGCCCGGGCGACGGGCGAAGTCGGCGCCGTGTTGGTGACCTCCGGTCCCGGCGCCACCAACGCCATCACCGGCATCGCCACTGCCTACATGGATTCGATTCCCCTGGTGGTCATCTCGGGCCAGGTGCCGCAGGAAAAAATTGGCGGTGATGCCTTCCAGGAAACCGACATGATCGGTATCTCGCGACCCATCGTGAAACACAGTTTCATGGTACGGCGCGCGGAAGACGTGGCGGAAACCATTGCCAAGGCTTTCTACATCGCGCGCAGCGGACGGCCCGGGCCGGTGGTGGTCGATATTCCCAAGGATGTCACCGACCCCAACCACAGGGTGCCCTACCTGTACCCGGACAAAATCCGCATTCGTTCCTATCAGCCGTCCACCAAGGGGCATTCCGGGCAGATTCGCCGCGCGGTGAAGGTGTTGCTCGAAGCCAGGCGGCCGGTCATCTATGCGGGGGGCGGGGTGATTCTGGGCAATGCCGCGGACCAGCTTACGCGGCTCGCGCGACTGCTCGATTTTCCGGTCACCAACACCCTGATGGGACTTGGCGGTTACCCCGGCAGCGACCGCCAGTTCGTTGGCATGCTCGGTATGCACGGTACCTTCGAGGCCAATACGGCGATGCATCACGCGGACGTGATTCTGGCGGTCGGCGTGCGCTTCGACGACCGGGTCACCAATACGCCGGACCGCTTCTGCCCGGGGGCGCAGATCATTCATATCGACGTCGATCCCTCGTCGATTTCGAAAAACGTACCCGCGGATATCCCCATCGTCGGCGCCTGCGACGCGGTGCTGGACGAGATGATCGAGCAGATCGACGCTGCCGGCGCGCGTCCGGACGCCGCGGCGCTGGCCGAATGGTGGCAGCAGATCGACGAGTGGCGACGGCGTCACGGGCTCTACACCGCGCCGCGCCACGAACCCAGCGTCGGCTCCCTGATCAAGCCCCAGGATGCGGTGCGGGCGCTCTACAAGGTCACCGCAGGCAAGGCCTACATCACGTCCGATGTCGGGCAGCACCAGATGTTCGCGGCGCAGTATTACCTCTTCGACCAGCCGCGGCAGTGGTTCAATTCCGGCGGGCTCGGCACCATGGGTTACGGTCTGCCGGCAGCCATGGGCGTGCAGATGGCGTTCCCGGGAGCGGATGTCGCCTGCGTCACCGGCGAGGGCAGTATCCAGATGTGCATTCAGGAGCTGTCCGCCTGCACCCAGCACCAGTTGCCGGTCAAGATCATCAACCTCAACAACCAGGCGCTGGGGATGGTGAAGCAGTGGCAGGACATGCAGTACGGCAGCCGGTACTCGCAGATTCTCTACGAAGATTCGCTGCCGGATTTCGTCAAGCTGGCGGAGGCCTACGGCCATGTCGGGCTGCGCGTCGAACACATCGACGAACTCGAAGACAAGCTCCGGGAATGCTTCAGTTACAAGGACCGGGTAGTGTTCGTCGACATCCAGGTGGATCCCCACGAGCACGTCTATCCGATGCATGTGTCACCCGGCTCCATGCGCGATCTGTGGCTCAGCAAAACGGAGCGTACCTGATGAAACGCATTCTTTCGGTGCTGTTGGAAAACGAACCCGGAGCCCTGTCGCGCGTGGTCGGCCTGTTTTCCCAGCGCGGCTACAACATCGATTCGCTGACCGTCGCTCCGACCGAGGACGCGACCCTGTCGCGCATGACACTGACCACGCAGAGCGACGATCTCACCATCGAGAAAATCACCAAGCAGCTCCACAAGCTGATCGATGTAGTGAAGGTCACCGACCTCACCGACGGCCTTCACATCGAGCGCGAACTGATGCTCGTCAAGGTGAAGGCGAGCGGCGATGCTCGCGCCGAAGTGAAGCGCGTCGTCGATATCTTCCGGGGT
>JBFWOQ010000004.1:86722-140621 GCA_050250395.1 Porticoccaceae bacterium
ATCGAGGCGCTCGGCGAGACGGCGGTGCTGGAAGTGGTGCGCTCCGGCGTATCCGGTATCATGCGCGGCGAACGTGCGCTGCGGGCTTGACAGTCACGGGACAACCAACAAACTCAGTATCGGGTGGACGACCATGCAAGTGTATTACGAGAAAGATTGTGATCTCGCCGTCATCCGCGGCAAGAAAGTGGCCGTGGTGGGCTATGGCTCTCAAGGTCACGCGCACGCGCTCAACCTGCGCGATTCCGGTGTCGCCGAAGTGGTGGTAGCGCTGCGCAAGGGTTCGGCGTCCCGCGCCAAGGCCGAAGGCGCCGGCCTCAAGGTGGCCGAGGTTGCCGAGGCGGTGAAAGGTGCCGATCTGGTGATGGTGCTGGCGCCCGATGAACAGCAGAAAGCCATTTATTACAGTGAAATCGAACCCAACCTGAAGCCCGGCGCGGCGCTTGCGTTCGCCCATGGCTTCAATATCCACTTCCAGTTGATCGAGCCGCGCGCGGATCTGGATGTGATCATGATCGCCCCCAAAGGCCCCGGCCATACGGTGCGCAGCACCTATCAGGAGGGCGGCGGTGTGCCGTCGCTGATCGCCCTGTACCGGGACGCCAGCGGCCGGGCACGCGACATTGCCCTGTCCTATGCGGCCGCGATCGGTGCGGGCCGCTCCGGCATCATCGAAACCAATTTCCGGGAAGAGACCGAGACCGACCTGTTCGGTGAACAGGCAGTACTCTGCGGCGGCGCCACGGCACTGGTCCAGGCGGGTTTCGAAACCCTGGTCGAGGCCGGCTATGCGCCCGAAATGGCCTATTTCGAGTGTCTGCACGAACTCAAGCTGATCGTCGATCTGATGTATCAGGGCGGCATCGCCGACATGCGTTACTCGATCTCCAATACGGCGGAGTACGGGGATTATGTGAGCGGTCCGCGCATCATCACCGATGAAACCAAAAAGGAGATGAAGCGCATTCTGGACGATATTCAAACCGGCAAATTCGCGCGCGAATTCGTGCTCGACAACCAGGCCGGGAACCCGGTACTGAAGGCGCGCCGGCGCCGTGCCCAGGAGCATCCCATCGAGGCCGTGGGCGCCAAGCTGCGCGGCATGATGCCCTGGATCGGCAAGAACAAGCTGATCGACAAGTCGAAGAACTGACCGGCAACGGTTGCAGGTCGCGCGCTCCTGGGCGCGGCACGGGGGCGGTCCGCGGTAGCTGGGGTCCGCCCCTTTTTCATGGTGTCTTTCACCGCGTCGCGCTCCTGCCGGTGGGGGCTTTCCTGCTACAGTGCGGCAGTATGCGCACCAAGGCGCGGCAACCGGTGACTGGCGGAGGAGACCTGGCGTGAGCGACCCCTTTGCGGATGACGACGAGGCCAGCGGCACGGCGACGGTGCCGCCGTTTGCCCCGTTCTCGGCCGAGGACGCCGTCGAGGGCGAGGTAGTCCGGCGCCGCGGCATCTATCTGCTGCCCAACCTGCTCACCACCGGCGCCCTGTTCGCGGGCTTCTATGCCATTCTTTCCGCCATGAACGGGAAATACTCCACGGCAGCGGTCGCCATTTTCGTCGCCATGGTGTTTGACGGGCTCGACGGCCGCGTCGCCCGCCTCACCAATACCCAGAGCGCGTTTGGCGTTCAGTACGATTCGCTGTCGGACATGGTGTCGTTCGGGGTGGCGCCGGCGGTAGTAGCCTATGCCTGGATGTTGAATGCGCTGGGCAAGCTGGGCTGGGCGGCCGCATTCATTTATGCATCCTGCGCCGCGTTGCGCCTGGCGCGCTTCAACGTACAGGTGGGCTCCTCCGACAAGCGCTTCTTTGTCGGACTCGCGAGCCCGGCCGCGGCCGGAGTGGTCGCCGGTGTCGTGTGGAGCGGAACCGATCTGGTCCCTACCGGCGGCGTTGCCCTTGTCGTTGGCCTGATCACGGCGGCTGCGGGGCTGCTGATGGTCACCAATTTCCGCTATCACAGCATGAAGGGTGTCGACTTTCGCGGGCGGGTGCCTTTTATCGTGATCGTCGCGGCGGTGATTGGCGCCGCCCTGGTGGTGATCGATCCGCCCCGGGTGCTGTTGGCCGTCTTCTTCGTGTACGCGCTGTCCGGCCCCAGTCTGTGGCTGTGGCGCCGCTATCGCCGGGGCTTGGCAGCGCGGAGCGAATCTGCTTGAATGGCTCCAATCACTGTGCAACGTCCCTCGCAATGGCATTTCGTGCGGTTCCGTCGTTCTCCCGTTCCGGACCTTGCCGTCCGGCGGCGGCGCTGTGTGCGGTCCGACTGCTCCTGCTGCTGCCCTGAGGGGCAGCCAACGTACTTTCCCGCTGTTTTTCGTTTTCATCACCCGCTGATGCGGGCCGATTCATCCTGTAGCGATCGCCGCGCTGGCGCGCGATCTGGGAGCCCAACGCCATGGCCGACAACAAAGAACACTTGATCATTTTCGACACCACGTTGCGCGACGGCGAGCAAAGCCCCGGCGCAGCCATGACGCGCGAAGAGAAATTGCGCGTCGCCAAGGCGCTGGAAAAACTGCGGGTGGACGTGATCGAAGCGGGTTTCGCGACCTCGAGCCCCGGCGATTTCGCCGCCGTCAAAAGCATCGCCGATACCATCCGCGATTGCCGCGTATGCAGTCTCGCGCGCACCTTGCCGGCGGATATCGAGCGCGCCGCCGAGGCGCTCAGGGGCGCGGCGGCACCCCGCATCCACACCTTCATCGCCACCTCGCCGATTCACATGGAATACAAGCTCCAGATGACGCCGGCGCAGGTGCTCGAGCAGGCCATCGGTGCCGTCAAGATTGCGCGCAATCTGGTCGACGATGTGGAGTTTTCGCTCGAGGACGGCAGCCGCACCGAGTTCGAATTCATGTGCCGGATCATCGAGGCGGTGATTGCCGCGGGTGCCCGCACCATCAACATTCCCGACACCGTGGGTTACGGCGAGCCGGGCCAGTACGGCGCCATGATCGGCCGCGTCATCCAGAACGTGCCGAATTCCGATCAGGCGATATTCTCCGTACATTGTCACAACGATCTCGGCCTCGCGGTGGCCAATTCGCTGTCCGCCGTGCTGCACGGGGCGCGCCAGGTCGAATGCACCATCAATGGTCTCGGTGAGCGCGCCGGCAATGCGTCGCTGGAGGAAATCGTGATGGCGGTGCGCACCCGGCCCGACGTGTTTCCGGTGTCCACCCGCATCGACACCACGCAGATCGTCCCCACCTCGCGCCTGGTGTCCACGGTCACCGGATTCCCGGTGCAGCCCAACAAGGCGGTGGTGGGCGCCAACGCCTTTGCCCACGAGTCCGGTATTCACCAGGACGGCGTGCTCAAGTACCGCGAGACCTACGAGATCATGCGCGCCCAGGATGTGGGCTGGAACACCAACCGCCTTGTGCTGGGCAAGCTTTCGGGGCGTGCAGCGTTCAGCGCGCGCCTCGAAACCCTGGGCATCACCTTCGACAACAAGGCCGATCTCAATCGTGCGTTCGTGCGCTTCAAGGAGCTCGCCGACAAGAAGCGGGAAATCTACGACGAAGACTTGCAGGCGCTGGTGTCCGATATTCAGCTCGGCGAGACCGCCGAGCATTTCAGCCTGATCGCCATGGACGTGGCATCGCGGACCGGACGTGCTCCCCATGCCGAGCTCACCCTGCGGGTCCAGGGCAATGATCACCAGACCGTGGCGGACGGCGACGGGCCCGTGGATGCGGTGTTCAAGGCAATCGAGAAGCTCGCCCACAGCGGTGCCAGTCTGCAACTCTATTCGGTCAATGCCATCACTACCGGCAGCGACTCCCAGGGTGAGGTGACCGTGCGGCTGGAGAAGGGAGGGCGCATCGTCAATGGTCAGGGCGCGGATACCGATATTCTGGTGGCGAGCGCCAAGGCGTACCTGAATGCCATCAACCTGCTGGAAACGCCCGACCGCGTCCATCCCCAGCGCGGCGTGTAATCGTCGATGGACGCGGCGCGACGGGACGCGTACCTGACGGCACTGGGCGTGGTCAGATACCGGCCGCGCCCGGCGTCTGGTGAAGCCGCCACGGCATTTGCCGGAGCGGCTGTGGAACGCGCCGAAGCGTCCGAGCAACCCGCCGTCATGGCTGCGCCAAGAGCACCTGGCATACCGGCTGCGGAGTCCGCCGGTGGCACGGCGCCGGCAGAACACGGTCAAGCGCCGCTGGCGGCACTCCGGGAGCGGGCGCCGGTGGCCGTTGCCGCCGCGGGATCGCAAGCGCCGTCGCAGCCCGAAGCCGCGGGCGCCGAAACGGCCGCCGCGCTGGCATTTCGCATCGCCTGTTGGCAGCCGGTGCCGGATCTGTTGGTGTTCGATGCCTTGCCCGCTGGCGGCTGGCCCGATCGCGAGCGGACGGCGCTGTTGAGCAATATGCTGCGGGCCATCGGGCGTCTGCCGGGACCGCTGGCGGCTGCCGAAGTGATCGACTGGCCGCCGTTCGCAGGTGCCGATGCCAGTCTCGCGGGTGCGCAAGAGTCGCTCGCATTGTTCATCGCCGGACGCATGACGATGGCGCCGTTTCGCTGGCTGCTGGCGATGGGCGAACTCAGTTGGCGTTGTCTGGGAGCGGACTCTCACCGGGCGGTCGGTGACGAACTGGCGCTGGCGGACGCTGCGCGCGCTATTCTGTTACCGGGGCTTGCGGACCTGCTGGCCGCGCCCGCGCGCAAGGCCGAAACCTGGCGCGCGATCAGGCAGCTCGCCGCGGCGGCGAACCCATGATGGGCGCCGCGTCGGAGCCGAACGTGCGGACCGCCGTCGCCGCCGATCTGGAAACCCTGTGCCGGATCGAGGCGGAGGCGGCGGTGGCACCCTGGGACCGCGCCCGTTTCGAGGACAGTCTCGCCCGGCATCGGATACTGGTATTGATCGCCCATGGCGAGTGCTGTGGATTCGCCGTATTTCGTCAGGTGCTCGACGAAGCGGAAGTGCTGAATATCGCGGTCGCTCCCGCCCATGCCCGCAAAGGGTTTGGCCGCCGCCTGTTGCGCGCCGGTCTCGATCTGCTCGCCGACCACGTGCGCGCTGTGCATCTGGAAGTGCGTGCCGGCAATGTGCCTGCCATCGCGCTGTATCGTCGCGCAGGCTTCCACCGCGTCGGGCTGCGGCGCAACTACTATCCGGCCCCCCAGGGCCGCGAAGATGCCATCCTGATGCACCTCGATCTGACTCCGGGTGGCGATGCGGGGATCGGATGAGCACTGCGGCTGTCGTGCCAGTGCGCAACTGTTCGGGAAATCCGACGGTCCGTAAAATGCCGGCGAGTGTCCGGACCTCGACCCGATGAGCGAAACCCCGCACGCAACCCTGATTATCGACGCCCGCTACAACGGCCCCGCGGGTCGCGGTAACGGCGGTTATATCGCGGGAGCCATGGCGGCGTTCGTATCCGGCGATGCCGAAGTGCGCATCATGGCGGGCTTTCCGGTCGCCACGCCGCTGGCGATCCGCCGCCATCCGGATGGATCGGTCAGCTGTCATCTGGATGGGCAGGAACTTGGCCGCGCGCGTCCGCTCCGGCTGGATCTCGCTATTCCGCCGCCGCCGACCCTGAGCGCCGCGCGTGCCGCCGGCGAGCGCTTTCGGTTTTTGCACGGGAGCGATGTGCGCGGCTGCTATGTGTGCAGTCCAAGGCGCGCGCCGGGCGAAGGCTTGCGGCTGTTTTGCGGGCCGCTGCCGGACGCTGGCGAGGTTATCGTCGCGGGTGTCTGGGAACCGGGGTCCGAATTGCTGGATGCCGGTGGTCGGGTCGCGCCGGAGCAGGTCTGGGCCGCGCTGGACTGTCCCGGTGGCTATGCGATCGCGGCGCTCGCGCCGGACATCGGCGTCCAGTTGCTCGGCACCTGCGCGGCTTCATTGAAGCAGCCGCTGCGGGCCGGCGAATCCTACATTGTCAGCGGCTGGCAGCTGGCGCCGCCGGACGGACGCAAGCGTTTCATGGGCGTGGCGATTCACGGGGTGACCGGCGAACTCATGGCCTGCGCGCGCCAGATCTGGATCGACCCGGGTGCGCGGGTGCCCGCGGTGGAGTGACGCTTTTCAACAAGCGGTCAATGCAGTAATGGTTCGTGCGACATTCTTTGCAACCACGGTAACGGGAGACGAACGATGGGTGAGCTGAACGGAAAAGTGGCGATGATCACGGGCGGTGCCAGCGGCATCGGCGAGCGCAGTGTGCGACTCTTTGTCGAAGAGGGCGCGCGGGTGGTGATCGCCGATATGCAGGAGGAACGCGGTCAGGCGTTGGCAACGGAGCTCGGCGCTGCCAGCGCCGTCTTTGCGCGCGTCGAGGTGCGCGACGAGGCGCAGGTCAAGGCGGCAGTGGACCTCGCGGTGAGTCGCTGGGGCCGGCTCGACTGCATCTTCAACAACGCGGGTTTCGGTGGCGTGCTGGGGCCGATCGCCGAAATCCCCGTCGATGAATTCGATATGACATTCGATGTGCTGGTGCGTGGGGTATTTCTCGGCATGAAGCACGCGGCACCGATCATGATGCGCCAGAAGTCCGGCAGCATCATCAACACCGGCAGCATCGCCGGACTGAAGGCGGGCTACAGTCCCCATCCCTATGCCGCCGCCAAGGCGGCGGTGATTCACCTGTCCAAATCGGTGGCGATGGAAATGGGCGAACACAATGTGCGCGTGAACGCAATTTGCCCGGGTTTTATCGCGACGCCGCTTGCGGCCAATACCGTGGGCCGCTCGGATGCGCTGGTGGAGCGCGTCAAGCCGGCGTTTGCCAAGGCTCAGGCGATTCCCCGCGCGGGCGAGCCGGACGACATCGCGCAGATGGCCTGCTGGCTGGCCGGCGACCGCTCCACCTTTGTTACCGGGCAGCATTTCGTGATCGATGGTGGTGTCAGTTGCGGTCTGAAATGGGCCGATCAGCCCGAATTTCAGAAGTCCTACCACCCCATCAAGGTATACCGACCCGAATAGCGTCGGGTTCGCGGGCGGCCTCGGGAAGGCGGAAGAAGGCGCGGATACGGTCTTTGCAATCGAAAGCATCCCGATAGCCGAGTTCGAGTAATTTGCCGCAGAAGCCGGGCTCGAACAGCAGGTAGCTGGCGGCGCTGGCGCCGCTGCTGCGGGTGGTGGCGCCGATGGCGCGCAGGAACAGGCGCACGCTGTACGGCAGCTCCTGGTAGTGCTGGGTGGCGAGTTTGTCGATCGGCTCCGACGGCGAGATGCACAGTGCTTCGACGGGTTCGAGATGCGCGATGCCAGGAGCATGGCGTCGCTCGGGACGGATTTCGGCGGCGAGCGCGTTGATGGTTTCCATGGTTTCGAGATCGCTTTCAATGGCGTCGATGAAAGCGCTGTTGAGCAGTTGGCCCAGAATATGTCCCACCGAGGGTGGGCCGTGGATCGGCGCGACGCTGGGGTTGTGCCGGAAATTATCGCTGACTCCCACGACGAACAGTCGGCGTGCGCCGAGATGGAGTGCCGGGCTCAGCGGTTTCAGCTGGCGCAGCGCGCCGTCCCCGTAATGGTGATCGCCGATTTGGGTGGCCGGAAACAACAGCGGAATCGCCGTGGATGCCATCAGGTGTTCGAGATTCAGTTTGGTGCGCCGCCCGCAGCGGCGATTGCGTTCCCAGTTGTCCTGAGTGCCCTGGAAGAAACTGACGGACTGTCCGGTGCCGTAATGGAGCGCGGTGATGCAGACCGCTTCGAGCTGCCGCTCCGCTATGGCCGCGCCGATACGATCGAAATTCATATGCCGCCCCAGCAGGTTGCGCAGGGGCGAGTTGTTGAGCAGGGCGAGCGAGTGGCCTGGAGGGCAGCCGCCCCGAATCAGAGATGCCAGCAGACCCAGGGAGTTGCGAGCGACCCCGAGAAAATCCGTGCGATACACGTCCTGCGCGCGTAGATTGCGCCAGATATCCACCAGGCCCGCGACCCGGGCGCGGAATGCGCCCGGATGCCCGGCGATCGACAGCGCATTGATGGCGCCGGCCGAGGTGCCACAGATGATGGGGAATGGATTCGGGGTCTGATCCGGCAGCAGCTCCGCCACCGCCTGGAGTACGCCGGCCTGGTACGCGGCGCGCGCGCCGCCGCCACCGAGAATCAGTGCCGCGGTCATGGCGCAGATCGGTCCGGACTTGGTTCAGCCATCGTCAAAAAATCCCCAACGCAAGTCCCGCCGCCATCGCCTGTCCCAATTCGTCGCAGGCTTGCAAGCGTTGTTCGGTGAGCGTGCCGGCGACAATCACGGGCTCCGCCGCCTTGCGCAACGGGTAGCCGAGGGCGATGCGTTCGACTGCCAGCGCCGCTCCGGTGCCGTCATTGCCGGCCCCCACGAACAGGGCGTAAGGGAGATTGAGTCGATAAGGTTCGGCCGGATAGAAAGTGCGGTCGAAAAAATCCTTGAGCGCGCCGCTCATGTAACCGAAGTTTTCCGGGGTGCCGAAAATCAGGCCGTCTGCCCACAGCAGGTCGTCGAGTCCGCCGGCGAAGGCGCTCTGCAAACGGGTTTCGACCTCGGGTTCGCGCCGTGCGCCCGCGTAGACCGCCTGTGCCATGGCTTCCGTCTTCCCACCGCCGCTGTGATAAAGGATGAGCAGATGTTTCATCGCGCTAGGCTAACCGGCCGACTCCCTCGGCGCTACCCCGGACTGCGCTAGACTGGCCGGTATCCGCGCAATTGCGGAAGGCCATCACAGGGAGGTGTATGCCGTATCTGCTGCTCGCCTTCGCGCTCGGCAGTTACTCATCGGTGCTGTGGCCGGCGCTGCCGCCGCTGATGGCGCCAGGCGCCGTACTGCTTCTGTGCGTCGTTGCCCTTGCTTGGCGGCGTGGCAGGATGGTGGCGCTGATCCTGCTCGGCGTCAGTGCCGGTGTGTGCTGGGCGACGCTCTGGGGGCAGGTGCGGCTCGCCGCGCAGTTGCCGGCCGCGCTCGACAAGACCGAGTATCGGGTCGAGGGGACTGTGGTTGGACTCCCCAGTCGCGACGCCCGGGCGACGCACTTCGAGCTGCTGGTTTCCGGCGTTGAAGCGCTGACCGGGGCAGCGCCGCCCTCCCTGCGCCGCGTGCGCCTGAGTTGGTACGGGCAGGGGCCCGAGGTGGCGCCCGGCGAGACCTGGCGGCTGCTGGTGCGCCTGCGTCGGCCCCGGGGCTTCGCCAATCCGGGCGGTTTCGATTACGCGGGCTGGCTGTTTTCCCGCGGTATATCCGCTACCGGCTATGTGCGCGACAGCCCCGCTAACCGGCGCTTGAGCGGCGGCGCGGCGCTGTCCATCGACGCCTGGCGCGCGCGAGTCGCCGCCCACATCGAACACCTGCCGGTCCCGGTTGCCGGGCGCGCGTTGCTGCGTGCGTTCACGGTCGGCGATGACCGCGCGATCTCGGGGGCCATGTGGGAGCGGATGCGCGTCGCCGGGGTCGTGCATCTGGCGGTGATTTCCGGACTGCACATCGCACTCGCCGCCGGGTTTGGCATGGTTATCGGTACGCTGGGCGGGCGCGTGGCGGCGGCGCTGGGCGCGCCTTGGCCGGCGCGGCACGCGGGCGCGTTGACGGCCTGGATTGCCGCCGCGCTCTACACGCTGATGGCGGGCGGCGGGCTGGCGACCGCGCGCGCTTTCATCATGCTCACCGTCTTCCTGGTGCTGCTTCTGCTGCGCCGCCACCGCCTACTCTTCGGCGGATTCATCTGGGCGCTGGCCGCCATAGCGGTGGTGGAGCCGCTGGCGCCGATGGCCGCTGGATTCTGGTTGTCGTTTGGCGCGGTTGCCGTGCTGCTGGCCTGGTTCGGTCCGCGGTCGCGCCGCAGCCGCATCCAGCATGTGGTCGGCGCGCAACTGGCCATTTCGCTCGGTACTGCCGCGGGGCTGCTGGCGTTTTTCGGCAAGCTACCACTGCTCGCGCCGCCGATAAACCTGCTGGCGATTCCCTGGGTAGAGATTTTGACGGTCCCCTTCTGCCTGCTGGGTGTCGTCGCACTCCCGATGGCGCCGGTCGTGGCGGACTGGTGCTGGTGGATTGCCGGCTGGTCGCTCCAGTGGTTTGATACCGCGCTCGCCACGCTGGCCCCGGTGGCGGGCGGCGCCAACTGGGTTCCCGCGGGCGGGACGGGCTGGCCGCAGGTATCGACACTGGTGCTTGCGGGACTGCTGATGCTTGCGCCGCGGGGCTTGCGGCTGCGTTATCTGAGTGGCATTGCGCTGCTCGCGCTGGCACTCGCTGGCCCCGGGTCGCGGCCCGCGTTGCGGGTAACCGTGCTCGATGTAGGGCAGGGGCTCGCGGTGGTGGTGGAAACGCAGGCGCACGTCATGGTGTACGACACCGGCGCCGCGTTCAGTGATCGGTTCGACGCCGGCGATGGTATCATCGCGCCCTATTTGCGCGCGCGGGGCTGGCCTCGGCTGAACCTGCTGGTGGTGAGTCACCGCGACGCGGATCATAGCGGGGGCGAAGCCGGGCTGTTGCGCAATTTCCCTCCCGAGCGGCAGTTGCGGGGATTGGCTCCCGAAGGGCCCGGGGCGGGAGCGGTCGGTTGTCGCCGTGGCCAGCACTGGCGCTGGGATGGGGTCGAGTTTCGCATCCTGCACCCGACGATCCCCATGGCCCGCGAGAACGACCAGTCCTGCGTCCTGCTGGTGGAGGCGGGTGCGGCGCGCGTCCTGCTGACCGGAGACATCGAATCCCGCGTGGAGGCGCTGCTGCTGGCCGACGCGGTATTGCCGGGTGGCATCGAACTCCTGGTCGCGCCACACCACGGCAGTCGGACCTCGTCGTCGCCAGATTTCGTGGCGCGCGTGCGACCGGCACATGTGGTCTATTCCGCCGGTTACCACCATCATTTCGGGCATCCACATCCGCAGGTGGTGGCCCGCTACGAGGCGGTGGGAGCCCGCGGTTGGAATACGGCGTTGGACGGTGCACTGAGTTTTACCTGGCAACGGGTCGGGATCGACCCGGAGCCCCGCGTCGACCGTGCGCGCCGTAACTGGCCGCACTATTGGGAACGGGATTGAGTGGGAACGGGATTGAGCGGAAACGGGATCCTGTCGTTTCGATGTTTCGGCGTTCTGTCATAACATGCCGGACGCGTTGGTGAACGAGGATGGCGAGTGTTCGAGCTGATAGTTGCCGGCGGTTGGGTCATGTGGCCGATTCTCGGTTGTTCGGTGATTGCGCTGGTGATCGCGGTGGAGCGCTTTCTGGCCTTGCGTCCGGAGCGCGTGGTGCCGAGCCAGTTGCTGAATCGGGTCTGGCATTGGGTCCACGAAGAGGGCATCACGCGGGCGCGGCTCGACGAATTGCGCGAGTCCTCGCCGCTGGGGCAGATTCTTGCCACCGCGCTCAGCAATGCCGATCACGGTCGCGAAGTCATGAAAGACAGTGTGGAAGAGACCGCCACTCAGGTGATTCACGGGCTGGAGCGCTTTGTCGGCGTATTGGGTACGGTGACCAGCATCGCGCCGCTACTCGGCCTGTTGGGCACCGTGCTCGGCATGATCGAGGCGTTCAGCGCGATCATGGCCCATGGCAGCGGCAATGCGGCCTTGCTCGCGGGTGGCATTTCCAAGGCCCTGATTACCACGGCGGCGGGATTGATCGTGGCGATTCCCGCGCTGGTTTGCCACCGTTTCTTCGAGCGCCGCATCGACGGTCTGGTGGTTGAGATGCAGGAGCGGGCCGTGAAACTGGTGGATGCCCTGCACGATGAACGCAGGCTTCCCGCCGGGGCGCGGAAGCGCGGGTGAAATTTCAGCGTAGAAAGCGCGTCGATACCGGCATCGACATCACGCCGTTCGTCGATGTGGTGTTTCTGCTGGTGATTTTCTTCATGGTGTCCACCACCTTCACCAAGGAGTCGCGCCTGAAGCTCCAGCTGCCTACCGCGGAGGTGGCGCCCAGTGAAGCGCCGGAGCAGAGCATCGAAATTTCGGTCGACAGCGAAGGCGGCTATGCCATCAATGGCATCGCGCTCGTCAATCGCCAACGCGACACACTGGTGCGCGGACTCCGCGAACTCGCCGCCGGTAACACCGATACTCCGCTCACGATAAGCGCCGATGGCAAGGCTTCGCACCAGGCGGTGATCACCGCCATGGAGGCGGCGGGCAACGCCGGATTCGCCCACCTCAATATCACCACGCAGCAGCCCGAGCCCGGGGCCCGGCAGCCATAGGGGTCCGCATGGGCGTCGACCGCCAGCGTCCGGAGCGCTCCAGTCTGCGGATCTATCTGCGACTGATGGCCTATGTGCGGCCCTATGTTCCGGTATTTCTCCTCGCCGTACTGGGCCTGTGGCTGTTCGGCCTCATGGAGATCGCCTTTATCGATGTGTTCGGCTACCTGGTGAACGTGCTGACCCAGGCGACCGGGGAGACCGTCGACACCAGCGGGCTGGGAGTGAAGCTGGTGGATTCGGGCGTAACGGCCCGGATCGCCGCCTATCTGGTGGCGGGGGACGATGTGCTGGCACAGGCACGCGTCGTCCTGCCGGTGATGCTGGTGACGATCGCCGTGATCCGGGGCATCGGGTTTCTGGTCGGCAACTACGGCATGAGCTATGTCGCCCAGTCGGTAGTCCACACCCTGCGCACCCAGGTCTTCGACAAGTACACCCGCATGCCGACCGCTTACTTCGACGGCAACATGTCGGGCCATATCGTCGCCCAGCTCACCTACCATGTGTTTCAGGTCATGGGTGCCACCACGAGCGCGCTCAAGGTGATCATCCGGGAAGGATTTCTCACCGTCGTTCTGCTGATTTACCTGATTCACCTGAACTGGCGTCTTGCACTGGTCTTCCTCACGCTGATGCCGGTGGTGGCGCTCATCATCGGCGTCGTCAGTGCGCGGTTTCGCCGCCTTGGCAAGAAGATGCAGGCCGCCATGGGCAGCGTCGCCCAGGTCGCCAACGAGGCGGTCAACGGCCAGCGCGAGATGCATCTCTACGGCGGCAAGGACTACGAGCGCGCGCGGCTGGCGCGGGCAAGCGATGCGAATCGTCGCCAGAGTCTCAAGCTCGAGCTCACCGAAGGGCTGTCCACGCCGGTGGTGCAACTCCTGCTCGCCGGCATCATGGGCATGCTGATGTGGCTGGTGCTGACCCCCACCATGCTGGCCGACATGACCGTCGGCGGCTTCACGAAGTTTCTGTTCACGGCGGGCATGCTCGCCAAGCCGGTGCGCCAGCTCACCCAGGTGAACAGCGTTATCCAGCGTGGAGTGGCCGCTGCCGATACGCTGTTCCAGACGCTGGACGAGGTGGAGGAGCCCGACGCCGGTACCCATGACGCGGAGCGCGTCAGTGGTGCGCTGGTGTTCGATCGGGTGACCTTCGCGTACCGGGACGGGGCGGTGCCGGTCCTGCACGAGATTTCATTCCGGGTGGCGCCGGGCGAAACCATCGCCCTGGTGGGATCGTCCGGCAGCGGCAAGACCACCCTGGTGAGCCTGATTCCACGGTTCTACAACCCGCAGCATGGCCGCATCCTGCTCGACGACCGGGAGATCGGCGATTACCGGCTCGCGAGTCTGCGCCGGCAGATCGCTTTTGTGAGTCAGCATGTGGTCCTGTTCAACGATACCGTCTACAACAATATCGCCTATGGCGAGCTGGCCGGCCACACGCCGGAACAGGTGCGCGAGGCGGCGCGCCAGGCGCGCGCGCTGGAGTTCATCGAGGCGCTGCCGCAGGGTTTCCAGACGCCGATCGGCGACGACGGTGTGTTGTTGTCCGGTGGTCAGCGCCAGCGCCTTGCCATCGCCCGGGCGCTGCTCAAGGACGCCCCCCTGTTGATTCTGGACGAGGCCACTTCGGCGCTGGATTCGGAATCGGAGCGCCACATTCAGGCGGCGCTGGATGTCGCCATGCGCGGCCGCACCACCTTCGTCATCGCCCACCGCTTGAGCACGGTGGAAAAGGCCGACCGCATCCTGGTGCTGGAAGCCGGCCGGATTCTGGAGGAGGGCAGCCACGCGCAATTACTCGCCGCCGGCGGTCGCTACGCGGCTCTCTATCGCCAGCAGTTCGAACCGCAGGTGCGGGCGGCGTCGTGAGCGCGCTGGAGCGCGCCTGGTACCGGCCGGGCGGCTGGGCGCTGGCAATGACGCCGCTCAGTTGGCTGTTTACCGGGGTTGCGCGCTGGCGACGGCGCTGGTTGCAGCGGCGTTACCAGGGGACGCGCTTTGCGGCGCCGGTGGTGGTGATCGGAAACATCAGCGTCGGCGGGACCGGCAAGACGCCGCTGTTGATCGCGCTCGCGGAACGGTTGCGCGCGCGCGGCCGCCGCCCGGGCATCGTCAGCCGTGGCTACGGCGGCGCGGTCGGCCGGGAACCGCTGCTGGTCACTCCGGCCCACGGCGCCGACGAAGTGGGCGACGAGCCCTGCCTGCTGGCGCGCGCCACCGGCTGCCCGGTGGTGGTGTGTCGGGATCGCCGCGCCGCGGTACGCTGGCTGCTGGCGAATTGTGACTGTGATCTGGTGCTTTCGGACGACGGTCTCCAGCATTACCGGCTGCATCGCGACATCGAGATCGCCGTGGTGGACGGCACTCGCGGTCTTGGCAATGGTCGCTGTCTGCCGGCGGGTCCGTTGCGGGAGCCACCGTCGCGGCTGGACGAAGTGGCTATGGTGGTGGTCAACGGCGGCGACTATCGGCCGCAACGGGACTATTGCCCGATGCGACTGCGCCCGCTGGGTTTCCGCCACCTGGTTTCCGGGCGCCAGCTGAGCGTGGACGCTTTTCTTGGTGAGCAGACGGCCCATGCGCATGCGGCTCCCCGGGTGCATGGGGTAGCGGGAATCGGCAATCCCGAGCGGCTGCGCGCCACGCTCGAAGCGCTGGGATTCGCCGTCGACCTGCACTCCAGGCCCGACCACCATGTTTTCCGCGCGGCGGATCTACGCTTTCCCGACGCGCTGCCGGTGGTGATCACCGCCAAGGACGCGGTGAAGTGCGAGACCATCGCCAACGCCCAGACCTGGGTGCTTGATGTGGTTGCAGAATTCACCGAATCCGGCTGGGACCAGTTGCTCGATTTAATTGACAGTTCAGTTTAGATAACCAATTTAATATGATGAAAATATTATGTTTTATTGTGTGATACCGGCCCGCTTCGGCTCCTCCCGACTACCTGGAAAACCCTTGCTGGATATCGCCGGCAAGCCCATGGTGGAGTGGGTGCGGCAGGCCGCGCTGGCGAGCGCCGCCGCTCGCGTCATCGTTGCGACCGATCATGAGGGTATCCATAGCAGGATAGTGGTAAATGGCGGCGACGCTCTGATGACCTCAGCCGATCACGCCTCGGGCACCGACCGCCTGGCCGAGGTGGCGCGGCAGTGCGGCTGGCATGACGACGCTATCGTGGTCAATGTGCAGGGTGACGAGCCCTTGATCCCTCCCATGGCAATCAATCAGGTAGCGGCCAATCTTCAAGCCAATCCTGATTGTGGCGTCGCGACCCTGTGCGAGCCCATCACAGACCGACAGGTACTGGCCGATCCCAATGCGGTCAAGGTGGTGTGCGCGGCCGAGCGTGCGCTCTATTTCAGCCGCGCCCCCATCCCCTGGGCGCGGGATCGGGTGCTGCGGGGCGAGGGGGGCATCGACCCGCGCTGTCTGCCGCTGCGCCATATCGGCCTTTACGCCTACCGAGTCGCGGCATTGCACGCGTTCACCCGCTGGGCGATGGCGCCGCTGGAGGCCGTGGAAGCTCTGGAACAACTGCGTTTTCTGGCCCAGGGTGTGGCCATCCATGTGGCGTCGGCGCTGGTGCCGGTACCGGGCGGTGTGGATACCCCGACCGATCTCGAACGGGTACGGGAGCTGTTGGAGCACAGTGCATGACCATTGCTTCGGACCCTATCGGCGTGTTGTTCGTCTGTCTCGGCAACATCTGCCGCTCTCCCACCGCGCACGGCGTGTTCGCGCAGCGGGTGGAACGGGCTGGGCTCGCCGGCGCGATCCGGGTGGATTCCGCCGGCACCGGCGACTGGCACCTCGGCCTGCCGCCGGATCCCCGCACCCAGCGGGCCGCGCTGGCGCGCGGCTACGATCTGGAACACTTGCGCGCGCGTCAGGTTATGCCCGCGGATTTCCGCCATTTCAGCTATATCCTGGCCATGGATAACGCCAATCTGCGCAATCTCGAGCGCCAGCGTCCGAACTGGTATCGCGGTGAGCTCGATCTCTTTCTGCGCGCCGGTGGCTACGGCGGTGCGTTCGAAGTGCCGGACCCCTATGACGGCGACGCTCGCGATTTCGAGCAGGTACTGGATCTGGCCGAAGTGGCGGCCGACGGTCTGCTGGCCGCGATTCGCGCACGGCATCTGCTGGCATAGCCATGGAGATTCAGCGCGATGTCGAGCTGCGCGCCCATAACAGCCTGGCGCTTGCGGCCCGGGCCGCGTATTTCGCTCGCGTGGAGACGATGGCCGAGGCGCACGCTGCCCTGGACTTTGCCCGCAACCAGGGGCTGCCCGTTACCGTGCTGGGTGGCGGCAGCAATGTGGTGCTCGCCGGCGACCTGCCGGGGCTCACGGTGCAGATGGGTATTCGGGGTCGCACGCTGGTCTCCGAGCGGGGGGATGCGATTCACCTTGAGGTCGGCGCCGGCGAGGACTGGCACCAGACGGTCGAGTACTGCCTGGCGCGCGGCTGGTACGGTCTCGAAAATCTGGCGCTGATTCCGGGCACCGTGGGCGCGGCGCCGATTCAGAACATCGGTGCCTACGGGGTGGAGCTGGACAGCCGCTTCGTCGCACTGGAGGCCATCGCCATCGCGACCGGCGCGACGCGACGCTTTTCCCGCGCCGACTGCGGATTCGGCTATCGCGACAGCCTCTTCAAGGGCGCGGGCCGCGAGGCCTGGCTGATCACCTCGGTGACCCTCGCCTTGAGTCGCCGGGCCGCACCGGTGCTGACCTATCCCGCCCTGTGTGAAGCACTCGACTCCGTGCCCGTCGCGGAGGTCACCCCCGAACGCATCGCTGCGGCGGTCGTTGCCTTGCGTCGCGCGCGGCTCCCGGACCCCGCGCGGGTGCCCAATGTCGGGAGTTTCTTCAAGAACCCGGTGGTGGATGTGGGGCAGGCCCGGGCATTGGCCGCCCGCTTTCCGGACCTGGTGACCTTTCCCGCCGCGGGCGGTGGCGTCAAGCTGGCGGCGGCCTGGCTTATCGAGCGCGCCGGCTGGAAAGGCATCGCGCGTGCCGGGGTCGGCGTGCATGACCAACAGGCCCTGGTGCTGGTGAATCGCGGTGGCGGCGCCGCCGCGCTGCTGGCGTTGGCGCGGGATATCCGCGCCGATGTGCTGGATCGTTTCGGCGTCGAGCTGGAACCCGAGCCCCGGGTGCTGGGCGCCGACTGGCGGACCCATGACGACCGCGCCGCTGCCGTTTGAAGCGATCCAGCAGCTGCCGCTGCCGGATGCGGAGCTGACCCATTGGCCGCAGTTTCTGTCCGTGTCCGCGGCCAGGGACCTGTTTCGGGAGCTGGAGACCAGGGCGCCCTGGGAGCAGAGCCTGATCCGCATCGCCGGTCGAGACCTGCCGATCCCGCGCCTCAATGTCTGGTACGGCGATCCCGGCACCAATTACGGCTACTCGGGCGCGCGCCTCGGGAGTCACTCCTGGACGCCGGCGCTTGCCGCATTGCGCAGCCGGGTCGAGACGATCACCGGCCACCGCTTCAACAGCGCGCTGCTCAACTGTTACCGCTCGGGCCAGGACAGTGTCGACTGGCACAGCGACGACGAGGCCGTGCTGGGGCCGGAGCCGGTGATCGCCACCCTCAGTCTCGGCGTCGCGCGCCGCTTCGAGCTGCGCCATCGCAATCGGCCCGGATTGCGCCGGCAGCTCGTCCTCGCGGACGGTTCGCTATTGCTGATGGCCGGCCCCATGCAGCGGCACTGGCGGCATCGCGTACCCAAAGAGCCCGCGATTGAGGGGCCGCGCATCAGCATTACCTGGCGTTTCGTGCAGAGCATCCGCGCGTGGGCCGCGCTCCGGAGCATGGCCCGCGACCCCGGGGGATGCTAGGCTAGCGCCGATGAACGTCCATGCAACCCTTGGCCACACACCGATCAAGATCCTCGTCATCGATGATCACGATGTGGTGCGCATGGGGATTTGCAGCCTCATCGAGTCGACTCCGGGAGTCGAGGTGATCGGGCAGGGTTCGAGTGGCGAGCAGGCGCTGGCCCTGACCCGCGACCTGAATCCGGACATCGTGTTCATGGATATCCGCATGCCGGGTATCGGCGGGCTCGAGGCGACACGGCGGTTGATGCTGGCCAATCCCGGACTCAAGGTGATTGTCGTCAGCGTATTCGCCGATGACACCTATCCCGCCCAGTTGCTCAAGGCCGGGGCGGCCGGTTATATCACCAAGCAGGCGGACCGCGAGGAAATCCAGCGCGCGCTGCAAACCGTGATCGAAGATGGCATCTACGTCAGTCCGGCAATTGCCCAGCTCATGGTGGTCAAGGGACTCAAGCCGGATCAACAGGGCTCGCCGCTGGCGACGCTGTCCCGCCGCGAGTTGCAGATCGCGCAGATGATCGGCAGCGGGCACCGCGCCAATGAAGTTGCCGCTGTGCTCAACATCAGCCCGAAAACCATCAATACCTACAAATACCGGATCTACGAAAAGCTCGATGTGGGTAACGATGTCGAGCTCGCGCTGGCGACGGTGAAGTACGGTCTCATCGATCCCAACGACGTGGTCTGAATCACCGCTGCGACGGCGGCCGTGCCACCCGGCTCGCGCCAATCCCGATGGTCCATTGTCTCAAGTCGCCATGAGTTTCGACGCCAAACGCTTCCTGCAAAGCCTCACCGACCGCCCGGGCGTCTATCAGATGCTCGGCGGCGAGGGCGCGGTACTCTACGTCGGCAAGGCCAAAAATCTGCGCAAGCGGGTGGCGAGCTATTTTCGCGTCAAGGGTCTGGCGCCCAAGACGGCGGCACTGGTCCAGAAAATCGCCAGCGTCGAGGTGACGGTCACCCAGTCGGAGCTTGAAGCGCTGATTCTCGAACGGAATCTGATCAAGCAGTACCGGCCGCCGTTCAATATCCTGTTTCGCGACGACAAATCCTATCCCTATCTGTTTCTGTCGGATCGCGATACGTTTCCGCGCCTCGCCATGCACCGTGGCGTCAAGCGCGCGCAGGGCAGTTATTTTGGTCCCTATCCGAATGCGCTTGCCGTGCGCGAGACGCTGACGTTTCTGAAAAAAACATTCCGTGTCCGCCAGTGCGAGGACAGTGTCTTCAGGCATCGATCGCGCCCCTGTCTGCAGTATCAGATCGGTCGTTGCACGGCGCCCTGCGTCGCCTATATCGCGGCTGACGATTACGCACGCGACGTGCATCACACCCGACTCTTTCTCGAAGGCAAGAGTCACGAGTTGATGCGGGAGCTGGAGCGCGCGATGGAGCGGGCGAGCGAGCGTCTGGAGTTCGAGCAGGCGGCGGCGCTGCGCGACCAGATCGCGGCACTGCGACGCATCCAGGCCGAGCAGGTGATCGAAGCCGGCAGCGGCGATATCGATGTGATCGGCGTCGCCAGCGGTGCCGAGCGCGCCTGCGTCCATGTGCTTTACATACGCCGCGGCCGCATGCTGGGCAGTCGCAGTTTTTATCCGGCGGTGCCGGCGGAGAGCGCGCCGGGCGAGGTACTTGCCGAGTTCGTCTCCCATCACTATCTGGAGAGCGGCGTCGCCGTGGACATCCCCCGGGAGCTGCTGATCGCGATCGCCATCGAGGAGCGGGAATTGCTGGAAGCGGCACTGGCCGAAGCCGCGGGACGCAGCGTGGCGATCAAGGTCAATATCCGCGGCACGCGCGCCCGCTGGGTCGAAACCGCCCAGCGCACCGCCGAACAGAACCTGACGGGGCACCTCGCCGCGTCCCGCAATACCCGGCAGCGGCTGGAAGCCCTCGCGGCCTTGCTGGAACTGCCCGAGCCGCCGCAGCGGCTCGAATGTTTCGATATCAGTCATTCCAGCGGCGAGGCGACCGTGGCCTCCTGCGTGGTATTCAACGGCGAAGGGCCGCTCAAGTCACACTATCGGCGCTTCAATATCGAGGGCGTGGCGCCGGGAGACGACTACGCCGCCATGGAGCAGGCACTGGTACGACGCTACAAGCGCTTGCAGCAGGGCGAGGGCGCGCTGCCCGACGTGTTGTTCGTGGACGGTGGCCGCGGTCAGCTGGCGGTGGCGGAACGGGTGCTCGCGGAGCTGGGTGTGGTGGGCGTGCTCGCCGTGGGTGTCGCCAAGGGTACGGCGCGCAAGCCGGGTCTGGAAACGCTGCTCGTCAGTGTCAGCGGCGCTGCGCGCGAAGTCGTGGCCGATCCCCGCAGCCTGTTGCTGATCCAGCAGATTCGCGACGAAGCCCACCGGTTTGCCATCACCGGACATCGCGGTCGCCGCGAGCGCCGCCGCCGCGCCTCGACGCTGGAGGGCATCCCGGGCGTGGGGCCCAAGCGGCGGCGGGAATTGCTTCGCCATTTCGGTGGGCTCGGCTCGGTGGCGCAGGCCAGCGTCGCGGATCTCGTGAAGGTACCCGGAATCGATCGCAAGGTCGCCGAGGCTATTTACAGCACCCTCCACAGCGGCTAGCGTGGCCGTGCCGCTACCGGGAGCTGTCATGATCAATCTGCCCACCTCACTGACCTTGCTGCGGGTGGGGCTGATTCCGCTCCTGGTGGTGGTCTTTTACCTGCCCTGGAATTGGCACTATGTGGCGGCGGGCGGGATTTTTGCCCTGGCCGGGTTTACCGACTGGGCGGACGGGTATCTGGCGCGCCGCCTGGGTCAGGAGACCCGCTTCGGCGCCTTTCTGGATCCCGTGGCGGACAAGCTTATCGTGGTGGTCGCGCTGGTGGTGCTCCTGCAGCGCCAGGCGACGCCGGAGTTTGCCCTGCCCACCATGATCATCATCGGACGCGAGCTGGTGATCTCGGCGCTGCGGGAATGGATGGCGGAGCTGGGTCAGCGCGCCCGGGTTGCCGTGTCCGGCATCGGCAAGGTCAAAACCACATTGCAGATGGTGGCGATCACGGGCCTGCTGGTATTCGATCGGGACGGGTCGTTTCCGGTCTTCAATCAGGTTGCACTCGGACTCCTGTATGGCGCCGCGCTGTTGACCCTGTGGTCCATGGCCATCTACTTGCGCGCTGCCTGGCCGGAGATGTTGCGGGCGCAGCCCGTGCCCCAGACGGAATCGCCAACGGATTTCCGGCACTGACCCGCATGGCGGCAGGGAAGGCGCAGCGCTGGCGAAGGCCCGTTTTTTCGATAGCTGTATACTTGTACAGGTACCCGGTTTCGCATAAGCTCGCTCCAAGCCATTGGTGGCACTGACACACAGAGGTAGCGCGATGGATCCGAACAAGGAAAAGGCATTGCAGGCGGCCCTGAGCCAGATCGACAAACAGTTTGGCAAGGGCACGGTGATGCGGATGGGCGACAAGGAGCATGTCGCGATTCCGAGCATTTCCACCGGTTCGCTCGGGCTCGATATTGCCCTTGGCGTAGGCGGCCTGCCACGGGGGCGGGTGGTCGAGATCTACGGTCCGGAATCCTCGGGCAAGACCACGCTGACCCTGTCGGTCATCGCCCAGGCCCAGAAGCTGGGCGGCACCTGCGCCTTTGTCGACGCCGAACACGCGCTGGATCCCATCTACGCGGAAAAACTCGGGGTCAATATCGACGACCTGATCCTGTCCCAGCCCGATACCGGCGAGCAGGCACTGGAAGTCACCGACATGCTGGTGCGTTCCGGTGCCATCGATGTACTGGTCGTGGATTCGGTGGCGGCGCTGGTGCCCCGGGCCGAGATCGAGGGCGAGATGGGCGACCACCACGTGGGCTTGCAGGCGCGGCTGATGTCGCAGGCGCTGCGCAAACTCACCGGCAACATCAAGAATTCCAACTGTCTGGTGATCTTCATCAACCAGATCCGGATGAAGATCGGCGTCATGTTCGGCAACCCGGAGACGACCACCGGGGGCAACGCGCTCAAGTTCTACGCCTCGGTGCGCCTGGATATCCGCCGCGTCGGGGCGGTCAAGGAGGGCGAAGAGGTGGTCGGCAGCGAGACCCGCGTCAAGGTGGTCAAGAACAAGGTATCGCCGCCATTCCGCCAGGCCGAATTCCAGATTCTCTATGGCTCCGGCATCAACCGCATGGGCGAAATTGTCGATCTGGGCGTCAAGTGCGGTCTGGTTGAAAAATCCGGTGCCTGGTATGCCTATCGGGGCGACAAGATCGGGCAGGGCAAGAGCAACGCCTGCGATTATCTCCGGGAGCATCCGGAGATCGCGACGGAGATCGATACCCAGGTGCGCGCCAAGTTGCTCGGCGGCGATGCGGTCGCCACCCCGGCGACGGCGGCCGCGGATGCGGAGTTCGAATAGGCGAACCGGGCAGATCACAGCCGCCGCACGCCGCCGGTGGCACCACAGGCCGGCACAAGTCAGGCCATCGGTTGAGGAGGGAGAGCTGACCGCTACAACGGAGGTCGCCGGTGAAGCCCCGATCGATCCCCTGCGGGCAATGCGTGCAGCGGCGATCCGGCGGCTGGCGCGGCGCGAGCACAGCCGCGTCGAACTGTTCCAGAAGCTGTCCGTCGACTTTGCCACGGAGCCCGTGCTGATCGCGCAGGTGCTGGATCAGCTTGCCGCGGAAGGTTTGCAGAGCGATGCCCGCTTCGCCGAAGCCCTGATCGCGAGCCGGATTCGCCGTGGTCAGGGACCGCAGCGTATCCGCAGAGAGCTGGTCGAGCGCGGTGTCGGCGCAGATCTCGTTCAGCGCGCACTGACCGCGGCAGACGTCGACTGGTGCGCCCTGGCGCTGACCGTCAGCACCCAGAAATTTGGCCCCAAGCCTGCGCTGGACTGGCCGGAACGGGCGCGGCGGGCACGCTTCCTCCAGTATCGCGGTTTCGGTGCCGACGACATTCAGGCGACCCTGGCCCGAAGGGCCGGCGCCGAGGACATGGAAGCCCTGTGAGAACCCCCTCCGTGAATCGCTACCGGTCGCTGCTGTGCCGCGCGTTCGCCGGAATGCTGCTGGCCGCTCCCGTCGCCCGGGCCGACGACGGGCTCGAGTTCCAGGGCGTCTGGCGCCAGGGCGGCATGGTCATCGGCCGGGTGGCACCGACAGCCAGGGTGACCCTTGACCGGAAGGCCGTGCCGGTATCTCCCGAAGGCCATTTCGTGGTGGGTCTGGGGCGCGATGCGCCGGCCAGCGCGACCCTGATCGTGACCGACCCCCTGGGACCGCGCCACTACCGGTTCAATGTCGAACGGCGCAGCTACCAGGTACAGCGCGTGGACGGTGTGCCGGAGCGCACCGTCACTCCGCCTCCGGAGGTCATGGAGCGCATCCGCCGCGAGCAGGAACTGGTGAACCGTGCACGCGCGGTGAATTCCCCCCGGCGCGATTTTCTGGCCGGTTTCAGCCGTCCCCTGGACGGCCCCATCACGGGTGTGTACGGCAGTCTGCGCGTCTACAACGGGGTGCCCAAAAATCCTCACTTCGGTCTGGATATCGCCGCGCCGACCGGTACCCTGGTGCGGGCGCCGGCGCCCGGGGTAGTGCGCCTCGCGCAGCCGGATCTGTATTTTTCCGGGGGAACCCTGATTGTCGATCACGGCCAGGGGCTGACTTCGTCCTTCATTCACCTGAGCGCAATCCTGGTGAAGGAGGGCGATGAACTGGCACGCGGCGACCCCATCGCCCGGGTCGGCGCCACCGGGCGCGCGACGGGGCCGCATCTGGACTGGCGCATGAACTGGTTCGATGTCCGCCTCGACCCGGCGCTGGTGCTTGAGTATTTTCCTGCCACCGCCGGGGAGCGCACCGCTCTGAGGCGGCAACCATAGAGCCTGTGCGCACTTTGCCGTAGAATTCCGGCGCGCTGGCGCGCCGATTTCGGCGGTGTACGATCACCCGCGGCGATGCCGACTTCCGACAGGAATCCCGTGAACAAACAGTTGCTCAGTATCCTCGTCTGCCCGGTGACCAAGGCGCCGCTCGAATACGATGCCGAGCGCCAGGAATTGATTTGCCGGGTGAGTGGCCTCGCCTATCCGATTCGGGACGGCATCCCGGTGATGTTGGAGCGCGAAGCACGCGTGCTCTCGGCGGAAGAGCGGGTATCACGGGCGTCGGCCGGGCATCCCTGACCGCGCCCATCACGGCAGTTTTTCAGCGGCCTGTTAAAAAGTGCCGGAGAGGAAACCATGGCAGACAGTATTTTTACGCGCATCGTCAATCGCGAGTTGCCGTCCGAGATCGTCTACGAGGACGAGCATTGCATTGCCATCAAGGACATCGCGCCCAAGGCGCCCGTCCATCTGTTGATCATCCCGCGTAAACCGATCCCCAAGCTCTGCGACGCTTCCGGAGAAGATCTGGCGCTGCTTGGGCACCTGATGCTCGCGGCCAGCGCGGTGGCCCGTCAGGCTGGCGTCGAGGATGCCTTTCGGGTGATCGTCAACAACGGCGCCGGCGCCGGACAGACGGTCTTTCACCTCCATCTGCATCTGTTGGCCGGCAAACCGTTTTCCGAATCCCAACTGGGATTCTGAGCGAATTTTCTCGCGCAGTATCGACCCACGGAGTCCATTTTGAAGAGCGCTGATCTACGCCAGGCGTTTCTGGAATTCTTTGCGAGCAAGGATCATACGCTGGTGCCGAGCAGCAGCCTGGTGCCGGACAATGATCCCACGCTGCTGTTCACCAATGCCGGCATGGTGCAGTTCAAGGATGTGTTCCTGGGGGTGGATCGGCGTCCCTACCGGCGCGCCGCGTCGTCGCAGCGCTGTGTGCGGGCCGGCGGCAAACACAACGATCTGGAAAACGTCGGTTTCACTGCCCGGCATCACACGTTCTTCGAGATGCTGGGCAACTTCAGCTTCGGGGACTATTTCAAGCGTGAAGCCATCGCCTATGCCTGGGAGTTCCTCACCGTGCGCCTCGGGCTGCCGGCAGAACGGCTTTGGGTCACGGTGCATGTTTCCGACGACGAGGCCGCGAACATCTGGCTGCGCGAGATCGGGGTCAGCGCCGAGCGCTTCTCGCGCCTCGACGAAGACAACTTCTGGCAGATGGGCGACACCGGCCCCTGCGGTCCCTGTTCCGAGATTTTCTACGATCATGGTCCCTCGGTGCCCGGCGGTCCTCCGGGCAGTGCAGGCGGCGATCTCGATCGTTATATCGAAATCTGGAATCTGGTATTCATGCAGTACGAGCGCGATGTCCAGGGCGAGCTGCGACCGCTGCCGAAACCTTCGATCGACACCGGCATGGGGCTCGAGCGTATCGCAGCGGTGATGCAGGGCGTGCATAGCAATTACGAGATCGATCTGTTCGCCAATCTGATCCGTGCGGCAGCGGCGGTAACCGGCGCGACCGATCTGGCCGACAGTTCACTGCGTGTGATTGCCGACCACATCCGTTCCTGCGCGTTTCTGATCACCGACGGCGTGTTGCCCGGCAACGAAGGTCGCGGCTATGTGCTGCGGCGCATCATTCGCCGCGCGCTGCGCCACGGGAACAAGCTCGGCGCGACCGGGCCTTTCTTTTACCGCTTGGTGGCGCCGCTTGCCGACGAGATGGGTGGCGCCTATCCCGAGCTTGCCGCGGCGGCCGAGCGAGTGGCGCGTGTGCTGCGGACTGAAGAAGAGCAGTTCGCCCGCACCCTGGATACCGGTCTTGGAGTGCTCGAAGCGGCCCTGGCCGAGATGTCTGGACGGGAGATCCCCGGCGCCCTGGTGTTTGCGCTCTACGACACCTACGGTTTCCCCGTCGATCTGACCAACGATATCGCCCGCGAGCGGGGCTATAGCCTGGACATGGCGGGTTATGAACAGGCGATGACGGAGCAGCGCCAGCGGGCGCGTCAGGCCAGCCGCTTTCATGTGGACTACACCGCCACGCCCGATATCGAGGGTGCCACCGAGTTCATCGGTTACCGACAGCTCACCGGCGAAAGCCGGATCGTCGCCCTGTTTCGTGGCGCCGAAGCGGTAGCGGAGCTGGTTGCCGGAGAAGAGGGCATCGTCGTACTGGACACCACGCCGTTTTACGGCGAGAGCGGCGGCCAGGTGGGGGATCGGGGCGAGCTGGCGAGTGCGCGCGGCCGCTTCGCCATCCGCGATTGCCGCAAGCAGGGCGAAAACTGTCTGCACATCGGCACGGTCGCGGAAGGCGCGGTCGCGGTGGGGGACGTGCTGACCGCGCGCGTGGATCCGGAGACGCGCGCCGCTACCGCGCGCCATCACTCGGCCACCCATCTGTTGCATGCGGCGCTGCGCGAAGTGCTCGGCGCGCATGTGATGCAAAAGGGCTCGCTGGTGGATGCGCAGCGCGCGCGCTTCGATTTCTCCCATCCGCAGGCGCTCGACCGCGATCAGATTGTGGCGATCGAACGCCGGGTGAATCGCGAAATTCTCGCCAACACCGAGGTTCAGACCCAACTGACGACCATGGAGGTCGCGCGCAGCCAGGGAGCCATGGCGCTGTTTGGCGAAAAATACGGCGACGAAGTCCGGGTGCTCACCATGGGCGATGGCTTCTCGCGGGAGTTGTGCGGCGGTACCCATGTTGCGCGCACCGGCGACATCGGCCTGTTCAAAATCGTGACCGAATCCGGCATTGCCTCCGGCGTGCGCCGTATCGAGGCCATCGCCGGCCCCGTCGCCCTGGCCTATGTCGAGGAGCTGGAAGCGCGACTCGCACACACCGCGTCCGTGCTGAAGACCAGTGCGCCGACCATCGTCGACAAGGCGGGGCAGTTGATCGAGCAGAACCGGCAGTTGGTCCGCGAACTCGATGCGCTCAAGGTGCGGCTGGCGGGCGCCAGTGGCGACCCCCTGGCGGAAGTGCGCCAGGTGGCCGGTGTGTCGGTGCTGGCGCGGCGCATCGAGGGCGGCGGCGCACGCAGCCTGCGCGATATCGTCGATCAGATGAAATCACGGCTCGGCAGTGGCGTGGTGCTGCTGGCGGCGGAGGAAGACGGAAAAATCGTGCTGGTGGCCGGCGTGACCAAGGATCTGACCGGGCGCATCAAGGCCGGCGATCTCATGCAGCATGTGGCGGCCCAGGTCGGCGGCAAGGGCGGCGGCCGCCCCGATCTCGCCCAGGGTGGCGGACCCGATGTCGGCGCCCTCGCAGCCGCGCTGGACTCGGTTCCGGGCTGGATCGAACAGCGTCTCGGCGCGTGATCGATCTCCGGACCTATTCTGTTTCGCCGGCGTTGGTGATAAATTCCCGCGCCGCTTCCGGAGTAGGCCCCAGCAGAAATCAGTCATGAGCCTTTTCGTTCAGAAATACGGCGGCACTTCCGTTGGCACGATCGAGCGCATCCGCGCCGTGGCCCACAAGATCGCGGCGGCGCGCGCGCGCGGCGAGGATCTGGTAGTGGTGGTCTCGGCCATGAGCGGCGAAACCAATCGACTGATTGCGTTGGCGCATGAAATCTCCGAGATGCCGTCGCCCCGCGAGCTCGATGTGCTGGTCTCCACCGGCGAGCAGGTGACGATCGCGCTGTTGGCCATGGCGCTCGAAGAGCTGGGCTGCGCTGCCCGCTCCTACACCGGCAGCCAGATCCGCATCCTCACCGACAGCGCCCATACCAAGGCGCGCATCGAGGCGATCGACGTCGAGCGGATGCGCGCTGATCTCGCCGCCGGGCGCGTGGTGGTGGTGGCCGGATTTCAGGGCGTCGATGGCGAGGGCAATATCACCACCCTGGGTCGCGGTGGCTCGGACACCACTGGCGTTGCGCTCGCCGCTGCCCTGAACGCGGACGAATGCCAGATTTACACGGACGTGGATGGCGTCTACACCACCGACCCGCGGGTGGTGAGCAGCGCGCGCCGGCTCGATCGCATCACCTTCGAAGAAATGCTGGAAATGGCAAGCCAGGGCTCCAAGGTGCTGCAGATTCGCGCGGTGGAGTTCGCCGGCAAATACCAGGTACCACTGCGCGTGCTGTCCAGCTTTACCGAGGGGCCGGGTACCCTGATCACCCTAGACGACGAGGACGATATGGAAAAACCCCTGGTATCCGGCATCGCCTTCAATCGCGATGAAGCCAAGCTCACCGTATCGGGAGTGCCGGATGTACCCGGCGTCGCCTACCGAATTCTGGGGCCGATCAGCGAGGCCAATATCGAAGTCGATGTGATCGTCCAGAATGTGGCTCAGGATGGCACGACCTCGCTGACGTTCACGGTTCACCGCAACGAAATGAAAAAAGCTCAACGCATTCTGGAGCGCTTGCAGGAGAGCCTTGGGGCGACTTCGATTACCACGGATGACCGCATTGCCAAGCTGTCGCTGGTGGGTGTCGGCATGCGGTCCCATGCGGGCGTGGCGGCGCGCATGTTCCGGGCGCTCGCCGAGCACAATATCAACATCCAGATGATCAGCACCTCCGAGATCAAGATCACGGTGGTGGTGGACGAGAAATATCTCGAGCTTGGCGTACGGGCCCTGCACTCGGAGTTTGAGCTCGATGCGGTCGTTTGATCAGGGCCGCACCAGTGTGCGGTCATCTCCTCACCGGTAGCTGCGGTGGCTCGCGAGAGCGGCCGGGCGGGGCGCCGCCAAAGCTTGAATATTAGCTTTTGGGAAACTTTCCAGGTCCTCTGTTAGACTAACGTTGTGTGACACAGCGAGCGGTGCGGCTGTGCCGCCGGGCACGATAATAACTAACGACGCAACGAAACGTCCGCAACATACTGTTTTATGGGCGTTTTTTACTTTGTATCATGGAGAAATGGAGGCAGCAATGCTTATACTTACCCGAAGGGTCGGGGAGACCATCGTCATCGGAGATGACGTTACCGTCACCGTGTTGGGCGTGAAAGGCAACCAGGTTCGGCTGGGTGTCAATGCGCCACGCGACCTGCCGGTTCACAGGGAAGAAATCTACGAGCGCATCCAGCAGGAACATCAGGCGGCCGCGGGCGGCAACTGAATTCACTGAGGCTCATTTGCTGCCATTGTCACTTTGGCAGCACTGATCGCCGTGTTAACATCGCGCCCCGTTCGCCGGTCAGGGAGCGGGGCGCAACCTTGAGAACAACGCAATCTTGAGAACGGTATGAACCGTACCGCAACCGGGAACCTGCGGGCATCCGGTGCCGGCGCTCTTGCGAGCTCCATGTCCAATTCCGCGAGCCGGGCCATGGTTGTGTGAATCGGTTGCGCGAATCGGTTTTTGGTGAGGTGGCCGAGTGGCTGAAGGCGCTCCCCTGCTAAGGGAGTATACCTTTACCGGTATCGAGGGTTCGAATCCCTCCCTCACCGCCAAATAAAAAGCCCCCGTCAGGGGGTTTTTTATTTGGAAGGCCTTTCTGTTAGAGGGAAGGGGATGAGAACCCGGGTTCGACTCGGAGCCCACGGAGTGGGCGGAGAGAGCGCCCGCAACGCGGGGGTCCGTTGGGCGAGGGCAAGCCCGTCCTCCCTCGCTTCGGGATATTCCCGAACGGCTGGGTTCCGCTCAACCGGGCGCAGGAATATCTTCCCGCAGCAGCACGCCTTCGGCGTGCATTTGCGCCACTTCTTGTTCTGAAAATCCCAGGTACTTCCGCAGAATCTCGACGTTATGCTCGCCCCGATAGGGCGTCTCCAGGTCCTCGACGCCGGGATGGTTCCGGAAGCGCAGCGGCATGCCGGGCATCTGGAAGGCGCCGGCGCCGCGCTGGGTGACCGTGCGCACCGTCCCGCGCTGAACCAGATGCGGATGCGCCATGGCGTCGGGCACCGACAGTATCGGCGCCACCGGGATGCGGGCTGCCTCCAGTTTTGCGATCGAAGCGGCATCGCTGTCCTGACTCTGGAGCCAGTCCTCGATGATGGCGATCAGTTCCATGCGGTTGCGGATGCGGTCGTTGATGTGCGCGAAGCGGGCATCCTCCATCAGTTCCGGCATCTCGATGGCCTGGCAGAACGCCGGCCACTGCTGCGGCGTGGCGACGATCATGATGTAGCCGTCGCGACCCTTGAAGGCGCCGGTGGGGCAAAGGATGCGCTGGTGCGAGCCGCTGCGGCGCGGTGCCACCTTGCCGCTGCTGGCGCTGTAAACGCCCACCGACATCTCGTGACAGTGGAAATAGCTGTCGAGCAGAGTGATGTCCAGGTAGTCGCCGCCGCCGCCCATGGCGCGGTTGAACAGCGCGCCGTTGATCGCCGCCAGGGCATGGGCGCCGGTCATGGTATCGCCGAGCGCCGCGCCAGGCAGGCTGGGGCCTCGATCCTCTTCGCCGATCAGGCTGCTGATGCCGGCGTAGGCCTGGCCGATGTAGTCATAGCCGGGCAGGTCGGCGAGCGGGCCGCTCTGCCCGAAGGTGGAAATCGAGCACATGATGAGCTCGGGATTGAGCCGGCTCGCCACCTCCCAGCCACACCCCAGGCGTGCGATGGCGCCCGGGGCGAAATTCTCGATCAGCACATCCACCTGCTTGATCAGGTTGTGGAGGATCTCCCGCCCACGCTCGGTCTTGGCATCCAGGCAGAGGCTCTGCTTGCCGCGGTTCTGTTGCAGAAAATAAATGCTGCGACCGCCTTTGAGATAACCCAGATAGCGGACCTGATCGCCGGTGGGCGCCAGCTCCACCTTGATGATCTCGGCGCCCATCTCCGCCATCATGCGGGTGCAGGACGGACCCGCGACATGCTGGGTGAAATCCAGCACCTTGATGCCTTCCAGAATCTGCTTGCGTTTCACGATGTTTATCCTCTGGGTTTGAAATTATTGTGCGGGCATTGGCCCGGTTTGATCCGCAAGCTACTGTGCCACTTGCGACACGTCAATTGCGGCCGGTTGCGGTGTCGGCGGCGCGCGCCCGCCCGCTGGCTTGGGTTATGATGGATCACCCATTATTTTGACACCGTCAATTCGGCGCGCGGTCCCCGGCCGACTGGTCGGAACCGGTCCGCCGTCGGACCCATCGACAGGCAATCAGGAGCCCCTATGGATTTCGCTTTTTCCGACAAAGTCCGCGAACTGCAACTGCGTGTGCAGAACTTCATGGACACCCACGTCACGCCCAACGAGGAGGTTTATTACCAGCAGGTGGAGGCCGGTGGCCGCTGGTGTGTCCCGCCGATTCTCGACGAACTCAAGGCGAAGGCCAGGCAGGAAGGGTTGTGGAACCTGTTTCTGCCGGAGAGCGAGCGCGGCGCCGGTCTGACCAACCTTGAATACGCGCCCCTGTGCGAAATCATGGGTAAATCCAAGTGGGCTTCCGAAGTGTTCAACTGCTCGGCGCCGGACACCGGCAACATGGAAACCATCGAACGCTATGGCACCCCGGAGCACAAGGAAAAATGGTTGCAGCCCCTGCTCGACGGCAAGTTCCGTTCCGCGTTCTGCATGACCGAGCCCGCGGTGGCCTCGTCCGATGCCACCAACATCGAAACCAGCATCCGGCGCGATGGCGACCACTATGTGATCAACGGCCGCAAATGGTTTTCGTCGGGCGTCCACGATCCGCGCTGCAAAATCTGGATCGTGATGGGCAAGACCGATCCGACTGCCTCGCCGCACATGCAGCAGTCGATGATTCTGGTCGAGCCCGAGACGCCCGGTATCACCGTGGAGCGCTGGGTGCCGGTATTCGGCTACGACGACGCCCCCCACGGTCACGCCCAGGTGCTGTTCGAAAATGTGCGGGTGCCCGCATCCAACCTGTTGCTCGGTGAAGGGCGCGGCTTCGAGATCGCCCAGGGCCGCCTGGGACCGGGCCGCATTCACCACTGCATGCGCGTCATCGGAGTCGCCGAAAAGGCACTGCAACTCATGTGCGAGCGAGCGCTCAACCGCGTGGCCTTCGGCAAGAAGCTGTCCGAGCAGACCGTGTGGCTCGAACGCATCGCCGACGCCCGCATCAATATCGAGATGGCGCGGCTGTTGACCCTCAAGGCCGCCTACATGATGGATACTGTGGGCAACAAGGTGGCGAAGATGGAAATCGCCATGATCAAGGTCGCCGCGCCCAACCTTGCGCTCAAGATCATCGATGACGCCATTCAGGTATTTGGCGGCGCGGGCGTGACCGAGGACGTGGGCCTGGCGCGCGCCTGGGCCCACACCCGTGTGCTGCGCATCGCCGATGGCCCGGACGAAGTCCACCGCAATCAGATCGCTCGGCTCGAACTGAAAAAATATCGGTAAACCGACCGGGAAGTTTGATTCGCAAGGCTCGCTTCGGCGGGCCTTTTTTATGGCCTCTCGGCGATGGCGTTTAATCCTCACTGCGGTCAAGCTACCCTTTGACGGAGACTGGTGGTGTTCCGCGCGGCAGCGACCCCCGGGAAGACGCCCGTGAACATTCGATAAAAAACGCGATAAAAAACGCGATAAAAAACGCGATAAATAATCCGATAAGAATAAGGAGAGCAGTGATGAAATTCGGCGCCTTCATGATGCCCAACAATCCGCCCGAGCGCGGGATCGGTGCCGGGCATCGCCACAACCTCGACTACATCGGCTTTCTCGACCGCGCCGGCTTCGACGAAGTCTGGATCGGCGAGCACTACACCACGCCCTGGGAGCCCTGTCCCTCGCCCGATCTGCTGATTGCGCAGGCTATCGATCGCACCGAGCGGATCACCTTCGCCAGCGGTGCATTTCTGTTGCCCTATCACCATCCCGCCGAACTGGCGCAGCGCATCGCCTATCTGGATCACATGGCGCAGGGTCGCTTGATCGTCGGGGTAGGCGCGGGCGGCTTTCCGGGGGATTGGGCGATGTTCGATGTGGATGCGATGGCCGGCCAAAATCGCCGCATGATGGCGGAGGCGCTCGCCATCATGGTGCGCTTCTGGACCAGCGACGGCGCCTTCGAGCATCGCGGCGAATTCTGGACCGCGCGGCGACCGGCGGACGAACCGCCGACTCGGTTTCACTTGCAGCCGTATCGGAAGCCCCATCCGCCGATCGCGATAACAGCCCTGAGCCCGGGATCCTCGTCACTGAAACTCGCCGGCGCCGGCGGTTACCTGCCCGCGTGCATTGGTCTTGGCGACGGCTATCTGCGCGACAACTGGCGCATCGTCGAGGAGGGCGCCGACGCAGCCGGGCGCACGGCCAAACGTTCGGACTGGCGCCTGGGTCGCGATCTGTTCGTGGCCGAAACCGACCGCAAGGCGCGACGGCTGGCGCTCGAAGGACCCATCGGGCGGGTCTGGCGGGAGTACCTGCTGCCGCTGTTCAAGCAGTTCGGCATGACCGGCGTCATGAAGCATCGGCCGGATGTCGCGGATGCCGATGTCACGGTGGAATACCTGGCCGATCACAACTGGCTGGTCGGTTCACCGGCGACGGTGGCCGACAAGCTGGCGCGTTTGCAGCAGGAGTCCGGTGGCTTTGGCTGTTTGTTGACCATGGCGTACGACCACCTCGATCACCTGACTGCGTGGCGGGAATCCAAGCAGGCGTTGATGACGGAAGTGGCGCCGCTTTTCAAATAAAGTGGCTCTGTTTTTCAGATGAAGTGGCGCCGCCGCCGAAGCAAGGGCGTGCGGCGCGCGCCCGTCAGCCGCCAACTCCTCCCACCACCTTGTGGGCGCCGGCGCGCCAGCGCAGCATGCCGCCGGTGAGATTGGCGACGCGTTCGATACCGGCGCGTTGCAACAGGACAGCGGCCTGCGCGGAGCGGCCTCCGGAGCGGCATACCGTTACCACGGGCTTGTCGGTGGCGATCTCGGCGATCCGCGCCGACAGCGTGCCCAGAGGGATCAGCTGGGCGCCGGGTATATGCCCGAGCGGGCCTTCGAATTCGTCGGGCTCGCGCACATCCAGTACGCACACCCTATCGAGGTGCTCCTCCAGCCAGCGCGGGTCGATCTCCCAGAGCCCCGCGAAGGTATAGGTCAGCGGTGCCCAGTCGGGGGCATCGTCCGGCACCGTGCCGGTGTCCGGACGGCCGCATTTGAGGTTGGCGGGTACCGCGATGTCGATTTTCTTGGGATGGGCCAGGTTGAGATTGTTCATGTAACCGGCGAAATCCGCCTCGCTGATCTGTCCGCCGCAACGCGGGTTATAGCGCTTTTCCTCGCCGACGCTGGTCACTGTCAGACCGTGGTAATCATGGCCCGGGTAGAGTCGGGTGGCGTCGGGCAGGGAAAATATCTGGGTGTGGATGGAGCGATACAGGCGCCCCGCGTCGCCCTGCTGGAAATCCGTGCGACCGCAGCCGCGAATCAGCAGGGCATCGCCGGTGAAGGCCATGCTTTCGTCGTCCAATACATAGCTGAGACAGCCGTTGGTGTGTCCGGGCGTTTCGCGGACCTCCAGATAGCGACCGCCGAACTTGACGTGCTCGCCCTGATGCAGATAGCGGTCCGCGCCCTCGACCCCGGAATTGGCGGCGATCAGGATGTCGGCGCCGGTGCGCTGCTTGAGCAGCCAGGCGCTGGTCACATGATCGGCGTGGCAGTGGGTATCCAGCACCGCGGTCAGCTTCAGCCCGAGTTCCGCGAGCAGCGCGGTATCGCGGCGCGCCTGCTCGAACACCGGATCGATGAGCACCGCGGCGCCGGTGTCGCTGTCGCCCAGCAGATAAGTGTAGGTGGACGATTCCTGGTCGAACAATTGACGAAAAATGAGCATTCGCATGTCCTCGTGAACTGGCGGTGGGATCTGGCGGCCGTGTACGCCCGATTCTAGCAGCTTGTTGAAAAGCGTCGCGAGGCGGGATCGGGCCGATGTGCTGCGCCAGATCATGGGATCGGGCGGCCGAGTCCGCCGCTTTGGCCCGACTGGCGGCCGGGGGTGGTATGGAGTAAGTTACGCCGCCTGAACAACTTCCCAACCCCCGCGCCGCCCAGCGGCACCACCCCAGGAGACCCCCGATGGAATGCGGAATTCAGATGCTGTTCCAGAACCCCGGCAACCTCAGCGATGCAGAGGTCTACACCGCCGAGCTCAAGCTCGCCAAACTGGCCGAGCCATCCGGTTTCGATTCCATCTGGTGCGTCGAACATCACTTCACCGACTACACCATGTGTCCCGACGTCACCCAGTTTCTGAGCTACATGGCGGGCTGCACCAGCCGCATCAAGCTGGGTACCGGCGCGGTGATCCTGCCCTGGCACGATCCGCTGCGCGTGGCCGAAGAAATCGCGCTACTCGATTACTACAGTGACGGCCGCACCATTCTCGGCATGGGACGCGGACTGGCGCGACTCGAATACGAAGGGTTTAGGGAGGACATGAACCAGAGCCGCACCAAGTTCAACGAAGCGGCCCGGATGATCACCAAGGCGCTCGAAACCGGATTCGCCGAATACGACGGCGAAGTGGTCAAGCAGCCCCGCGTCGAAATCCGCCCGCGGCCGCTGAAAAGCTTTGCCGGTCGTACCTTCTCGGTGGCCATGTCGCCCGATTCCATCGATGCCGGTGCCGAACTCGGGTCCCAGATCATGTTGTTCATGCAACGCCCCATCGAACAGATGGCGGCGGAAGTGAACCGCTACCGGGAGCTGTTCCGCAAGCACCACGGACGCGAGCCGCGGCCGGTACTGTGCAACGATTTCATCATCTGCGACGACAGCGCCGAGCGCGCCGAGGAGATGGCCCGCAAGTACATCGCCGCCTACTTCCTCACCGCCGCCAAGCATTACGAGATGGCAGGTTCGCACTTCGCCGGCACCAAGGGCTATGCCGCCTATGGCGATGCCGCCAAGATGCTGCAGGAGCTGGGGCTCGACAAGGTGGCGGATGCCTTTGTCGACTTCCAGATCTGGGGTACGCCACAACAGATTTTCGAAAAACTCGAAACCCGCCAAAAAGATCTGGGCGATTTCCAGCTCAACGGCTGTTTCAGCTTTGCGGGGATGCCCTATGACTATTGCGAGCGCAGCATGAAGCTGTACGGCGCGCGTTGTATTCCCGAGCTGCATAACTGGAAAAGCCAGAGCGCCGCTTGACGGATGGGTATTGATGCGGGCCTTACCAGCCGCCCAGGATGGCTTCGGTCGGTGGGGCTCACGCAAAGAGCCTGTAAACAAATTCAGCCCCTGCGTTACCGCAGGGGCTGAATTTACGAACTGTGTTCTTCAGGGTTCATGGCGAGTTGTGTTGCTTCAGGCATTCACTCCCCGCCGCAATAACCGACCGGGCAGCGCATCGCCCGCGCCCAGTAGATCGCGATCGCGTTGCCGCAGTAGCACGCCGTTGACGATCACCGCATCGACACCCTGGGCCTTTGCGATCAGCCGGTCCTGACCGGCGGGCTGGTCGTACACGCGCTCCAGTCCGCCCGCGTTCACCGTGGCGGGATCGATCACTACCACGTCGGCGGGTTTACCCACTTGCAGCGTTCCCCGGTCCTTGATGCCGAATACTTCGGCGGGCCGCGAGGTCAGCATGCGGATGGCTTCCTCGAACGGGATGGCCTGTTTGTCGCGCACCCAGCGGCCCAGCAGATAGGTCGGCAGGCAGGCGTCGCACAACTGGCTGGCGTGGGCGCCGGCATCGGAGAGGCCGAGCACGGTGTTGGGGTCCTTGAGCAGCTCCTCGACCACGGTTTCGTCGGCATTGGCGACCGGCATCCGGAACCGGGCTTCCAGGTTGGTGGCGAGCGCCAGATCGAAGCCGAGATCGATGCTCGCCATGCCCAGCTCCCGCGCCACCTCGCCGACCGTGCGTTCTTCGTACTCCGGACGGCCGCACATGGAGATGACGGCGTTTTCCCAGGAGGTGCGGAACGAGGCGCGCACCGTGGCCATTTTCTCCTTCACGGCGCGGCGGAATTCGGGATCGGCGTAGTATTTTTTCTTGCCTTCGGCGTCGGCCGCGGCCACCGGCTTGAATACCGAGAGGCTCTCGAACGGGAAGGGCTCGCGAAACTGGAATTCGAAGCACAGGGGGCGCGGCGTCACCTGGGGCACGATGTTGCGGCCCTTGGCGATCAGCTCGGCGGTGCGCTCCTGCTGTTTGACGTGGGCATCGGGACTCACCATGCCGGCCAGCATGGCGGTCCAGCTGATGGTGATGCCGTTTTCCTCGGCGAGCCTTTCGTATTCGTCGAACCAGAGCTCCTTGCCGGCGGTCGCCTGCATCATGCCCTTGCCGCCCTTCAGGGTGGAGGCCAGGGTGCGGACTTCCTCGTAGGAGGCGACCCGGCTCGGCACCGGCCGGCCCTTGAGGCCAACATGGCTCGCTGACTTGGAGGTAGCGAACCCGATGGCGCCGGCGGCCAGCGCCTCGGCGACAATCTTGCGCATCTGCTCGATCTCGTCGGGGGTGGCTTCGCGCTCGGTGGCGGCCTCGCCCATCACATAGAGGCGGGTGGGGGTATGGCCGATCAGCACGCCCACATTGATGGCGGTGCCGGCCTTCTCGATGGCATCCAGATACTCGGGAAAGGTCTCGAACGGCCAGTCGACGCCAAGTCCCGCGTTGAGCGCCGCCGGGCTCATGCCCTCGACTTTTTCGAGAGTGCCGATGATCAGGTCGTGGTGTTCGGGACGGGTCGGCGCGACGCCGAAGCCGCAGTTGCCCAACACCACGGTGGTGACGCCGTGCCAGGGAGATATGGTCAGCATCCGGTCCCAGAGTACCTGGGCGTCGTAATGGGTGTGGATGTCCACAAATCCCGGCGTGACCATCCTGTCAGTGGCGTCGATGGTGGTGGCGGCGGTGCCGGGCGCTTGCCCGAGCGCCACCACCCTGCCGTCCTTGATGGCGAGGTCGCCGCGATAGCCGGGCGCTCCGGAGCCATCGACGATGGTGCCGCCGGTGATCTTGATGTCGTAAGTGGTACTGGTATCGGTGGTGTTGCCCATGGTTTCACCTCGCTAACGCAGACCGCCCGGGGTTACCGGGCGGGTGCAGGGGAATGTGTGGCCCGGTTCATACCGGCAGGTTGTAGCACTCCGCGACGTTGTCGTGGAGGATCCAGTTCCTTTCTTCTTCCGACAGGTCCTTGGTGTGCTCGGCGAGGATCTCCTGCGACCAGGGCCAGGTGGAATCGCTGTGGGGAAAGTCGTTCGCCCACATCAGCCGCCGCGGGTTCATTTCGTCGCGGTGCCGGAACGCGGTCCAGTCGTCCTGGAAGGTCAGATAGATGTTGCTCTGGAAATACTCGCTCGGCAGTTTTTCCAGCGGTGGGCACTTCATCCAGTAGCGGTGCCGGTTGTAGGCGTGGTCCATGCGATAGATGAAGTGAGGCACCCAGCCGGCATCGGCCTCGGCGCAGACCACTTTCAATTTCGGATGCCGCTCGAACACGCCGCCGAACACGAAGGTGCCGAGGATGTCCTGGCAGCCGCGCATGATCGCGAGGAAGCCGTTGATCTTGGGGCCGCGCTGCTTGGTGATGGAATCGGCCTTGGAGGTCAGGATGTGGAACGACAGCGGCATCTGCAAATCGACAGCGGCTTCCCACAGCGGATCGTACATGGGGTCGTGGTAGTCGGCGGCCGGAGGGTTGCCGGTCATCATTACCCCGACGAAACCGCGCTTCTTGGCGTCTTCGATCTCCTTGATGCCTTCGTCCACCGAACGCAGCGCGACCTGGCCCAGGCCGAACAGACGATTTTTCGGTGCGTCGGCGACATAGGCCTCCAGCCAGCGGTTGTACGCATTGAAACAGGCGACCTGATAATCGATGTCCGGGTGGTTGCACAGCATCATGCCGACGGTCGGGTAGATGAGCTCGGCGGCGACCCCGTCGCGGTCCTGGTCGGCGACGCGATACTTGGCGTCCCAGGAGCTGCGCGGCAGGTCGGAAAACTTCATGCCGCCGGGTTTCAGTTCCTCGGGCTTGCGGCCGGCCGCCGCCACCAGCCCCATGGGCACCGGCTGATCCAGGCCATCGATGACGAAGATGTCGCCATATTTTTCATGCTCGATCATATGGGGCGCGCGGTCGCGGAATCGCGGATCGATATTGTCGACATAGCAGTTCGGCGGCTCCGCGATATGAGAGTCCGCGGAAATCACGGGTTTGAGCATGGCACTGTCCTCGGTTGAATGAAGGGGTAAATCCGGTCCCGTCGGGAATCTTTGCGCGCGGTACTTGGCCGCTGCTGCGCTTGTCTCATGCCCCAGTAAAACCCATGCGAAATCAAAATGCCATGCCCGACCCTGCCGCGCCGGAGGTGATGGGCGCGGTACATCGGCAGTCCCCGACCGGCGGTGGAGACCGCTGCCCATGCCGCCAGGACAGACGCTATCCGGCGGTCACGGAATCTCCATCCAGACGTCACGTCCCCGGCATCAAGCAGTCACAGGCCCGGGGCAGTCTTGGCATGCGATCGCCGACAGTAGCGCGATCCAAGGTAGTACTCGCCGTTCGAGTACGGATGAATTCCAGAGGAAGTCGATCATGGTGAAGACGACGATGTTCAGAAGCTGTGTCGCCGGTCTGCTGGTCAGCATGGCGGGGGCGCTTGACGCGGCCGCGCCGGCGGCGGCCAAAGGCGGGGTCGGTCGAGCGCTCGGCATGCACGAGGTGCAACTCGGCCCACGGCCGTTTTATCTGGTGCAGGATATGGATACGGGTCCGCTCAAGGACCAGCTTTCGTCCTGCGCGAAGGGTCCGTTTTTCCGCAGCGATTTTTCCATAGGGCATCGTGGCGCTGCGATGCAGTTTCCGGAGCATACCCGGGAGTCCTACGAGGCGGCATCGCGCATGGGGGCCGGGATCATCGAGTGCGATGTGACCTTCACCAAGGACAAGGAGCTGGTGTGTCGCCATTCGCAGTGCGATTTGCACACGACAACGAACATTCTGGCGACCCCGCTCGCCGCGAAATGTACCCAGGACTTTGTGCCGGCGGTGATCGATCCGGTGACCGGTGAAGTGGTACAGCCGGCCCAGGCCCAGTGCTGCACCAGCGACATCACGGTCGCGGAGTTCAAGACGCTGAAGGGCAAGATGGATGCGGCCAATCCCGGGGCCACCACGGTCGCCGGATACCTGAACGGGACGCCGCGCTGGCGCACCGATCTCTATACGCAGAACGGCACCCTGATGACCCATGCCGAGAGCATCGAGCTCATCCGCGGTCTGGGCGCCAAGTTCACGCCGGAGCTGAAATCCGCGAGCGTACCCATGCCGTTTGACAGCGACGGCGATGGCGTCGGCGATTACAGCCAGGCCGATTACGCGCAGCAGATGATCGACGAATACAAGGCTGCGGGCGTTGCTCCGCGTCGGGTATGGGCGCAATCCTTCGACCGCGACGATGTGCTCTACTGGATCGCCAACGAACCCGCGTTCGGGCGGCAGGCAGTGTTCCTGGACGACGCCGATGTCCCCGCCGACCTCCCCAGCGCCGCCGATCTTCAGGCTTACGCGGGCCAGGGTATCCGGATCTGGGCGCCGGCGATGTGGGCACTGCTCGCGCTCGATCCGGCCGGCCATATCGTCCCCTCGCAACGGGCGCTGGATGCCAGGGCGGCGGGGCTCGACATCATCACCTGGACGCTGGAGCGGTCCTGGCCGCTGGCGACAGGTGGTGGCTGGTACTACCAGACGGTGACCGATGCCATCGACAACGACGGCGACACGATGACCGCGCTCGACGTGCTGGCTCAGGACGTTGGCGTCCTTGGCGTGTTCAGCGACTGGCCGGCGACCGTCACCTATTACGCCAATTGCCTGGGCCTGAAGTAACTGGCCAGGAAAGAACCGATCGACAAAGCGCCTTTTTCGCCATGCCGGTTGGCGCCGGTGTGGCGAAAAAGACGAAGTTGATTTGTTCGCGAACGTCAGGAACGTTGCGCACCCTGACCGCTCGTTGAAAAGCCGCGCGAAGATTCCCGATCAACTCGCCCCGCATACCCGCAACGCCGACGCGGGACGGTGCCGAAGATCGGGCCAGCCGGCGTACGCAGTCGACTCAGCGCCCCGGTGCCAAAGCGCTCAGCGCATTGGTATCGAAGCCGGGTTCGCCATCCGGCCGCAACGGCTGGATGCAGACGTGGTCGGCGCCATTGCTCCAGTGTGCCTCGATGCGCTTGTGGATGGCGGTCTCGTCGCCCCAGGCGACGATCCCGTCCACCAGGCGATCGCTGCCGCCATGCTCGAAATCGCGTTCTTCGAAACCCAGCCACAGCAGATTGTTGCGGTAGTTCCGCAAGCCCAGATAGAGCGCCATGAACTTGCGCGCCACCCGCCGCGCTTCGCTGGGATCCTTGATGAGCAGCACTTTCTGCTCCGGCGCCAGCAGCTTGTCCGGGCCCAGGATGGCGCGGGCGCGGGCGGTGTGTTCCGGGGTGACGAAGTAAGGATGCGCGCCATCGGCGACTTCCCCGGCGAGGCCGAGCATTTTGTCGCGCAGCGCGGCCAGGATCAGCGGCACGGGTTGGGGTGCCAGCGGAGCGGCGTAGCTCGCCGCGTTCATGGCCGCGACGTAGGCACGCATGGTGGCCACAGGTTTGCCGTAGTCGTGGTGGCGCATCGGGGTGACGATCTCGGCGTGGGAGACCCCGAGTCCCAGCACCAGGCGCCCGCCGCTGATCTCCTGGAGGGAGCGCCGCGCCGCGTTCATCGCCATCGCATCGCGGGCGTAGATATTGGCGATGCCGGTGGCCAGCTTCAGGCGGCTGGTCTCGCGCGCGAGCAGGGTCAGCAGCACAAAAGGATCGCGGCCGAAGGCTTCGGGCACCCAGAGTGCGCCGTAGCCCAGTTGCTCCAGCCGCTGCGCCAGGGCGATGCAATCCGGATAGGCGTAGGCTTCGAGCCAGGTCCAGACGCCCAGGCGTCCCAGATCGGGTTTGGTCATGACGGGCACCTTGTCTTGGTTGGGAGTGGTCGCGCCATTATGGCGAAAACCGCAGGCCGTGGACGCCGGCCGCCGTGGCGCACCGGTCGCAGGCAGCGCTTGCCGGGTAGCGCGGGGCGGATAAGCTGGGATGCGCTACCCGGGGGTAGGAAGTGGTACCCTCTGGATGCGCCACGGGAACAGGGCGGCGCAAATTTGGCTGGTCTCGCCACGTCAGCCGTTTCACACGAAGTTCGGCGCCGAATTTTTGTAGCTGCCTTTCGCACATTGGCCTTTTCACACCGGCTCTTTCACATTTGTTTCACATTTGTAACGGGGAACCCACGTCATGGATTTCAATTTCACCGAAGAACACCAGATGCTGCTCGACACCGCGGACAAGATCGCGCGGGATTTCCCCCGCTCCTATTACGTCGAGTGCGCCAAGACCCAGACTTTTCCCCAGGCGCAATGGGATGCGCTGGCGGGCGCGGGGATTCTCGGCATCAATACGCCGGAAGCCTATGGCGGTTCGGGACTGGGCATGGTGGCGCTGGTGCTGCTGCAGGAGCGGCTCGCCGAGCGCGGCGTGGCGCCGCTGTTTTTCGTCGTCAACCAGGGCATCGCGGTGCCCAGTATCAGCCGCCACGGCACGGAGGAGCAGAAGCAGCGCTGGTTGCCGCCCATCGCCCGCGGCGAGAAGCGCTGCTGTTTCGCGATTACCGAGCCCAACGCCGGCACCAACACGTTCAAGATCCAGACCGTCGCGACGGAGGCGGGCGATCATTTCATCCTGAACGGCAACAAGCTGTTCATCAGTGGCATCAACGACGCCCACCAAGTGCTGGTGGTGGCCAAGACCAGCACGGCCGATGGGCGCGCCGAGCTGACCCTGTTCGTGGTGGACACCGATTCCGCCGGGCTGTCCTGGGATCGCATGGACACCATGCTGATGAACGCCGAGGGACAGTTTTTCGTCTACTTCGACAATGTGAAGGTGCCGCGCGAAAACGTGCTGGGCAAGGTCGGGCGCGGCATCGAGGTGCTGTTCGACGCCTTGAACCCCGAGCGCATGGTGGTGGCGGCGGGCGCGATCGGCGGCGGTCGTCATGCGCTCGCGCGCGGCGTCGAATACGCCAACGAGCGCAGCATCTTCAAAGGCCCCATCGGCGCCTACCAGGGTCTGCAACACCCCATGGCGGAGGCGCGCGCCCAGCTCGAAGCGGCCTCCCTGCTGGTGCTGAAGTCCGCCTGGCTGCACGACCAGGGTCAGTCACCCAAGGTGGTCGGCGACATCGCCAACATGGGCAAGCTGGTCGGCACCGACGCGGCCTACAAAGCCGCCGATGCCGCCCTCCAGTGTTTTGGCGGTTACGGGTTCTGCGAGAGCTACGACATGCTGAGTCACTTCATCGCCGCGCGCCTGGGCAAGATTGCACCCATAAACCGCGAGATGACGCTGAACTACATCGGCGAGTTCATCCTGGGTTTACCCAAGTCCTATTGATCGGATCGGGGAACGGGATTCCCCTGGGGTGTGCAAGGCGATCGGATCCGACGGCGCCCGCCGTGGCGGTATGGGGGCGATCCCGCGCCGACTGGCAGGGTTGCCGGATGAGCGCAGCGGATACAGGATCGGGCTCGACGGGACGATTCCCGGGCTGGCAGATGCCGCCGGCGCCGCGATTTGCTCCGCCCCCGCCTTGATTCCCGCGCGGTCGCTGCGGGGCCGCTGAAAAAGTGTTGGCGGAGCAGGCGTCGATTGCCGCACCGCCGGGAGCCCAGGCGGACCGGCTCAGACGCCCGCCATCACCTCCGCCCAGCGCTCCAGGATGTCGTCGTCGCCGGGGCAGGTGATGACCGCCAGTTCGTCGTAGCCGATGCGGTCGAGCTCCCGGATGCGCTCGCGCAGCTCGGCGATGGGTGCGGTCATGCTCGCCTGGGCGATCAGCTCCGGGGTGATGAAGCGCGCCTCGTCGTCGCGCACGAAGAGTGCGTGACCGCGGTGCAGGGAAAGGTAGCGCGCGTCTTCCGGTTGGTAGCTCTCGTAGAGGCGGCGGTACTCGGTCAGGGCTTCGGACTCTTCGCCGCCAGCGCTCATCAGCGAGCCGTATTGCCCGGCTTCGATCTGGTTGTGGAAAAACACCGCCGCCATGGGGCCGCCCTGGCGCAGCGCCATGGGGCTCGCGGCGGTCTCGCCCGCGCGCAGCGGACAGCCCGAGGACAGCAGGGCGGCCTTGAAGGAACGGCTGCCGTTGCCCGCTTCCCGCCAGACGGATTCCATGTCGGCCATGTCGGCGCGCGCGCTCTCCAGGGTCGAGTGGATGTTCATCCAGTCGGCGCGCAGCTCGGCGGTCAGGCGCCGCATGCGCGGGCCCTGGGCGGCGATATAGGTGGGCACGGGATCACGCAGGTTGATCACCCCGTCATCCGGGTGCAGGAAGGCGATCTTGCGTTTCTTGTTCTCGAACTCCCATTCCACCCTGTCGCCCCGCAGCAGGCCGTTCACGGTTTCGATGTAGGGGCGGATATCGTCCACCCTGACCGGGCCGTGACCCATGGCGCGGCGGCCGGAGAAACCGGTGCCGATGCCCATGATGATGCGCCCGGGCGCCAGGCTGTTGAGGGTCGCCAGGCTGTTGGCGGTCTGCGGTGCGATGCGATTGGAAGGAATCAGCACGCCGGTGGCCAGCTTGATCCTGCTGGTCTGGGTCGCGGCCACTGCCATCATCGCGATCGGATCCGCCGCCACCATCTGGCTGTCCTCGAACCAGGCGGTTCGAAAGCCCAGCTGCTCGGCGCGTACCGCTACCTTCCAGCCGTCGGCGCCGCGCGCCACGCATACGCTGATGTCCATGTCGTCTCCCCCGTTTATGGTTTATGGTTGCAACGCACAGCTGCGGCGGACCGCCGCCCCCGACTCTAGCATGTCCCGCCGCCGGGTGAAGCGGCGGCGGCCGCCGCACCGGGAAGGCAGATCGCGCCGCGACCAGGCAGCCGAGAGGTTCCGGCATGGTGGAGTGGTCTCCCGTATCGCAGCGGATCTGGCACCAGAAATATCGGCTCGCCGATGCGTTCGGGCGACCGGTCGAGGCGAACATCGAGGCGACCTGGGACCGGGTCGCCGCGGCGCTCGCCACCCGGGAGGCGGACCCGGCGCTGTGGACCGGGCGCTTTCGCGCGGCCCTGGCGGACTTCCGCTTCATGCCGGCCGGGCGCATCCTGGCCGGCGCCGGCACGGCCCGCGACGTCACCCTGTGCAACTGCTTTGTCATGGGCACCCTCCCCGACGACATGGGCGGGATCTTCGAACACCTGCGCGAAGCGGCGCTGACCCTGCAACAGGGCGGCGGCATCGGTTACGACTTCTCCACCCTGCGCCCCAGGGGCGCGCTGGTGCACGGGATCGGCGCGGATGCCTCCGGTCCGGTCAGCTTCATGGCGGTGTGGGATGCCATGTGCACGACCATTTTGTCGGCCGGCTACCGGCGCGGCGCCATGATGGCGTCGCTCGCCTGCGATCATCCGGACATAGAGGACTTCGTCGCCGCCAAGGCGCAGCCGGGACGGCTGACCAACTTCAACCTTTCGGTGCTGGTGACCGACGACTTCATGGCGGCGGTGCGGGCGGACGCACCCTGGGAACTGAAGTTCGGCGGTGCCGTGTTCCGCACCCTGCCGGCGCGGGCGCTCTGGGACCGGATCCTGCGCGCCAGCTACGACACCGCCGAACCCGGCGTGATCTTCATCGACCGGATCAATGCCCGCAACAACCTCGGCTATTGCGAGACCATCGCCACCACCAATCCCTGCGGCGAGCAGCCGCTGCCGCCCTACGGCGCCTGCGTGCTGGGCTCGGTCAATCTCGCCGCGCTGGTCGAGCGGCCCTTTACGAGCGCTGCCGCGCTCGATCTGGAGCAACTGACGGCGGTAACGCGCCTTGGCGTGCGCATGCTCGACAACGCCATCGACGTCTCGCGCTTTCCGCTGGACGCGCAGCGCCGCGAAGCCAGGGCCAAGCGCCGCATCGGCCTCGGCATCACTGGCCTCGCCGACGCGCTGATCCTGTGCGGACTGACCTACGGCAGTGCCGAAGCGCTGGCGGCGACCGAGCACTGGCTGCGCCATCTGCGCCGCGCCGCCTATCTCGCCTCCACCGAGCTTGCGGCGGAGAAGGACGCCTTCCCCCTGTTCGACCGCGATCGCTACCTGGCGAGTGCGAATGTCCGCGCGCTGGAGCCGGAGCTGCGCGCCGCCATCGCCGAGCACGGCATGCGCAACGGACTGGTGACCTCGGTGGCGCCCACGGGCACCATCTCCCTGGTCGCCGACAACCTGTCTTCGGGGCTGGAACCGGTCTATGCGCTGGCGTACACGCGCAACGTCCTGCTGCCGGACGGCACCCGCCGCGCCGAGCATATGACCGACCATGCCTACCGCCTGTTCCGGCAGCTCAAGGGCGAACGGGCGGCTGTGCCGGCGACTTTCGTCACCGCCCGGGAGCTGGCGCCAGCCGCGCACCTGGCCATGCAGGCGGCGGTGCAGAAATACATCGATGCCGCGGTCTCCAAGACCATCAACCTGCCGGCCGAAATTCCCTTCGCGGATTTCAGGAATATCTACGATCAGGCCTATGATCTCGGCTGCAAGGGGTGCACCAGCTACCGGCCGAATGCGGTGCGCGGCGCGGTACTGAGCGACGATGAGCGGGTTTTCCGGCGCTGCGCCAAGTGTGCGGCGGCGGCGCGTATCCATCAGGAAGGTTGCGATATCTGTACCGCCTGCGGTGATTCCCGCTGCCTGTAGCGGGCATCGGGAGCTGAGCGAGGAACTGCCATGACCAGAGTGTTTCAGAACCGGACCGAGGCCGGGCGGCGCCTCGGCCAGGCGCTGTACCGCTACGCGGGGCGCAGCGATACCCTGGTGCTGGCGCTGCCTCGCGGCGGCGTGCCGGTAGGATTTGAGGTTGCCCGCGCCATCGGAGCACCCCTCGATCTCCTGCTGGTGCGCAAGCTGGGGGTGCCGGGTCAGGAGGAGCTGGCCATGGGCGCCATCGCCAGCGGCGGCGTGCAGGTATTGAACCCGGACTTGGTGGCTTCACTGGGTCTCGACGCCGAGGTGATCGCGGCGAGCGCCGCGCGCGAACAGCGTGAACTGGCGCGGCGGGAGTCGGCCTACCGTGGCGATCGCCCGCCACCCGCCATCGCGGGGCGCTGCGTCATTCTGGTGGACGACGGCCTTGCCACCGGCGCCACCATGCGCGCGGCGGTCGCGGCGCTGCGACAGCAACAGCCGGGACGTATTGTGGTCGCGGTGCCGGTGGCGCCGCCCGATACGGTGGCGCGCCTGCGCGCGGAAGCCGATGACGTGATCTGCCTGGAAGCCCCCGCGGCCTTCTTCGCGATCGGTCCCTGGTACCGGGAGTTTCCGCAGCTCACCGACAACGAGGTTCGGGAATTGCTGGCCGAGGCCTGGCGGGACTCCGGCGCGGGCGACGACGGGCGGAGCGCGCCATGAACCATCGCGAGGTCCGGGTGGAGGTGGGGGATGCCCTGCTCGACGGTGCGCTGGCCGTCGCGGTGGCCGGGGCGGGCCTGGTCATCTTTGCCCACGGCAGCGGCAGTGGTCGCCTGAGCCCGCGCAATCTCCAGGTCGCCGGGGTGCTGAACCGGGCGGGGTTGTCGACCCTGCTGTTCGATCTGCTGACCCCGGACGAACAGGCGCTCGACGAGCGCACGGGAGCATTGCGTTTCGATATCGACCTGCTGAGTGCCCGCCTGGTCGGGGTGATCGACTGGGTGCAACGGCAGGAGGCGATCGCCGGACTGCGGATCGGCCTGTTTGGCGCCAGCACCGGCGCCGCGGCGGCGCTGGGCGCGGCGGCCGAGCGCCCCGGCAGCGTCGCCGCGGTGGTATCGCGCGGCGGCCGGCCCGATCTGGCGCTGGCCAGCCTGCCCGCCGTGATGGCGCCCACGCTGTTGATCGTCGGCGGCGAGGACGGCGTGGTGATCGAACTGAACCGCAAGGCCGCCGCCCGGCTGCGCGCACCCCATCGCCTGGAGATCGTGCCCGGCGCCACCCATCTGTTCCCGGAGCCCGGCGCCCTGGAGCGGGTTGCGGAACTCACCCGCGACTGGTTCGTGGAGCATCTCGCGCCATGACCGACCCGGCTTTGAAGCTGTTTGCCCTGAGCGAAAGCGGGGCGCTCGGCGCGCGTATCGCCACCGCCCTGGGAGTCGCGCTCGGCATGCACGAAGAGCGGGATTTCGAGGACGGCGAACACAAGATCAGGCCGTTGGAAAGCGTCCGCAACGGCGATGTCTTCGTGGTGCAGTCGCTGTACGGCGAGCCGGAAAAATCCGTCAACGACAAATTTCTCCGGCTGTTGTTTTTCATCGGCGCGCTGAAGGATGCCGGTGCGGCGCGGGTGACGGCGGTGATTCCCTATCTCTGCTACGCGCGCAAGGACCGCAAGACCAAAGCGCGCGACCCGATCACCACCCGCTATGTGGCGCAACTGCTGGAGGCGGTCGGCACGGATCGGGTGGCGGTGCTGGATGTCCACAATCCGGCGGCCTTCCAGAACGCTTTTCGCTGCGCGACCGAGCTGCTCGATACCGCGCGCCTGTTTGCCGGGCATTTCGCGGCGCGCATCGGCGTCGAGCCGGTGGTCGTGGTGTCGCCCGACACCGGCGGCATCAAGCGGGCGGAGCGGCTGCGCGAGACGCTCGGCCGGGAGCTGGGTCGCGCGGTGGGCAGCGCGTTCATGGAGAAGAAGCGCAGCGCCGGTGTGGTCAGCGGTGAAGCGCTGGTGGGGGAGGTCGAGGGCGCCACCGTCATCGTCGTCGACGATCTGATCAGCACCGGCGGCACCCTCCTGCGCGCCGCTCAGGCGTGCCGGCGACAGGGCGCGCGCAGGGTTCATGCCGTTGCCGCGCACGGCTTGTTCGTGGGCGAGGCGGGCCGGCTGCTGGCCGATCCGGCGCTGGACAGCCTGGTGGTCACCGACTCGATCCCACCCTTCCGTCTGGAGGAAACGCCGGCGCGCGCCAAACTGACGCCGATCGAAATCGCGCCGCTGCTTGCCGAAGCCATCCGCCGCATCCACGCGGGCGGCTCCCTCGTCGAATTGCTGGGGGAATAGGGCACCGTCGCAAGGCGGCTACCAGTGCGCGGCGCGGGACGCGGCCAGATCCAGATAGCTGCGCGCGCGTTCCGACCAGCGTGCCCGATCGCCGGGCGCGCAGTCGGCCAGGTGCCAGATGGCGATCTTGGCGCGCAGGCAGGCGCGGAAGACGGTGTAGAAGTGCACCAGCGCGTCGGGGCAGGCGTCGCCGGTGGCTTCCCGATAATGACGCAGGACATCCGCGCCCAGAGCCGGTGCCCCGAGCCGCGCGCACTCCAGCGCCAGGTAGGCGAGCTCGTCCACCGGATCCAGCCGGCGGAGTTCCGGATCGAACTCCAGACAATCGATGATCACCGGCTCCGGCATCAGGCAGATGTGCTCCGGGCGCAGGTCGCCGTGAGCGTCCCGGATACGGCCGTCGCGGGCGCGGCGCGCCAGCAGCTGCCCCCGATCGCGCAGAAAGTGTTCCTGGCGGCGGGTGAGCGCGGCGATCCGGTCTCCCGGCAAGCCGTGGGCCGGTGCGGTCAACTCGACGTGATTGGCCTGCACGGCGGTCTCGAAGCGCTGGCGGTAGGCGTCCGGGTCCAGAATCACGGGGGTCGCGCGGCGGTAAAAGTCGGCCAGCAACAGGCTGAAGGCGCGCACTTCATCGGCGGTAACTGTGCCGGCGCGGATGGCCGCATCCAGCATCCGCTCCGCCGGCAGGCGGCGCATCGCCACCAGCCAGTCCACCACCCGGCCGGGTCCGGCCAGCTCCAGCTCACCAGTGGCGGAAACCGTCAAGGCTACCGCGCCCAGGTAGACGTCCGGGGCCAGCCGCCGGTTCAGCATGACTTCCTGCTCGCAGTTGTGGCGCCGGGCGGCGAGGGTGGTGAAATCCAGGCCGTGGTAGCGGACCGGTTTTTTCAGTTTATAGACGTGGTGCGCGGTGAGAAACACCCACGAGAAATGCGTTTCGATGACTTCGACGTGTTGCACGTCGCCCGGATAGATGCCGGGTTTGCGCAGCAGTGCCACCTTTGCGTCGATACGCATCGCATTCCTGTTTCAGGGCACATTTTTACGCTACCGAGGTTCGGGAATGTCCGTGCCGCCTCCCTGACGTCCGTGCGCATTGTCCAACCCGGATGGCCGGTCGGTGCAGCTGTAGCGGTTCTCTGCACGCAATGCTATACCAGCACCAGAGGACTGCGCCGGGTTTTCCCGATTGCCCTGATTAAGTACGCCGACGGGGTAAGCTGATTCCCTTGGAGTGTCTGGTGCCATCGCCAAGGCACCGAGCGGCCCGGCCCACATCGCCTGGAGAAAACATGGTCATGGTGGCACAGGAGTCGGGTTGCAGCGACGCTATCCGGTTGTGTCTGGCGGGGGATGTGATGACCGGTCGCGGCATCGACCAGATTCTGGCGCACCCGAGCGCGCCCTGGCTGCGCGAATCCTGTGTGGCTTCCGCGCTCACCTATGTGGAACTGGCCGCGGGAGCCCAGGGGCCAATCCCGCGACCGGTTGCGGATACCTATATCTGGGGCGATGTCCTGCACGAACTGGCACAACGCCCGGACCTGCGCGTCATCAATCTCGAAACCAGCATCACCACCAGCGATGCCTACCTGCCCAAGGGCATCAACTACCGCATGCATCCGGCCAATATCGGCTGCCTGACCGCCGCCGGGATCGACTGCTGCGCGCTCGCCAACAACCATGTGCTGGACTGGGGCACCCCGGGGCTGTGCGAGACGTTGACAACCTTGGGTGCGGCCGGGATCGCCAGTGCCGGCGCCGGCCGCAACGCGGTCGAAGCGGCGCGGCCGGCGTTGCTGGAGGTCGCCGGCAAGGGGCGGGTGCTGGTTTTTTCCGTCGGCGTCGAGGACAGCGGTATTCCGCCGGACTGGGCCGCTGGCAGCGGGCACCCGGGGGTCAACTGGATCGCGCGTATCGCCGAGCGCCAGGTCGCGGATATCGCCGCCCAAGTGCGTGCGGTCAAGTGCCCGGGAGATGTAGCGGTTGTTTCGATCCACTGGGGCGGCAACTGGCGCTACGAAATTCCGCGTGAACAGCGGATCTTTGCCCGCGCCCTGATCGATACTGCCGCCGTCGATGTCGTGCACGGGCATTCATCGCACCATCCGAAGGGTTTTGAAATTCACCGCGGCAAGCTGATCCTCTACGGCTGCGGCGACCTGCTCAACGACTACGAGGGAATCCGCGGCCACGAGCAATACTGCGGTGATCTCAGCCTGCTGTATTTTCTCGATGTCGATCCCCATGGCGGGGAGCTCCGGTGCCTCGGCATGACGCCGTTGCGGATCCGCGGATTCCGCCTGTGCCGCGCCGCCCCTGCCGACGCTGAGTGGCTGCGCGCGACCCTGGACCGGGAGAGCCGCCGCTTCGGTGCCGGGGTGGAGCTGGGCCCCGACGGCCGGCTGGTGGCGCACTGGCGCTAGCGCCTTGAATCGGTGGAATCTTCGGGATACTCCCTTGCCGTGGGAGTAGGCTTCCCGAGCCCGGCGCCGACCCGTACCTGCTCCGCACGGAGCGCGTCGCTGACGCGCACCGGGTAGGTGGTGGTATCCGCGGGCGCCAGGGAGAGCAGCCCCGGCGGCAGGCGCGCGAGCTGGCGTGCGGCATGAACCCGGCTTTCCGCCAGTGATGGACTGGCCGTGGAGAGGCGATGGCCGTCGCGCATCATTTCGTGCAGCAGGGGTTCGCCGTTCGCAGGTTCGTCCCCCAGCGCGATCAAGTCGCCGTTCGCCATGTCGCCGTCAAAGCGCCGGAATACCTGCTTGCGGCCGGGCAGGGTGGCCTTGTGGGTCGACAGCTTCATGCGTCCCCGGCCCGCGTACTCGACCAGCTTGTAGGCGGTATCGAGTTTCGGGGCATCCGCGGAGGTGATGACGCTGGTGCCCACGGCATAGGCGTCGATGGGCGCACCGGCGCTCACCAGGGCGGCGATGGCGTATTCGTCGAGTCCGCCGCTGGCGATGATACCGACCTGCGCGAGACCTGCGGCGTCGAGTATCTCCCGCGCGCGGTGGGCGAGGGCACCGAGGTCGCCGGAATCGAGGCGGATGGAGCGCACCCGAAAATCGGCGCCCAGTTGCTGCGCCAACGCGACGACGCGGCGCACGCCGGCTTCCGTATCGTAGGTGTCCACCAGCAGCGTGGTCTCGGGATAGAGCGCGGCGAATTCCCGAAAGGCACCGGCCTCGGCATCGTGCGCTTCGATGTAGCTGTGCGCCTGAGTGCCGGTGACGGGGAGCCCATAGCGCTGTCCGGCGAGCAGGTTCGAAGTGGAGTGGAAGCCGGCGATATGGAGCGCGCGCGCTCCCTTCAGCGCGGCGTCGGTGCCCTGGGCGCGCCGCGCCCCGAAATCGATGACAGGTTTGCCCCGCGCCGCCAGCACCGAGCGCACTCCCTTGGAGGCGACCAGGGTCTGGAAACTGATCTGATTCAGGAGGTAGGTCTCCACCAGTTGGGCTTCCGCGATCGGCGCCACCACTTCGAGGATGGGCTCATCGGCGAACACCGGGGTGCCCTCGGGGACCGCCCATACTGAGCCGCCGAAACGATAGCCGGACAGCCAGTCGAGAAACTCCGCCGTGAACTGTCCCAGCGATTCCAGGTAGCCCAACTCGAAATCTCGGAACCGCAGTTCCTCCAGGTAGCGCAGCGCATCGTCGATGCCGGCGGCGAGCAGGAAGTTTCGCTCGGGCGGCAGCTTGCGCACATAGAGATCGAATACCGCGATGCCTTCCATCCGCTCGCGGTGGTAGGCCTGTAGCATTTTCAGTTCGTACAGATCGGTGAACAGCGCCGATTCCGGGCCTCGGCACGCCGCAGGATCGCTCATTCGACGACCGCCCCTGCGCGCCGCATCTCGGCACAGGCGCGTTCGCCATCGCCGGGGACCAGTTCCACGGCGCGGATGCCTGCGCGCAACACTCGGGTGGGGAAACCGAGCCGGCGGGCGTCGAGTACGGTCTCTTTCACGCAGTAGTCGGTGGCGAGACCCACCACCACCAGCCGCGTGATATTGCCTGTGCGGAGGATCGCTTCCAGTTCGGTGGCGGCAACCTCGCCGGAAACCGGATCGCGGACCGAGAACGCCGAGTAGCCGTCTTCGCCGCCGCGGCCCTTGCGGATACAGGCGGTGCCAGCGATGTGCAGTGCAGGATGGAACGCGGCGCCCCGGGTTTCGGCGACACAGTGCACCGGCCAGATCCCGCCGTCTTTCGCGAAATGGGGCGTGGTTGCGGGATGCCAGTCCTGGGTATAGACGACGAGCGCGCCCGCCACCCGAGCGCGCTCGATCTCGCGGTTCACGAAGGGAATGATCGTCTCGCCTTCGCGAACATAGAGGCTGCCGCCGGGATCGGCGAAGTCGTGCTGCAGGTCGACCACGATCAGGGCGGTGTTCGCATCGTATTCGCTCACCAGGCGCCTCCGGGCAAAATGATCGCGCCGGTCGAGTATATGCCCGCACAGGGGTGGCGAGCGCCTGGGGCGCAAACCCCGGCGCCGTTCGAGCGCTAGATGCGTTTGGCGGCGATCACTCCAGCGGCCTCCAGCGCGGCGATGCGTTCATCGCCGTAACCGAGCTGCGCCTTGAGAATGTCGCGATTGTGTTCGCCGAGAAATCCGGCCTGCAAATCGAGCGGTTGCGGAAATTGCGAGTAGCGCAACGGACTCGCCGGCACTTCGAGCTCGCCGTACATCCGGTCGGTGATTTTCTGCACCGTGCCGCGCTTGCGCATGTGGGGATGGGCCATGACCTCTTCCACTTCCAGCACGGGGGCGCAGGGCACATGGGCGGCCTGCATCAGTTCCAGGGCGCGGTCGGGGTCTCCCACCTTGGCGAGCCAGGCCTCGATCGCGGTATTGACTTCTTCCTTGTTGGCCTGGCGGCCGGCGAGGTCCGCAACGCGGGGGTCGGTCAGCAGGTCGGGGCGCTCGATCAGGTTGACCAGATTGGCCCATTGCGCGCCGATGGCGACCACGACGAGGTAGCGGTTCCCGCACTTGTACAGCCCCAGCGGGGTGACGAAGGC
>JBFWOQ010000005.1:0-106536 GCA_050250395.1 Porticoccaceae bacterium
CAAAACCGCCTCTCGGGTCCGGCCCCAACGCCAGACAGGACGCCGATGGCCCACCAATGGTTCTCCAGCGCCGCCAACAGCGCCCCTGCGCAACTCCACTCCACAATCGGTGAGCGAAGCGGGCTAGCCCAGAATCACATAGCGGGGGAGGCGTGCCTTGGAGGATTACCGCAAGCGACGAAGGGTTGGAAGCGGGGTCAGGAAGCGGGGACACTTCAGCACAGGGAATTTCACGATCGCTGGCGTTCACGAAAATCGGGCAAGCTCCGCCGTGAGTCCTTTGGGGCCCGTGTCGCGCGGTTTCAGCGACGGGCAGCGAGCTGTGCGGGCGTGGATGTTTCCAGCCAGCGCCGTATGCGGCCGGCATCGCCGACCCGCGTGAGAGTCCCCGAGGAGTTCATCAGCACCATGACCACGGGCTTGCCGGTGATGGTGGTTTGCATCACCAGGCAGCGCCCGGCCTCGCGGAGGTAACCGGTCTTGGTGATATCGATGTCCCAGGCCGGGTTGCGCACCAGCGGATTGGTGTTGCGATAGAGGGTCGGGTAACGGCCCACCTTGACGGTCAGTTCGCGCATCGTTGAAAAACTGCGGATGTGGGGATACCGACTCGCCGCCTTGACCATGCGCGCCAGATCCGACGGCGTGGAGCGGTTCTCGCCGGACAGTCCGGTCGCCTCCACGAAACGCGAATGCGTCATGCCCAGCGCCCTGGCCTTGCGGTTCATCGCCGCCACGCCGGCGGCCTTGCCGCCCGGATAATTGCGCAGCAACGCCGAGGCAGCTCAGTTTTCGGACGACATCAGCGCCAGCGCAAATGCCTGGCGGCGCGTGAGAACCATAAAGGGGTCTTGATATGATGCTACCTCCTCTTCCTCGGTGGCAACATGTCAAGACTTGACCCCTTTGCGTGCTTTGCGTGACCCCTTTGCGCCCATATGTCAAGACTTGACCCCTTTTCGCGTGACCCCTTTTCGCCCGCTTTGCGCCCGCTCAGGCTCAACGCCGCGCGTCAATCGTCGAAGCTCCGCGATGTCCCTTCATGGTAGAGAATATTGTCGACACGGAACTTCACCTTCATGTTGTCTTTCTCGGTGCTTCTAACCCATTGGTGAGAATCAGTGAATTGGTTGTACTCAAACCCTGACCCCTTCTCGGTATATACGGTTCCTGGGGTCACGGGCTTTTCAATTATCCATTTGAGCGCGAATTTCTGTTCGCCAAATAGGTCAGTGAAGATGAGTACACCCTTTATGGCTCGCGCCGGCTTATCAAGGCCCTTGGGATTGAATGCGATATCGAAGAATATATAGTCCTGATAGTCCTGCTTTGCGTATTGTTTCCGAAGAAGTGTTACGTCCAGTATTTGCTCACGCAGGTCCTTATCGGCGCTTCCTGTGGCCGTTTCAGGCGCTTTTGACTTGGGCGTAGTCTCTGAAGTTTGGCGGGGGGCATTGTCCGAGGCGCCTTGTTGCGCAGACGCGAGCCCGTGCTTTGCAATCAAGTACTGCTGGCGAAGCATAGTCAGGCTGTTTCGCTCGGTTGCCGCACCCGTTACAGCCATGGCACCAACAAGGCCGCCCGAGTAGAGGCTTGCTTTTTCCTCTGCCTCCGAAACCTTAAGCTCCTGCCTTGTCATCTCCTCTTCCAGTTCTTGTGCGCGCTCGGGGTCTGCCTTAGTGGCGAACGTCTCAATCGTCACTTTTGATCCGGATTCGATTGCATGGATTCGCTGCTGAATGAGGGCTTCGTTTGTTTTGAGTATTTCGAAGCGTAGGGCTATTAGCGCCTTCACGAGCCCACCGCTGTACTGTGCGTTCTGCACTTCGGCCGCCGAGATCTCCTTCTTGGTCGCTTCAAGCTCTGTGCGTAGCGCCTGTACCTGAGCCTGCTCTTCGGGGGAGAGGCCTCGCGTGCAACCCGACAGAAAGCAACAGGCGCAAAACGCGCACAGCATGACTTGACGTATCACGTTCTTAACCCCCTTCATAGCTGCGCGACGTAACCAACCGACGGTATGAACTCTGACGCCCAACGTTCAAGGTCAGGGACACGGCTCGGATTTATCGCGCAGCGTCCCCTGCACCGCGGTGCTAGGCTTTGGCAGCACTGATTTGACTACGCGCGATTTGTGCGAAACAAGCTTCAAGTCACGGTGTTTCACACGCAGAAACGTTTGAACCAGATGTTCGGCTTCGGTGAGCGCGGCCTCGTTATCAGCGTTTGCCTTCTCAGATAGCTTTCCCCACTTGTAATGCACGAATTCGTTTCTGGCGTCATTTAGTTTCCGCATGCGATCCAGCGCCTTAGGAGGAAGCGGCCTCCCTCCAAGCAGCCCAAGCAACCAAGTAGCTTTTGCTCGGGGAGAAGCTTCTCTGATCATGGAGCGGACATATTTCTCTTCCACGGAAGCTTTCTCGGCAAGGCATTGCAGAATCAGATTAAGAGTGTGTTCAACCCACGTCGCGTACATGAGCACGGAAAACCCCAAGTTCCCGTGTCGGCGAAACTGGCGACCCAGCGAAAGTAACTTGGAGGTGTGATCGATTACGATATCAAACTCATCCGGTAGCGTACCCGCTACCCGGCAGAATTCACTGCGCAGTTCATCAGGACTTTTCCCAGTGGGGTCGATGTGGCCAGCATTTATGAAAGAGGCCAGTAACCTTTTGTACGCTAACTCCAGTTCGCGTTGAGAGACGGTCATGAAAGGCCCAAATAAAGGAACACCCAAAAGGCGCGTTGCCTTACGCCGCAGGGACGCCCAATAATCCAGCGAGCCAAGCTACAGCTTGGTTGGTGATCGTGTCAAATCGGATAATGAGCCCCAAAGCAGAGGTCGATAACACCTCGGGTTTACACGAGTAGCCCAGCGTATACATGGGAGCGAATCCCCGGGTAGCGAAACAGGCCCCAGGTCCCTCCCAGGGCGTTGCGGCCCTCGCGTATGGCGTAGCTTTTGGCCGAGTAGTTGCGCTGTAGGTGAAAGGCGGCGCCGATTCCGGAAATGCCGGCGCCGATGATCGATGCGTCGAAATGCGCTACCTACCAGCCCCACCCATGCGCCGCGGACAGGCTGCCAGGCACACAGACTACGGGACGCCGGCGCACCATGGCCAAACCAGCGCAGCGGGTCCGCGAACGCGACTGCGCTTCAGCCCAGGGAATTTCACGATCGCTGGCGTTCACGAAAATCGGGCAAGCTCCTTGCCGTGAATCAGTGTTCCTTATCGCGCGGTTTCAGCGACGGGCAGCGAGCTGTGCGGGCGTGGATGTTTCCAGCCAGCGCCGTATGCGGCCGGCATCGCCGACCCGCGTGAGAGTCCCCGAGGAGTTCATCAGCACCATGACCACGGGCTTGCCGGTGATGGTGGTTTGCATCACCAGGCAGCGCCCGGCCTCGCGGAGGTAACCGGTCTTGGTGATATCGATGTCCCAGGCCGGGTTGCGCACCAGCGGATTGGTGTTGCGATAGAGGGTCGGGTAACGGCCCACCTTGACGGTCAGTTCGCGCATCGTTGAAAAACTGCGGATGTGGGGATACCGACTCGCCGCCTTGACCATGCGCGCCAGATCCGACGGCGTGGAGCGGTTCTCGCCGGACAGTCCGGTCGCCTCCACGAAACGCGAATGCGTCATGCCCAGCGCCCTGGCCTTGCGGTTCATCGCCGCCACGCCGGCGGCCTTGCCGCCCGGATAATTGCGCAGCAACGCCGAAGCGGCACGGTTTTCGGACGACATCAGCGCCAGCGCAAATGCCTGGCGGCGCGTCAACACCGTGCCCACGGCAAGTCGCGAGCTGCTGCCGCGCAGGCGATCGACGTCCGCCTTGGTGATCTGGATGGTTTGGTCCAGCGACTGCTTGGCATCGAGCACGACCATGGCGGTCATGAGTTTGGTGATCGAGGCAATGGGCAGGGTTTGGTCGGCATTTTTCCGGTAGAGGACTTCGCCGGTATCGGCGCGCATGACCAATGCCGAGCGCGACTGGAGTTGCGGTGCCTTCGGCTTGGCCGCCGCCGCGTCCAGGTTCCCGGCTGCCAGGGTGCCGAGGACCAGGGTCGCCGCCAGCAGGCTACGGAAGGTTGCGCGCACCGAGTAGCGGTTCATGATCGTCCTCGAATCGGGTGAGGCGGGGCCGTCACGCCTCTACCCGCCCAGTATCCTCAAATTCGGATCAATTTCCAGCGATAACACGCTGTCTTTTAATATTTTTTAGCTAGCGCACCGGACAACGCCACTGCGGCAGCCAGCCAGGCTCGCCGACCCCGGCCGCGGCGGGTCGACAGACAAACAGGTCACCGACCGCAACCAGTTCCCCATCGTGCTCGATCAACGGCACTCGATCCCGCAGCCAGGGTTCGAGACCCTGCTCCTGAAGCACTCGTTTTAGCGTATTGGAGGCGCCGCGCTCCTGGGGATGGACGCGCTCCCCGCCCTGCCGATAACGAACGCTGAGCCGGGCACGCGGCAAGGTAACACGCAGTCCATGCCCAAGCGCGGGCTGGGCGCCGAGATGAGCGCCATCCGGCAGTGCGAGCGGCAGTTCCGGCGACCACGGCCACGGACCCCGGTCGCGAGAAGGTGCGGCCCCCCAATGAGGCGGCAACAGATACAGCCGATTGCGGAAGCGCCGCCACTGTCCGCCCGGCCATTCCACCAACGGGGCCGCATCCGCGGCGGCTCCGATCAGGTCGCGAACCAGGGCGTCGAGGACACGGGCGCCGGGTTCCTCGCCGGTCGCCTCCGGCAGTCGCCAGTGGCGCAGCAGATTGCGTTGTCGGTGCGTCGCCAGCGCGGCCAGTCCGGTCAGGCTCAGGCTGCGCCCGACCCGTTCGGGGCGTTCGTCGAGTCCCGCCAGATCGATCGTTGCCAGATCCCGCCCCAGGTCCGCTGCCGCCCGGCTCTGGTCGGCGACCCGCTGCAACCGCGCCACGGCGTCCGGCCAGCGCGCGGTCAGGGTGGGCAACACGCGGTGGCGCAGGTAGTTGCGATCAAAATCGAGGTGCGCGTTGCTTTCGTCTTCGATCCAGTCGAGGCGATGGCGCTCTGCGTGATCGCGCAGCGCCGCGCGCGGCACGCCGAGCAAGGGGCGCAGCAGCCACCCGCGGCCGAGCGGTCGCGCGACCGGCATGCCTGCGGGAACACCCGCCCGCAGCAGCCGGTACATCAGGGTTTCCGCCTGATCATCGGCATGATGACCGAATACCAGCAGCTCGCCGTGCTCGAGTTGGCGTTTGAACACCGCGTAACGCGCGTCTCTGGCGCTGGCCTCAAGGCCGTGCGGGCCGGGCGCCACGGTCACCCGTTCGGTGTGGCAGGCGATGCCCAGCGCGTCGCAAGTGCGCCGGCAGTGGATTTCCCAGTGATTGGCCGCGGGCGACAAGCCGTGATTGACGTGCACGGCGAGCAGCGGCTCCGGCCCCTGCCGGCGCCACAACAGGTGCAACAGCACATGGGAATCCATGCCGCCGCTGTACGCGATCAGGATGCGGGTCGCGGGTCGCGACGCCAGCGTCGCGGCGAGAACGCTGTCGAGATCCGTCACCACGGTCCCGGCATCCACATGTGCGTCAGGGGTTGCCGTAGGACATCAGGCGCTCGAAGCGCCGTTCCAGCAGCGTGCCGACCGGCTCCGCGCACAGGCGGTCGAGCTGGGTGGCGAGGCGGGTGCGCAGGGTCGTCGCCATGGTGCCGACGTCGCGATGCGCACCGCCCAGGGGTTCGGGGATGGTCTCATCGACGATGCCCAGCTCCTCCAGCACCTTCGAGGTGACGCCCATGGCCTCGGCGGCAAGCGGCGCCTTCTCGGCGGTTTTCCAGATGATGTTGGCGCAACCTTCCGGGGAGATCACGAAATAGGTCGCGTATTGCAGCATGTTCAGCCAGTCGCCGACGCCGATGGCGATGGCGCCGCCGGAGCTGCCCTCGCCGATCACGGTGCAGACGACCGGGGTGCGCAGGCGCGACATTACCGCCAGGTTCTGGGCGATGGCCTGGCTGATCCCACGCTCTTCGGAATCGATGCCGGGGTACGCACCGGGCGTGTCGATGAGGGTGAGCACCGGCAGCGAGAAACGTTCGGCAAGCTCCATCAGGCGCAGCGCCTTGCGGTAGCCCTCGGGTTTGGGCATGCCGAAGTTGCGCCGGATTTTTTCGGTGATGCCGCGTCCTTTTTCCTCGGCAATGACCACCACGGGCCGATCGTCGATGCGCGCCACACCGCCGATGATCGCCCGATCATCGCCAAACTGACGGTCGCCGTGAAGTTCATCGAACTCGGTGAAGAGCAGCGGAATGTAGTCGCTGGCGTAGGGCCGCAGCGGATGGCGGGCGATCTGCACCACCTGCCAGGACGACAGATTGCTGTAGATGCTCTCGGTCAGCTTGCGGGATTTTTCCCGCAGCGTGGTGATCTCGGCGGCGATGTTGAGCGCGTTGTCGTCGCTGACGAGCTGGAGCTCTTCAATCTTGGCTTCCAGCACGGCGATGGGTTGTTCGAAATCCAGATAATCGAGATTCATTGAAAGATCCAGTGGCCCTCCGCCGCAGCGGGCGGCGGTATCAGTAGTTGAGTTGCAGGCTGTCGCGACCGAAATTGTCCCGCAGCCGGTGGAGGAGTTCATCCGCGGGATTCAGCGCCCAGTCCGGTGGCAGCGCAATCTCGCCCATGGCGCCGGCGCGGCGATAGCGCAGCCGCAGCGGGCAGCTACCACGCCGGTAGGGCGCGAGAATATCGGCCAACTGCGTCGCCCCGGCGGGACCGATGCGGTCGCCGCGCAATTCCAGCACCAGGCTTTTCAGCGCCGCGCACCGCGCCTCGGCCAGGGTGTTGACGGTATCGGCACGCATCTTGAGCCCGCCGCTGTAGTCGTCTTCGCTGACCTGACCCTCGACGACAAGAATGGCATCGCGGGCGAGTTTTTCCCGGTGCTCGCGGTACAACTCGGCAAACACCGCCACCTCGATGCGACCGCTGCGGTCATCCAGGGTGATGAAACACATGGTGTCACCGCGCCGGGTCTTCATGGTGCGGGTACCGACCACCAACCCCACCAGGCGCTGGGCTTCGCGCCCGGCACGCAGCGCGGCGATGCGCAGCGGCACCAGACGCTCCAGTTCATCGCCGTACTCGTCGAGGGGATGCCCGGTCAGGTAGAGCCCGAGCGTCTCCTTCTCGCCGCGCAGGCGCTCGGCCACGCCGAATCCGGGGACGGTCGCGCAGGACGCATAGCCCCGCCGCGTCGCCCGCTGTGCCGGCGCGCCACCGAATAAATCGCCGATGCCGGCGTCCAGATTGCGGGCCTGCTGTTCCGCCAGGCGCACCGCCTCGTCCGTGGCCGCGAACAGGACGGCACGGCGATAACCGATATCGGCGATGGTCCCGAACGCATCCTGCTCCGGACCCAGGGTGTCCATGGCGCCGGCGCGAATGAGCGCGTCGAGCGCGCGCTTGTTGAGCCGGCGGGAATCGACGCGGGCACAAAAATCGAACAGGTCGAGAAAGGGTCCGCCGGCTTCGCGGGCCGCGATGATGGCGTCCACCGGCCCCTGCCCGAGACCCTTGATCGCGCCCAGTCCGTAGATGACGCAGCCGTCCGCCGCGACCGAGAACTGATAGAGCCCGGCGTTGACATCCGGCGGCACCACCTTCAGCGCCAGCGCCCGACATTCGTCGATGAGCGTGACCACCTTGTCGGTGTTCTGCATGTCGGCAGACAGCACCGCCGCCATGAACGCGGCCGGATAATGGGCCTTGAGCCAGGCGGTCTGATACGCCAGCAACGCATAGGCCGCCGAGTGCGACTTGTTGAAGCCGTAGCCGGCGAATTTCTCCATCAGGTCGAAGATGTTTTCCGCCAGTTCCGCCGCGATGCCGTTGGCGATGGCCCCCGCGCGAAAGATCGCGCGCTGCTCGGCCATTTCCTCGGCCTTTTTCTTGCCCATGGCGCGACGCAGCAGGTCGGCCTCGCCGAGGGAGTAGCCGCCCAGTACCTGCGCGATCTGCATCACCTGCTCCTGATACAGGATGATGCCGTAGGTGGGTTCGAGCACCGGCTTGAGCGCGGCGTGCTGGTATTTCGGATGCGGATAGGCCACCGGCTGGCGGCCGTGCTTGCGGTCGATGAAATCGTCCACCATGCCCGACTGCAACGGGCCCGGCCGAAACAGGGCCACCAGCGCCACGATATCCTCGAAGCGGCTCGGCTTGAGGCGCAGGATCAGTTCGCGGATGCCGCGCGATTCGAGCTGGAACACCGCCGTGGTGCGTGCCTTTTGCAGCAGCGCGTAGGTCGCCGGATCGTCGAGGGGAATCGCCTCGATCAGGATCGGCGCCGCGCCGGTACGCGCCCGCTCGCGATTGGCGTTGCGGACCGCCCAGTCGATGATGGTCAGGGTGCGCAGGCCGAGGAAGTCGAACTTCACCAGACCCACGCGCTCGACATCGTCCTTGTCGAACTGGGTCACCAGACCTTCGCGGGCGGCGTCGCAATAGAGCGGCGCAAAGTCGGTGATGGCGCCGGGCGCGATGACCACGCCGCCCGCGTGCTTGCCGGCATTGCGCGTCAGACCTTCGAGCTGGAGCGCCATGTCCCAGATCTCCTGGGCCTCGTCGTCGCCGGCCAGAAAATCGCGCAGCACTTCTTCCTGTTCGCGCGCCTTTTCGAGGGTGATGCCCAGCTCGTTGGGAATCATTTTCGACAGCTTGTCGGCGAGACCGTAGGACTTGCCCTGCACCCGAGCCACATCGCGCACCACCGCCTTGGCCGCCATGGTGCCGAAGGTGATGATCTGGGACACCGCCTCGCGGCCGTAGCGATCCGCCACATAGGCAATCACGCGGTCGCGGTTGTCCATGCAAAAGTCGATGTCGAAATCGGGCATCGACACCCGCTCGGGATTGAGGAAACGCTCGAACAGCAGGTCGTAGGCGAGCGGGTCGAGATCGGTGATCTCGAGCGCGTAGGCGACCAACGAGCCGGCGCCCGAACCCCGCCCCGGACCCACGGGAATCTCGTTGGCCTTGGCCCAGCGGATGAAGTCCATCACGATCAGGAAATAACCCGCGAACCCCATCTGTTCGATGATGCCGATCTCGAATTCCAGCCGCGCGCCGTAGTTGGCGCGCTGCGCCTGGTAATCGGGCCGCGCGGGGTCCAGCAGCACCGCCAGGCGCCGCTCCAGCCCTTCGGCGGCAACCCGGCGGAAAAACTCGGCGGCCGACAGGCCGGCCGGCACCGGGTATTCCGGCAGACGCACCTGATCCAGCCGCAGCTCCAGATTGCAGCGCCGCGCGATCTCGACACTGTTGGCGAGCGCCTCGGGCAGGTCGTCGAACAGCTCCAGCATCTCGGCGGGCGAGCGCAGGTACTGGCGGTCGCTGTAGCGGCGCTCGCGGCGCGGATCGTTGAGGGTACGGCTCTCGTTGATGCACACCCGCGCCTCGTGGGCGTCGAACTGGTCGGGCGCGAGAAAGCGCACATCGTTGGTGGCAACCACGGGGCAGTCGTGCTCGGCGGCCAGGCCCACGGCGCGATGCAGATACTCGTCCTCGTCGGGGCGGCCGGTGCGATGCAGTTCGAGATAGTAGCGATCCGGAAAATCCTCCAGCCAGCCCCGCAACAGGGCTGCGGCGTCCTCGCGCCGGCTGAGCAACGCCTGCCCCACGTCGCCGAACCGGCCGCCAGAGAGCGCGATCAGACCCGCGCTCGCGGCCCTGATCCAGTCCCGGCGCACGGTCGGCCGACCCTGGATCTGGCCCTCCAGATAAGCGCGCGACATGAGGCGTGTGAGGTTGCGGTACCCGATTTCATCTTGCACCAGCAGGGTGAGTCGCGCCGGCGCGCTACCATCGGCGCCGGCCAGGGTGAACTCGGCGCCGCAGATGGGCTTGAGACCCCGGCGCTGGGCGGCCTCATAGAATTTCACCAGGGCAAAAAAATTGCAGACGTCGGTCAGCGCGACCGCCGGCATCCCCAGTTCGGCGGTGCGTTCGACCAGCTCGTCGATGCGGACCAGACCGTCCACCAGCGAATACTCGCTGTGGACGCTGAGGTGGATGAATGGCGGTTCGGAAACGGTCATCCGCAGGTCAGACGCCCTGCCGCGCCCGCCGCGCGATGGCAGCCTGGGTGAGTTCGAGACCGGTCTTGTCGCACGGCGGCAGCTCGACGTCGGAGGTGCCGAGCGAGGTCACGCGCTGGCCCCACCGGAGCAAACTCGCGGCCCAGGTCAGACCGGCGCCAAAGGCCGTGAACAGGATGGTCATGCCGGGTTTGACGCGGCCAGCCTCCAGCGCCTCGCACAGGGCGATGGGAATCGAGCTGGTGGACGTGTTGGCGTATTTCTCCAGGGTCAGCACCACCTTGTCCGGGCTCACGCCCAGGCGTCGGACCACTGCTTCCACGATGCGGAGATTGGCCTGGTGGGGCACCACCAGATCGAGCTCGGGCAGCCGGACCCCGCCCTCGGCCAACACCGCCTCGCAAGCATCGCCCATGCCCTTGACGGCATGTTTGAAAATTTCCGGCCCGCTGAAATCGATGGAGATATCGAGCGGCCGGTGCTGCGCGATGGCATCGAGGCCGAAATCGGGGATCGCCAGCAACTCCCGGGTACCGGGTACACAACCGAGCTTGCCGGCAAAAAATCCACTTTCGCGCGCCGATGCCTGCAGCACCAAAGCCCCGGCGCCGTCGCCAAACAGGACCGCCGACTCGCGCCGCGACCAGTTCATCAGCGAGCTCAGGCGCTCCGCGCCGATGACCAGCGCCGTGCGGATACTGCCCGCACGGATCATGTCGGAGACCATATTGAACGCGTAGAGGAAGCCACTGCACGCCGCATTGAGGTCCAGCACTCCGGCGTGCGTGGCCCCGAGCCGGTTCTGCACGATGGAGGCGGTATTGGGCACCAGCTCGTCGGGCGAGCTGGTGGCGTAGACGATCATGTCCACGTCGGCCGCGGCGACACCCGCGGATGCCAGTGCGCGGGCGCCCGCGACCACACCCAGTTCGGCGCCCATGACATGGCTGATGCGACGCTCGCGGATGCCACTGCGGCTGAAGATCCACTCATCCGAGGTGTCCATGATCGTTTCGATATCACGATTGGACAGGACGGCGGGAGGTAAGCAGCGTCCCCATCCGGTGATTTCGGCGTAAATCATGGAGCTTCCCGGCTGCGTCAGGCGACTTTGATCGAGCCGGAATTGTCGGGCAGATGGGGCTGGCGCGCAATGCGAATCGGGTAGCGCGGGGTCAGGCGCGATCCGTCGCGCGTGCTGCCCGCCGCACGGGCGCAAACGACATCCGGTGCCAGGGCGAAGCACCGTGGCGGGCGAGTGCCGCGCAATGCTCGCGGGTGCCGTAACCCTTGTGGCGGGCAAAGCCGTAAGCGGGAAACAGTCGGTCCAGCGCCACCATGTCCCGATCCCGGGTAACCTTGGCGACAATGGCCGCCGCGCTGATGCAGGGAACCCGCGCGTCGCCCCGCACAATGGCTTCGGATGGGTGTTGCCAATCCGGCAGCCGGTTGCCATCCACCACCACAAAGCCCGGTGCCGGGACCAGCGCCGCCACCGCGCGCTGCATGGCCAGCAACGTCGCCCGCAGAATGTTGTGCTCGTCTATTTCAGCGACCGTGGCCCGCCCCACCGCCCAGGCGCTCGCCTTGGCGACGATTTCGCCATACAGGGCTTCGCGGCGCGCCGCACTGAGCGTCTTCGAGTCGGCAAGGCCGGTGATCGGCCGCGCGGGATCCAGGATGACCGCCGCCGCCAGCACATCGCCCGCCAGGCAGCCACGGCCGACCTCGTCGACGCCGGCAAGGGGTACGCCGCCATGACTGTGCCCCGCCGTCATACCTTGCCCGTCATGGTGCCGAGTCGATCAATTCAGCCAATGCGCCGGCCGCACGTTCGCTGGCACCGCGGCGCAGTTGCTCATGCAACGCGCGAAACTCGGCGATCAGCCCCGCGCGCTCCGGGGTTTCACCGAGACTGCGCAGTACCTCCCGGGTGATCGCCCCCACTTCGGCGCGATCCTGGAGCAATTCGGGGACCAGTTCGCGCCCGGCCAGCAGATTGGGCAGGGATACATGCTTGAGCTTGACGAGACGGGATGCCACGGCATGGGTGAGGCGGCCGGTGCGGTACGCCACCACCATGGGCTTCTTGAGCAACATGGCTTCGAGCGCACTGGTTCCGGAGGCAAGCAGCACGGCGTCGGCCGCCGCCATGGCGGTGTGGGACTGGCCGTCCAGCACCTGGACGGGTAATCCGGGGTATGCGGCCAGCAGCGCATCGATCTGTGCCCGACGCGCGGCGTTGGCGGCCGGCAATACACAGCGCAGTCCCGGCACCCGCTCCCGGCAAGCAACCAGGGTGTCGAGAAAGCGGGGGCCCAGCAGGGCGACCTCGCTGCCGCGGCTGCCGGGCAATACCGCCAGCACCGGCGCATTCTCCGGCAGCTCCAGCAGTTGCCGCGCGCCCGCGGTGTCGGGCTCCAACGGCAACTCGTCGGCGAGCGGATGGCCCACCCAGGCCACCGGCACGCCGTGGCGACGGTAGAACTCGGCTTCGAACGGAAACAGCACCAGCATGTGGTCGACAGCGCGGGCGATCTTGCGGATGCGGCCCTGACGCCAGGCCCACACCGAAGGGCTCACATAGTGGGCGGTGCGGATCCCGGCGCGGCGCAACCCCAGCTCCAGACCCAGATTGAAATCCGGCGCGTCGATCCCGACGAACAGCGCGGGCCGGCGTGCACGAAAGTGACGCGCGAGTCCGCGTCGGATGCGCAGCAGTTCGGGCAGACGTTTGAGCGGCTCGACAAAACCCATCACCGCCAGCCGCTCGATGGGGTACAGGCTGTGAAAGCCCTCCGCCGCCATGGCGTCGCCGCCAATACCGGCGAACTCCGCCTCTGGATAGCGACGACGCAGCGCCCGTATCAGCCCCGCGCCCAGGCGATCGCCGGAAACCTCGCCCGCAACCATTCCTATGTAGGGGCGGCCGATGCAAGGGCTGACCGGATCCATGCAAGGGCCGGGAGGCACCGGATTCAGCGGACGATCCCGCGTTGGGAACGTCGAATCGACTGGAGCAACGGCGCGAGCACCCCATCGGGGTCCGGCGTTGCGTCCAGGGCCACGAGCGCCTCATCCAGTTTCAGGCCACGACGGTAAAGGGTGCGATAAGCTCCCTGAAGCAGCCGAATCTGCGCGGGCGAAAAGCCGCGCCGCGCCAGCCCCACCTTGTTGATGGTCCGTGGCGTCGCCGGATAACCGACGGCCATGACGTAGGCGGGCAGATCCTGATTGAGAAAGGCCGCCGCGCCCAGGAAGGCATGCGCACCGACCTGAACATACTGATGCAGCATGGTAAAGCCGGACAGGAACGCCCAGTCATCGACCCGCACATGGCCGGCAAGGGAGGCATTGTTGACCATGATGACGTGGTCCCCGACCACGCAGTCATGTCCAATGTGAACATACGCCATGATCAGGTTGTGACTGCCAATGCGGGTCTCGCCCCGATCCTGCACGGTGCCGCGGTGGATGGTGACGCCCTCGCGGATGCGGTTATTGTCCCCGATGATCAGCCGGGTCGGCTCGCCCCGGTATTTCATATCCGGCGTATCCTCCCCCACGGTCGCGAACTGGTAGATGACATTGTCACGCCCGATACGCGTCGGGCCCTTGAGCACCACATGGGAGTGCACGACGGTGTCGTCGCCGATTTCGACGTCCGGCCCGACGTAGGTCCAGGGGCCGATGGTCACGTTGCGGCCGAGACTGGCCTTTGGGTCCACCTTCGCCAGAGGATCGATCATTGTCAGGGCGCTTCGAGGGCGCACAGAATATTGGCCTCGCATACCAGCTTGTCGTCGACGCTGGCGCTACACCTGAAGCGCCAGATATTGCGCTTGTGGGTATCGATCTCCGCAGTCAACATCATGCGATCTCCCGGCACTACCGGACGCTTGAATCGCACCCCGTCGACACCGGCGAACAAATACAGGCGCTCATCGCCTGGCTGCCGATCGACGGTCACGAAGCCCAGCACACCGGCCGCCTGCGCCATGGCCTCGATGATGAGAACGCCCGGAAATATGGGCTTGACCGGAAAATGGCCAGCGAATACCTGTTCGTTAACCGTGATGTTCTTGTACGCCAGAATGCGTCTGCCAACCTCTACCTCCACTACTCTGTCGATCAGCAGCATCGGGTAGCGGTGGGGCAGTAAGCGTTGAATGTCTTCGATCGACAGGGATCTCATGTCAGGCGCCTGGAGAGTGAATTCACGATTCGTCACCGATCTTGTTTTCCAATTTTTTGATCCGTCGCGCGATCTCGTCCAGGTGCCGAAATCGCGCCGCGTTGCGCCGCCATTGCGGCGTTTCGTCCATCAATAGATCCGCGGAATAGGCACCGGGTCGGGTAATGGATTTTGACAAGGTGCAGCGCGCATGAGCGATGACATGGTCGCAAATGTTCACATGCCCGACCGCGCCGGATTGGCCGGCGAAGATGCAGTTCTTGCCCACCGTGGTACTGCCGGCTATCGCCGCATAAGCAGCCATCGCGGTGTTCTCGCCCAAGCGCACGTTATGACCGATCTGGACATGGTTATCGAGAATGACGCCGTCCTCAAGGACGGTGTCTCCCAGCGCACCGCGATCGATGGTGGTGCAGGCGCCAATCTCCACATCGTCACCGATGAGGACACCGCCCAGCTGATGAATCTTGACCCAACGTCCGCCGTCGTTGGCAAAGCCAAAACCGTCGGCACCCAATACCGCGCCGCTGTGAATCACCACACGCGCCCCGATACGGACATCGTGATAGATGCTGACGTTCGCGGCGATGTGGCAATCGGGGCCGATCGCGGAATTCGCGCCGACGCAGGCTCCCGCGCCAAGCACCACGCGCTCGCCGATCGATGCACCTGCATCGATCGTTACATGAGGGCCGATTGCGGCGCACCCGGCGACCTTCGCCGTGGGATGAATGACTGCGCTGGGATGCACGCCGGACTCCGCCCGGGGCGTTGTGACAAACAATGCCGTGGCGCGAGCATAGGCGACATAGGCGTCGCCGACGATCAGCGCAGGCCCGGCGAACAGATCCGCGTCGGCTGCGTTCATGATGAGAGCCGCCGCGCGCGTCTGCCCGAGTTGTTCGCGGTACGCGCTGTTGGCGAAAAAACTCAGCTGGTCCGCGGACGCATCTTTCAACGTGTTCAAGCCGTAAACCCTGAGCGTCGGATCGCCACGCACGGTGGCGCCTATGCGCGCGGCGATCTCACCCAGGGTCCGACCGCTTCCCGCCACTTATTGGGTCTTGGCGTTGAGCCGCTCGAGCAGCTTGCCGGTCACGTCAAGCGCGGGGTCGGCCACAATCACCGCCTCGCGCTGCAACAAGAGCGTGATGCCCTCGGCTTCCACCAGTTCTTTTAGCGCGGCCTGAGCCTTGGGCTGCAACTCTTCCATGATCTTGCCCTGCAACTGTTGTATCTCGGCTCGCAACTTGCGCTCTACCAGATCGTAATCCGCCCGCAGGTATTCCATTTTCTTCTGATTTTCGGTCGCCTGTGCCTGTGACATGGTATCGCGCTCGGCTTCGATTTTCTTCTGCAAGGCCTTCACGTCGGCGGCTATGCTGTCGTATTTCGCCTGCAAGCTGACGAATTCGGATTCGGCTTGGAGCTGCTTCTGCCGGGCCTTAGCTAAATCGGACGTAAAAATCACCCGCTGAATATCGACCACCGCGATCTTATCGACCGCCGCCGCCGGCAACGCGATAAACGCCAAGGCAAGCAATGACCCTACAACAATTCGTCTCACAACATCCCCCTCTCTAGGTGATTAAACGGCCACGAACACTGAAAATCATTCCCGGACGGCGCTTCCGGACCGGCTCTCCGGTTACCGACTCCGCAACCCGCCCAGGACTTGGCAGCTGGTCGAAAAGCTGCTGCGGCAGCCATCTGCTCGGTTGCGCGGTGCTCGCTCCCTCGCCTATCCACTTGATATGTCTCGGTCGCCGCGCGCCGTGCGCCTCGCGGCTGGCCCCCTCGCGACGCTTTTTAGCAAACTGCTAGAAAGTCTGCCCAAAAGAAAACTGGAAAAATTCCTCTTCGTCAGTCGACTGGGCATTGAGCAGCTTCGCGAAACTCAACTGGATGGGACCAAATCCGCTCAGCCAGATGCCGCTCAGTCCGGTTGAATAGCGCAAGTCACCCACGTTTGGCGCAGAGCAGTCCACCTGCCCCTTGCCGCAATTGGTGTCGAAGATGTTGCCCGCATCCAGAAACAGCGCCAGCTGTATATTGCGACGATCCTTCAGGAAAGGAACCGGAAACAGCACTTCGGCGCTGCCATTGATATCGACGTTGCCGCCCAACGCATCGCTTTCGCTGAGCGTTGGAAACACCGGAGTATCCTCTGGACCCAGGGTATTGCGCTTGATCCCGCGCACCGAGTCAAATCCGCCGCCGAAGTAATTCTTGAAAAATGGCAGATCCTGCGTATTGCCGTAGCCGTCGCCGTAACCCAGCTGTTGGCGCAGGTGAAATGTCAAATCACCCGACAGTGGGCGATAGTAATGCCCGGTATAGGTAAGACGGTAGAACTCCAGGTCGCTGCCAGGGACTGTCAACTCGAACCGGATGCGATTCGAGGCGCCGCGGGTAGGCAATTGGCCACGATTCAAGTCCGATTCGCTCCAGTTGAAATTGGTGGTCAGCATATTGAACTGATCGCCATTTTCGTGGATGAATTCGAGCAGCTCAAAGGTGGAAAGAATGCCTGGCTTCAACTTGAGGGACTCCACGCCAAAGCCCAGGCCGATACGGCCGGTATCCGAATAGGGATAACTGAAGTTGGTATTCGCGGTATAGCTGTCGGTGGAATAGGAACTCAGGTTCAGCTCCTCATAATCGGTCTGGGTCACTGCCAGAGAGTAGCCGACACTGATGCCATCCTTGGTGAAATAGGGGTCGGCGTAATTGAGCGACGCCATTTTGCGGTATTCGCTGGTGCTGACGCCGAAGCCAACCGTGTTCCCCGACCCCAGGAAATTATTTTCCTGAATGTTGGCGCCGAGAATGATGCCGGCGCCCTGGGCAAGACCAAGACTCGCGCCGATGCTGCCCGATGGTTGCTCTTCCACGGTATAGAACACGTCCACCTGGTCGCTCGTGCCGGGAACCTCGCGCGTTTCGATGTCCACCTTCTTGAAGATCCCCAACCGCTCTAGACGGACCTTCGAGTGCTCGATCAGGTCCGTCGATGCCGAAGCACCTTCCATCTGTCGCATCTCCCGACGCAGGACTTCGTCGGCCGTCTTGGTATTGCCGCGAAACTCCACCCGCCGAACATAGGCACGGTCGCCCGGCGTAACGACGAACGTCACCTTGGTGGTTTTATCTTTCTCGTCAATTTCGGGGAAACCCTCCACTTTCGCAAAGGTGTAGCCCTCGGCACCCAGTCGCTTGGACAGCAGCTCGCTGGTCGCCGTCATCAGCGCCTGGGAAAAGACGGCGTCCTTTTTCATCACGACCAGTTGCCGGAGGTCCTCCTCTGGCAGTATCAGTTCTCCGCTGAGCTCCACATCCCCCACTTTGTAGACATCGCCTTCGGAGATGTTGACGGCGATGAACACGGCATCCTTCTGCGGGCTGATCGACACCTGGGTTGAAGTGACAGCGAAGCGCAGGTAGCCGCGGTCGCGATACCAGCTCTCCAGTCGCTCAAGGTCACCGGACAGTTTCTCGCGCGAATACTTGTCGTCGCTGCTCAACCAGGAAAACCAGCCGGTCGTCTTGAGCTCGAACATCTTGAGCAGGATGGCTTCGTCAAAACTGTGATTGCCCACGATATTGATGTGCTTGATGGTCGCAACCTTTCCCTCGGAAATGGTGAGATCGATGCGCACCCGGTTGCGGGGTAGATCAAGCGCTTCGGCACTCACGGTGGCGCCATAGCGTCCCTGCGCGACATATTGACGCCGCAACTCCTGTCCCATGCCCTCCAGCACGGTCTTCTTGAAAATCTGCCCCTCCGCCAAACCGGCGTCACGCAGGGCTTTCAACAGTTGGTCCGACTCGATGGACTTGTTACCTTCGATTTTGATCTCGGCAATGGCAGGACGCTCCACCACCCGCACGACCAGCACATTGCCGTCGCGCACGATTCGTATATCCTCGAAGTATCCGGTCCGAAACAGGGTTTGCACCGCAGCGCCGATTCCCGCGTCATCGATCAGGTCGCCGGCACTTACCGGCAATGAGGCGAACACGGTGCCCGCGGAGACCCGCTGCAAGCCCTCGATGCGCACATCCTCGATCTGGAACACCGTGGCAAGGGTCAGTCCGGGGACCAACAGCAGCAACGCGCCGAGCGCGCTCGCGCGGCGCCGGATCCTGGCCAGGCTACGCCTCACTAGTGGTTTGATGATCGGTAACTCCAGGCACGAGAGCACGGATTCGGGAGGTGTGGAGGCAGAGGGCACCCACCGGGCGGATCGCATTCAAAAGCGCGAAACGTCATTGTATAAAGCCAGCAACATCAAACCTATCACCAGGGAGAGGCCGATACGGTATCCGGCCTCCTGTATGCGTTCCGAAAGCGGCCGTCCCCGCAGGGCCTCCAGCGCGTAATACGCGAGGTGCCCACCGTCCAGCACCGGGATTGGCAGCAGATTGAGCACCCCGAAGCTGACGCTGAGCAGCGCCATGAATTGCAGCAGCGGCACCAGGCCATACTGCGCGGAAGCGCCGGCCACTTTAGCAATGGTGATGGGTCCGCTCAAGTGCCGTACCGAGACATCACCCGCTATCATCTTGCGCACCGAATCCAGGATCATCGCGGCGGTGTCCCAGGTCGCGGTAACGCTCCGGGTGAAAGCGGCCACCGGACCGTAACGCTGTTCGCGTCGATATTCCTCGGGCCACTCGACGCCAGTGGGCGCGACGCCGACCTGACCGAAGGTCTTGCCGCCCGCGGTCACCAGCTTGGGCGTCACGCGCAGCTCGGCGTGCGCGCCGGCCCGCTCAACCACCAACGCGATGGTCTGTCCGGGACGCGCCCGTACATACTCGACCCACTGCGCCCAGTCGGCGATGGCGATGTCATCCGCCGTGAGGATGCGATCGCCGGCTTGTACTCCTGCCTGGGCCGCCGGACTCCCGGATTCCACCGTCGCCACCACGGCCGGGATTGGCGGACGATAGAGCTCTATGCCGATGTCGCCGATGGGGTCGGGCGCAGCGGGATCGAGATCCCAGCGCGCGAGCTGGGCCGTCACCTCGCGCTCATCCGTGGTGCCGCGAGTGACCACCCGGAAGTGGATGGGTCCGCTGTCGCCCAGCCGCCGCACCAGCATTTCACTCAATGCCTGCACGGTCGGCGTCGCCGCACCGTCCACCGCCAGAATCTCCTCGCCCGCCGCGAGGCCGGCGACCGCAGCGATCGAGCCGGGCTTCACCTCGGCCACTACCGGGGCGATGCCCTGGACGCCGAGTACGAACACGACCCAGTACGCCGCCACCGCAAGCACGAAATTGGCAAGCGGTCCCGCGGCGACCGTGGCGATACGTTGGCCCACCGACTTGCGGTTGAAGGCATGCTCGCGGTCGCGCTCCGCGACGTCGCCCTCGCGCTCGTCCAGCATCTTGACGTAGCCACCCAAAGGCAGCGCGGCAACCACGAACTCGGTGCCGCTGCGGTCATGCCAGCGCACCAGCGCCGGGCCGAAGCCGATCGAAAACCGCAAGACCCGGATACCGCAACGGCGCGCCACCCAGAAATGGCCGTATTCGTGGAAGGTGATCAACACACCCAACACCAGAAAAAAATAAAATACCTGCTGCACCACTGCCACCGGTCAACTCCCAGCTACATAGCGTTCGATAAACCCGCGCGCCTGTTGGCGGGCGCGGGCATCACTGCCTAGGACGGCGTCGATGCAGTCCGGTTCCACCCCACACCAACGCTGCATCACCTGGTCCACCACAACGGCGATCCGCGTGAAGCCCAACTTCCCGGCGAGGAAGGCCGCGACCGCTTCTTCGTTGGCCGCATTGAGCGCGGCCGGAGCATCGCCCATGACTGCCGCTGCCGCGTGCGCCAGACGGAGGCAGGGAAAGCGCCGCGGGTCCGGCGCGGAAAATTGCAGCTGCGCTACGGCTGTGAGATCGAGTCGCGCAACACCGGACTCAATCCGCTCCGGCCATCCCAGCGCATGCGCAATGGGCGTACGCATATCCGGGTTACCCAATTGCGCGAGCACCGAGCCGTCCGCGTACTCTACCAGCGAATGCACAATGCTCTGGGGATGGATAAGAATTTCGATCCGCTCTGGCCCCACGCCAAACAACCAGCAGGCTTCGATCAGCTCCAGTCCCTTGTTCATCATGGTGGCGGAGTCGACGGAGATCTTGCGGCCCATGCGCCAATTTGGGTGAGCACAGGCCTCATCCGGAGTGGCGCGTTCGAGGTCGTCGAGTGGCGCCGTGCGAAACGGTCCCCCGGATGCCGACAGCATCAGTCGTCGCACACCACCCCGGCCCACATCGGCCGGCGGCAGGCATTGGAAAATCGCATTGTGCTCGCTATCGAGGGGCAGCAAGGTGGCACCGCCGCGCGCTACTTCCGCCATGAACAGGCGCCCCGCCATTACCAGGGCCTCCTTGTTGGCGAGCAACAGGCGCTTGCCCGCGCGGGCCGCGGCCAGCGTCGGCAACAATCCCGCTGCACCGACGATGGCCGCAATCACGGTATCGGCACGCTCGTGCCGGGCGACGGCATCCAGGCCTTCGGGACCTGTCGCGATGCGAGTCGTCGCAGGCACGCGGGCGCGCAACCGCTGCGCCGCTGCCGCAGTGGGCACCGCCACCAACTCGGGCGCGAACCGCCGGCACTGATCCGCCAGCACATCGAGTCGCTGATAACCGCTCAACGCGATGATCCGAAAGCGCTCGGGATGGCGTGCGATCACATCCAGCGCGCTGGCTCCGATGGAGCCCGTCGAGCCCAAAATGGAGACACCCTGCATCGCCGCCCGACCTGTACTCAACCGGGCGCTGCCCGCGCAAAACCCAGCGCCATCATACCGAGCACAAATACCGGCAACGCGGCCGCCAGGCTGTCCACGCGATCCAGCACGCCGCCGTGACCGGGCAATACCGTTCCACTGTCCTTCACCCCGCGGGCGCGCTTGATCATGCTCTCCCCCAGATCCCCCAGCACCCCGGCAAAACTGGTCGCCACCATCAGCGCCAGCCACCAGAACCAGTCCTGGCCCGCGACGCCGAGCCAGCGCGCCGCGGCTGCGCCAACCAGCAGCGCCAGCAACAAGCCGCACAACACACCCTCCCAGGTCTTGCCGGGACTTACGGCCGGCGCCAGGCGATGGCGACCGAGGGCGCGCCCACCGACGAACGCACCGATATCGGCGCTGGCGACCACTCCCACCACCAGCGCCAACCAGCCGGCACCATGCGAACGGCCGAGCAGCCAGTAGAGTGCGATCCAGGCCGGCAGCAACACCATCAGTCCCATCGACAAGGCCACCGGGCGGTTATCCCACTGGCGCGCGCTATCGGGATAATCGAGCACCCAGAACAGCACGAGCAGCCACCAGCCCGCGGCAACCACCAGCACCGCGATCGGCGGCCCCAGGGCGCCCCAATGATAGGCCGCCATGGCGGCGGCCATCACCCCGACGTACAACAGTTGCTTGGGCAGGGATTCGAGACCGGCGAGACGACTCCACTCCCACGCGCCCAGCAGGATCACCACCCCGATGACCGCCACGAAGGCCATCGCCGGCAACGAAAGTAGCAATCCCGCAAAGGCGATGATGAGAATGAGACCGGTGATTACCCGCTGCTTGAGCACTTGGTCTCCAGCGCCAGCACCTGGCCGGCCGTGCGCCCGAAACGGCGCAGCCGCCGATGATATTCGTCCACCGCACGGCTGAAATGCACGCTATCGAAATCGGGCCAGTAGCAGTCCGCGAAATAAAGTTCACTGTAGGCGAGCTGCCACAGCAGAAAATTACTCAGTCGCTGCTCGCCCGCGGTGCGGATGCACAAATCGGGTGGCGGTACATCGGCAAGGCACAGACGGCGTTCGAGCGCGGCCTCGTCGATATCGGCGGGTGACAATTCCCCGGCCTGGACCTGCTCCGCGAGCGTCCGCGCCGCACGGGCGATATCCCAGCGACCGCCGTAATCAACGGCCAGATTGAGCTGCAAACGACCGCCGGCGGTTGCCGCCTCCACCCGATCGATACGCCGAATAAGGCGGGCACTAAAGCGGTCCCGCGCGCCCACGACGCGCAGCCGCACATCCCGGCGCACCAGCTCGCGCTGTTCTCTTCTCAGGTAATTGGCAAACAGCGCCATGAGGCCACTGACCTCCTCCGCCGGACGCTGCCAGTTCTCGCTGCTGAAGGCGAACAGGGTAACGGTCGCCACGCCATGGGCCTGACAACTGTCCAGCACATCGCGGACCCGCTCCACGCCGGCGCGATGCCCGCCGATGCTATGGAGACCGCGAGTGTTGGCCCAGCGGCTGTTGCCATCCATGATGATCGCCACATGTCGCAGCGGGTGGCCGTTCGGACCCTGGCCTTCGGCCTCTATCATGGCTTTCACCCGGGGGTCAGATTTCCATCAGATCTTTTTCTTTTTCAACCAGCAGCAGATCGATCCTGGCGATATGGCGATCCGTTATCCGCTGGATGTCTTCCTGCGCACGGCGCTCGTCGTCCTCGCCGATCTCCTTGGCTTTCAGCAATTCGCGGATATCGGCCAGCACATCGCGCCGGATATTGCGCACCGATACCCGGGCGTGCTCGGCCTCGGCCTTGGCCTGCCGGATAAGACCCTTGCGGGTATCTTCGGTAAGCGCCGGCATCGGGACCCGGATGACATCGCCGGCGGTGACCGGATTGAGGCCCAGCCCGGAATTGATGATGGCGCGCTCGATATCACGCACCATCTGCTTTTCCCAGGGCGTGATCGACAGCATCCGGGCATCGGCGACGGTGACGTTCGCGACCTGCCGCAGCGGCGTCGAGTTGCCGTAATAATCGACCATGACACCCTCGAGAATCCCGGGGTGCGCGCGCCCGGTGCGCAGTCTGCCCAAGGTGGCGGCCAGGGCTTCGAGCGTCCTTTCCATCCGCTCGCCGGCGTCGGTCTTCAGTTCTTCGATCACTCTTCACTCTCCCCGATCAGCGTGCCGTCACTGCCACCCAGGGCAATCCGCAACAAAGCGCCAGGCTTCGACATCCGGAACACCCGTACCGGCATCCGGTTATCCCGGCACAGACAGATGGCCGTGAGATCCATCACACCCAGCTTGCGCTCCAGCACCTGGTCATAGGTGAGGTGCCGATAGAGAAGGGCCTGAGTATCCTGCACGGGATCCGCGGAGTAGACGCCATCCACCTTGGTCGCCTTGAGCACCACATCGGCGTCCACTTCGATGGCGCGGAGACAGGCCGCCGAGTCCGTGGTGAAAAACGGGTTGCCGGTGCCCGCGGCAAACAGCACCACTTCGCCCGCCGCCAGATCGCCGATCGCCCGCCGCCGTTCATAGTGCTCCACGACGCCGGGGATGGCGAGTGCCGACATGACCCGTGTCGACACGCCATGGCGTTCGAGGGCGTCACGCAGTGCGAGCGCGTTCATCACGGTCGCGAGCATGCCCATGTGATCACCGGTAACCCGGTCCATCCCCGCCGCCGCCAGGGCGGCGCCGCGAAACAGGTTACCGCCACCAGGCACCAGGCCCACCTGCACGCCGATCGCGACCAACTGCGCGACATCGCGCGCGGTACGGTCAAGCACGTCGGGATCGAGCCCGAATTCCGCGTCGCCGACCAGCTCCTCGCCGCTGAGCTTGAGGAGGATACGGCCGTACCTGGGATTGCCGGACGCTGTACTCACAAATTGGCTCGGGACCGTCGGTGTGGGCAACTCAGCGCGAAGCCTGCACCTGGGCGGCCACTTCGGCGGCGAAATCGGTGGTTTCGACCTGAATGCCTTCACCCACCTCATAGCGCACGAAGCCGACGATGTCGGCACCGGCGTTCTTCAGCAGCTTGCCGACCGTCAATTCGGGATCCTTTACAAAGGGCTGTTCGACCAGGCTCGACTCCGCCAGAAATTTGTTCACGCGCCCGGCGATCATTTTCTGCACGATCTCTTCCGGCTTGCCGCTCTCGCGCGCCTGGGCGGCGTAAATTTCGCGCTCCTTGGCGATAAGCTCGACCGGCATCTGCTCGGGCTTGGCTACCTGCGGATTGACGGCCGCCACATGCATCGCAATGTCGCGGGCCAGTTCGCGCGAACCACCGGTGAGCCCTACCAGTACGCCAATACGGTTGTTGCTGTGGACATAGTCGCCCACCACCGCCGCTTCGAGTACCCGCGCGCGGCGCGCGCCGATGTTTTCGCCGATTTTCTGCACCAGCGCCTGCCGTGCGTCTTCCAGCTCACCCAGCATGATCGCCGCGAGATCCTCGGACCGCTCGGCAAATACCCGGTCCGCCACGCGGGCGACAAAACCGAGAAAATTCTCGTCGCGCGCCACGAAATCGGTTTCCGAATTCACCTCCACCAACACGCCATAGCTGCCATCCGCCGCTATCCGCGCGGCGACGACGCCATCCGCCGCCGTACGGCTGGCTTTTTTCGCGGCCTTCATGCCACTCGATTTGCGTAGATTTTCAATCGCAGCTTCGATGTCGCCAGCAGCCTCCTGAAGCGCTTTCTTGCACTCCATCATGGGAAGTCCGGTGCGTTCACGAAGGTCTTTCACCAGCGCTGCGCTGATTGTCGTCATGGTGTCGTCTCCATATCCCCGCAGGGAATTTATCCACACTCTCGATCAAATTCGAGCCGGTGGCGGCACGGCCTCAACCGCGCGCCCCGACCAGGTGAGCCAACCAGCCCCCCAACCCCGACCTCGGGGGTTGACGCTGTGGTCAGCTGTCGCCCGCCCCGGATTCGATCGGGCCCGGCTCCAGCACTTCGACGAACTCGTCCCGCGCCGCGCCGGGAGAGGCTACCGCCCGGCCCAGCAGTACCGCATTGGCAACCGCTTCGGCATAAAGCTTGATTGCGCGGATGGCATCGTCGTTACCGGGAATCACCACATCAACCCCATCCGGGTCGCTGTTGGTATCCACCACGCCGATCACCGGGATGCCCAGCTTGTTGGCCTCCTGAACCGCGATGCGTTCGTGATCGACATCGATCACGAACAGCGCATCCGGCAGACCACCCATGTCCTTGATGCCGCCGATCGAGCGCTCAAGCTTCTCCATCATGCGCGTACGGTTCAGCGCTTCTTTTTTCGTGAGCTTGTCGAAAGTGCCATCGTCGCGCTGCTGTTCCAGTTCGCGGTAATGACGAATCGACGTCCGTATCGTCTTGTAGTTGGTGAGCATGCCGCCCAGCCAGCGGTGACTGACATAGGGCATGCCACAGCGCTCGGCCTGCTCCTTGATCAGCTTTTGCGCGGCGCGCTTGGTGCCGACAAAAACGATTTTGTTGCCGCGCGCGGCGATCTGGCGCACCTGCTCCAGAGCCGCGTTGAACGCGGGTACCGTGTGTTCGAGATTGATGATGTGTATCTTGTTGCGCGCGCCAAAGATGTAAGGGCGCATCTTGGGATTCCAGTAGCGGGTCTGGTGGCCGAAGTGGACACCGGCCTGCAACATGTCTCGCATGCTGACAGTGGTCATGGTTTTTCCTCTGCTTTGGGTTGGACCTCCACATACCCCATCGTCCAACCCCGAAGGGCACCCAGGACGATGTGCCGGTATGTGTGTGGCGTTAGCGCACGGTGCGCGTCGATTGCCGCCTTAGCGGCGGTCGGCTTTATACCACAAACGGGGGCCAAAGTGGCGCAAAGGGTGACCAGGTACGTGCGCGCGAGCGACCATAACAGCGGACATCGGGTACACTGCCGATCTCCCCAGCCCACGCCCAAACCATGGCCGTCAGCATCAAAACCCCGACGGAAATCGAACTCATGCGCGTGGCCGGGCGCCTGGCGGCGGAAGTGCTGGAGATGATCGCACCCCATGTGGAGGCCGGCATCACGACCGCCGAACTGGATCGCATCTGCCATGACTACATGGTCAACGTCCAGCACACCATTCCGGCGCCGCTGAATTACCGCGGCTTCCCCAAATCCATCTGCACGTCCATCAATCAGGTGGTGTGTCACGGCATTCCGTCGGCCCAGCGCGCGCTCAAGAGCGGCGACATCATCAATATGGACATCACCGTCATCAAGGACGGTTTTCACGGCGACACCAGCATGATGTTCGGCGTCGGCAAGGTGCCCGAGCACGCCCAGCGCCTGATGCGCGTGGCGCGGGAGTGCCTGTACCGGGCCATCGCCCTGGTGCGCCCCGGTTGCCGGCTGGGCGACATCGGTCACGCCATCCAGCAGCATGCGGAGAGCCATTATTATTCCGTCGTGCGCGAGTACTGCGGCCACGGCATCGGGCGGCAGTTCCACGAAGACCCCCAGGTTCTCCACTATGGACAGCCGGGTACCGGACTGGTGTTGGAGGAAGGCATGGTCTTTACCATCGAACCCATGATCAACGCCGGCAAGCACCACACCCGACTCAAGCCCGATGGCTGGACCGTGGAAACCCGCGATGGGCGTCTGTCGGCCCAGTGGGAACATACCATCGCCGTCACCGCCACCGGGGCGGAAGTCCTCACCGCGCGCGCCGACGAAACCTTCCACTGACCCGGTTACCGCCCCCATGCCACTGCGCCAACCCGGCCTCGACTGCTCACCGGTGACCGCCGATCTGGCGGCGCGCCTGGATCGCGCCGCATCCCTTCCGACCTGCCGGAAGACGGTGCAGGAAGCCTGCGAGTCCCTCGATCTGCGCTACCGCGGCGGCGAACCCGTGCGCCTGCTGGTGGCGGAAAGAGCCGCCTTCATGGACCGGGTGGTCGCCGCGATCTGGGGACGCTTCAACTGGGACGATGACATCGCGCTGATCGCGGTCGGCGGCTATGGGCGCGGCGAACTCCACCCGCACTCGGATATCGACCTGCTGATCCTGACCGGACGCCGCCGGCTCGACCGCTACCGCGACAACATCGCCGGATTTCTCGCCGCACTCTGGGACTTGCAGCTCAAGATAGGCCACAGCGCACGCACCCTGGGCGACTGCATCCGGGTCGCGCGCGCCGACATCACGGTGGCCACCAACCTGATGGAAACCCGCACGATTGCCGGCAACGGGGCGCTGGAGCGGGCCATGCTGGCGAAAACCGGCCCTGACAAAATCTGGCCTTCGCATCGCTTCTTTCGCGCCAAGCGCGACGAACAGCGCGAGCGCCACGAGCGCCACGGGAACACCGAGTACAACCTCGAGCCCAACATCAAGGAAGCCCCGGGCGGCCTGCGCGACATCCAGACCATCCACTGGATCGCCCGCCGGCACTTCGGCATTGCCTCGCTGGAGACGCTCGCCAACGGCGATCTGCTGACCCGCGAGGAGTTCGCACAGCTGCGCGAAAGCGAGGAGTTTCTCTGGCGGGTGCGCTACGGGCTGCACCTGCTGGCGGGGCGCGCCGAAGAATGCCTGTATTTCGATCACCAGCGTCGCCTCGCGGAGCAGTTCGGTTACCGGGACACTCCCCAGAGCCTCGCGGTCGAGCAGTTCATGCAGCGCTACTACCGCACGGTCATGACGGTGCGACGTCTCAACGACATGCTGTTGCAATACCTGGACGAGGAAATCCTCCACAGCGGCCGCGGGGCGCGCATAACCCGGCTGAACGACCGCTTCCAGATTCGCAACGACCACCTCGAAACCACCGCTCCCGACGTGTTCGAACGCGAACCCTCGGCACTGCTCGAAGTCTTCGTGCTGCTCGGCGAAGACCCCGAGATCCTGGATTTGCGCTCGACCACGATCCGTCAGATTCTCGGCAATCAATGGCGCATCGATGCCGCCTTCCGCAACGATCCCCGCAACCACGCGCTGTTCGTGCGCCTGCTGGAATGCAAGGGCAACCTGTCGAACCAGCTACAGCGCATGACCCGCTACGGAATCCTGGGCGCCTACCTGCCCGAATTCGGGCGTATCGTCGGCCAGATGCAGCACGACCTGTTTCACGTCTATCCGGTGGACGCCCACACCATCCAGGTGGTCCGCAACATGCGCCGCCTGGCCAACCAGAGCGAGGCGGAGCGCTTTCCGGTCGCCTCCCATGTGTGCAAGAACCTGCCCAAGCCGGAACTGCTCTATATCGCCGGGCTGTACCACGATATCGCCAAGGGCCGCGGTGGCGACCATTCCCAACTGGGCGCCACCGACGCGGCCCTGTTCGCGCGCCGACACGACTTCAACGAGCAGGAAGTGCGGCTGGTCACCTGGCTGGTGGAACACCATCTGCTGATGTCCGCCACCTCGCAGCGCGAGGATATCGATGACCCGGATGTGATCCACCGCTTCGCGCGCCTGATGGGCGACCAGATCCACCTCGACTATCTCTTCACGCTCACGGTGGCGGACATGAACGCCACCAACCCGACCCTGTGGAATCAGTGGAAAGGCGCGCTGATGCGGCAGCTCTATCTCGCCACCCGCGATGCCCTGGCGCGCGGGCTGGAAAACCCGGTCAATCGTCTCGAGTGGATCGAAAGCTCGCGCACCGAAGCACTGGAGTTGCTCGCCGCCGAGGGCATTCCCGAAGCCCGCTGCCGCGCAATCTGGGGCGAAATCGGCGACGACTTCTTTCTCAAGGAAAAAGCCTCGGCCATCAGCCGGTGCACCCGGCAGGTGTGGGAGCAGGACGGCAAGAACCCGATCATCTATCTCGAAAACGCCGGTGTCGAAGACGCCACGGCGACGCGCGTGTTCGTTTATACGAGCGGTATCGACAATGTGTTCTCCAAAATTGCGGCCGCCCTCGATCTCCTCAACCTCAATGTGGTCGACGCGCGACTCTATGCGCCTGGGGAAGGGCGAACGCTGAACCTGTTCTACGCCCTCGATGACAGCGGCCAGGCCTTTGCCGACAATACCCAACGGGTCCGGCAGGTGACGCGCGCGCTGCGGGACATCCTCACCGAACCCATGGATACACTGCCCAAGCCCAATCGCCGGGTGTCGCGCCAGCTCAAGCAATTGACCACGGGAACCGCCGCGTTCATCAACAACGACGAGCACGGCCAGACTCGCATCATGGTACTGACCCCGGATCGCCCCGGCTTGCTGGCGCACCTGGGCCGGATTTTTCTCCAGTACCGCCTCAGCGTGCACAGCGCCAAGATCGCCACCCTGGGCGAACGGGTCGAAGACAGTTTTTACGTCACCCGGGCGGATGGCCTCCCGCTGTGCGATCGGGATCTCTGCGAACAACTGCGTGCACGGATCTGCGCCGAGCTGGATCAGCGCAATCGCGAGGAGATCGCCGCCACCGACGCGCTGCGCGAAATGCCGCTGCGCGCCTGACTTCCGGTTTCGTCCATTGCCAGGTTCGACGATGAATCCCCATCTGCGCCAGCTCCAGCCCTATCCGTTCGAAAAACTGCGGCGCCTGCTCGCCAAAGTCACACCCCCGCGGGAACTCGCCGCCATCGATCTGTCGGTGGGCGAACCCAAACACCCGGCGCCCGCCTTCGTCCGCCAGGTGCTGGCCGACAACCTGGAACGACTGGCGGCCTACCCCGCCACCAAGGGCTGCGCCGAACTGCGCATCGGCATCGGCACCTGGCTCCAGCGCCGTTTCGCGCTCAATGGCGCGCCCGATCCGGAGCGCGAAGTGCTGCCGGTCAACGGCACCCGGGAAGCATTGTTCGCCTTTGCGCAGTGCGTGGTCGACCCGACCGCCAATGCGCTGGTGGCGATGCCCAATCCGTTCTATCAGATCTACGAAGGCGCGGCGCTGCTCGCCGGAGCGGCCACCCATTTGCTGCCCTGCACCGCCGCGACCGGCTTTGCGCCGGATTACGACGCGGTCCCGGCATCCATCTGGCAGCGCTGCCAATTGCTCTATATCTGCTCGCCCGGCAATCCGACCGGCGCGGTCACCGACATCGCAACCCTGAAGAAGCTCATCGCGCTCGCCGACAAACACGACTTCATCATCGCCAGCGACGAGTGCTACTCCGAAATCCATGGCGATGAACATCGGCCGCCCCCGGGTCTGTTGCAGGCCTGCGCGGAACTCGGTCGCGACGACTTCCGCCGCTGCCTGGTATTCCACAGCCTGTCCAAACGCTCCAACCTGCCCGGGCTGCGCTCGGGCTTTGTGGCGGGCGATGCGGGCATCCTCGAACAGTTCCTGCGCTACCGCACCTACCACGGCTGCGCCATGTCGCTGCCCTCCCAACTGGCGAGCGCCGCCGCCTGGGCCGACGAAGCCCATGTGCGGGAAAACCGCCGCCTGTATCGCGAGAAATTCGACGCCGTGCTGGAGATCCTTGCCGGCCATCTCGACGTCGATCGGCCCGACGCCGGTTTCTATCTCTGGCCGCGCACGCCGATCGACGACGAGACCTTCGCCCGCCGCCTGCTGGCCGAGCAACACGTCACCGTGGTACCGGGCCGCTATCTGGCGCGCACCGGCGCGGATGGCGTGAATCCCGGCGAGCACCGCGTGCGCATCGCGCTGGTAGCGCCGCTGGCGCAGTGTCGCGAAGCGGCCGTCCGTATCCGGCGCTTGCTGGCCGACGGCTGATGCGCAAGATCGAACGGGCGCGCCATATCGCCGCCCGCCTGCGGGAGCTGTACCCGAACCCGCCGATTCCGCTCGATCATCGCGATCCCTTCACCCTGCTGATCGCGGTGCTGCTGTCGGCCCAGTGCACCGATGCCCGGGTGAACAAGGTGACGCCGGCGCTGTTCGCGCGGGCGGACACGCCCACGCAAATGGCGGCACTCACCGTGGAAGAAGTTCAGGAACTGATCCGGACCTGCGGCCTCGCGCCACAAAAGGCCAAGGCCATCGTGCAACTGGCGCACATTCTGGTCACGGAACACGGCGGCGCGGTGCCCGAGTGCTGCGCCGCTCTCGAACGCCTTCCCGGCGTCGGCCACAAAACCGCGAGCGTGGTGATGTCCCAGGCCTTCGGGCATCCCGCATTTCCGGTCGATACGCACATCCATCGCCTGGCGCAGCGCTGGGGCCTGAGTGACGGCAGCAGCGTCGCGCGCACCGAGCGCGATCTGAAGCAGTTGTTTCCCCCGGAATCCTGGCGCGATCTCCACCTGCAAATCATTTATTACGGCCGCGAGCACTGTAGCGCACGGGGTTGCGACGGTACCCGCTGCGACATCTGCCGCACTTGTTTTCCGCGGCGGAAACTTCCGGTTACGACCCGCAAGGCCTGAGCCGCCGCCCCTGTGGCAAGCAATCGAATTTGCTATTCTGGCCGCCGCTTGTGGCGGTGAGTGCGCGCGTGACTCCTGTTGTTTACGGTATCCGCAACTGCGATACGGTCGCCAGGGCGCGGCGCTGGCTCGACGACCAGGGTATCGCCTATCGCTTCCGCGACTTCCGCGGCGACAGGCTGGAGCCCGCGCGGGTGGAACGCTGGCTGGTCGAACTGGGCTGGGAGGAACTGATCAACCGGCGCGGGACAACCTGGCGGCAACTGGATGCGAAAACCCGGGACGGCATCTCGACGACCACCGCTGCGGAACTGCTGCTGCAGCATCCGACGCTGATCAAACGTCCGGTGCTGGAACAGGGTGAGCGCATCCACCTCGGCTTCAGTCCCGACGCCTACGCACACATTTTCCGCTCCGCCTGAGCGGAGCGATCACAGGAGAATCTCAATGGCGGAATTCTACGGCCTGGGCCTCGGCATCGGCACCCAAAACGCCGGTGGCGACTGGCTCGAAGTCTTCTACCCGCATCCGATGCTCAATCCCCCGGTGGCGCTCAGCTCGGCCGTTGCGCGCGCAATCGACCATGAAGGTGGCAACGCCGCGATTCAGGCGGACATTCCCATGCTGACGCGATTGAGCAATGTGTTCGATGCCGCCGGCGAGCCTGCGCTGGCCGAGCAGGCCGCGCAACTGAAAGCCGCATCCCGAACCCCGGTGATCACCTTGCTGGCGACCAATGCCGCGCCGGCCTCGGTGCCGGAAGCCTACTTGAAGCTGCATTTTCTGTCGCACCGCCTGGTGCGCCCCCACGCCACCGACCTGTCCGGCATCTTCGGGCGCCTGCCCAACGTGGCCTGGACCAGTGAGGGCGCGATCGATCTGACCGAACTCGCGCAACAGCAATGGCGAGCGCGCTTGCAGGATCGGACGCTGACCGTCCACAGCGTCGACAAGTTTCCCCGCTTGGTGGATTACGTGGTGCCGAGCGGTGTGCGCATCGCCGACACGGCGCGGGTGCGCCTGGGTGCCTATCTCGGTGAAGGCACCACGGTGATGCACGAGGGCTTCATCAATTTCAATGCCGGTACCGAAGGACCGAACATGGTCGAGGGGCGAATCTCCGCCGGCGTATTCGTCGGCGCCGGCTCGGATCTCGGCGGCAGCAGCTCGACGATGGGCACCTTGTCCGGCGGCGGCAACCTGGTGATCTCCGTGGGCCGCGAATGCCTGATCGGCGCCAACGCCGGCATCGGCATCCCGCTGGGCGACCGCTGCACCGTGGAGGCGGGGCTCTATGTCACTGCGGGCACCAAGGTGTCGCTGCTGGACGACCGCCGGCAACCGGCCGGCACCGCCAAGGCCCGCGATCTCGCCGGCCGCTCGGATCTGCTGTTTCGCCGCAACTCGGTGACCGGGGCTGTCGAGTGCCTGACCAACCAGACCGCGGTGGCGCTGAACGCGGCGCTGCACAGCCACAACTGACCGCCTATCGAGACAGCCCACTACCCATGAGCCCGCTGTCGCCCACCCTGGCGCTCGCCTGCGACCTGATCCGCTGTCCCTCGGTCACCCCCGCCGACGCCGGCTGCCTCGATCTGTTGGGCGCGCGTCTGGCCGCGGTCGGGTTTGCGCTCACGCCCCTGCCCTTTGGCGAGGTCAGCAATCTCTGGGCGGTGCGCGGCAACGAGGGTCCGCTGTTCTGCTTTGCCGGCCACACCGATGTGGTACCCCCAGGCCCGGAACGCGCCTGGCGCCATCCACCCTTCGTGCCGCACATTGAGAATGGCGTGCTCTTCGGTCGCGGCGCTGCGGACATGAAAGGCGCGCTCGCCGCCATGGTCACCGCGGTCGAGGCCTTTGTCGCCACTCATCCGCGCCATCCCGGCCGCATCGGCTTTCTGCTCACCAGCGATGAAGAAGGCCCGGCGCACGACGGTACCGTCCGGGTGGTGAACTGGCTGCGCGAGCAGGGCACGCTCCCTGACTGGTGTCTGGTGGGCGAGCCTTCCAGCAGCACCACCCTGGGTGACGTCATTCGCAACGGCCGCCGCGGTTCCCTCAACGGCACCCTGCGGGTGCATGGAGTCCAGGGCCACGTCGCCTACCCCGAGCGCGCCGACAATCCCATCCATCGCGCCGCGCCGGCACTCGCGGCCCTGGCAGCGGAAATCTGGGACCGGGGCAACGCCTACTTCCCGCCCACCAGCTTCCAGATTTCAAACATAGCGGCCGGCGAAGGCATCACCAACGTGATCCCGGGCGAACTGCGGGCGCTGTTCAATTTCCGGTTTTCGACCGCCGTCACGGCGGCGGAACTACAGACGCGCACCACGGCGATTCTGGACCGCCACGGACTCGAATACGATCTGGACTGGCAGCTCAGCGGCGAACCCTTTTTGACGCCCACTGGCGATCTGGTGAACGCGGTGGCCGGCGCGGTCCACGCCCGGACCGGAACGCGCGCCGTGTTGTCGACTGGCGGCGGGACGTCCGACGGCCGCTTCATCGCGTCCCTCGGCACCCAGGTGGTGGAGCTCGGCGTGATAAACGCCAGCATTCACAAGGTCGACGAGCGGGTGGTGATCGCCGATCTGGAATCGTTGTCGGGAATCTACCTGGGCTTACTCGAACGCCTGCTGCTTGCGCGGTGAATTGGCCGCGCGCCGCCGTCAGGGCTGGCGGCGCGCCAGCGTCCGGAAAAAACTGGGTAACGCCCGCACCACGGCCGCGACCTCCGCCGCCCGCATCCCGAAGGCGTAAAAGCGCTCCGCCGGCACCCAGCGCATCAGCCGGTGATGCAACTTGCGACCGCCCTTGTTACGCAGATGGGCAAAGTGATCGCTCGGGCTTGCGCCCTGCACCACCAACATCGGAAACACCGCGAAACAATCCGGCAACACCGAATACGCGGAGTCGATGCCCTTGCCGGCACCCCGCCGCAATGCAGTGCCATCGACGCCGAAAGGCCGCTCGGCGAGCCACCGCAGCACACGTTCGCTGGCAATGTAGGCATGCGCACAGGCGGATTCCACTTGCAGCAAATCGCGCGCAACGAATCTCGCCCGGAACGGCCAGTGGCCGAGAAAGAAGATGTTCCAGTCTGCCGGCAAGGCGGCCAATTGCGCGGTGAGCCGGGCACGGCAAGCAGCGGTCGGCAGCCGACTGAAGCGAATGTCGTCCTCAAGAATCAGTACGCGTTGCAAGCCACGCTCCAGCGCGTGACGAGCCACGGCGCGATGGCTTTCCCAGATCCCCTGCACGGGCCGTTCCGGATGTGGGAGCGGCCGGTAAAAAGTGGTCAACGGCGCCAGTCCGACCCGGTTGATTTCGACATTCGCCGCCACCATGCGGTCGGGTCGGGTCTGCAGCGAGATGCAGTAGACCGCATCCACAACGCCGGACCAATCTGCATCAACCGCGGAACTTCCCGTCAGCCGGGGCGCGGATTCGAAGACAGCTGAGGGCGGATCAATTGCCATGGTGCCACTTGTTGGACGCCCATCCGCCGGGGATGGGGTGGCCATCTTAGCACCGCTTCGACCGGGACTACTGCGGCGGAGTCCATCAGCGCCCAGTCAAGCGCCGTCCGATTGACCAGAGTTTCCCTGTAGCTTGCGCAGCGCATAGACATCGAACCTTGTGGTTTTCCCGGCGACAGAAAAATTTGGCTCACGCCCGGCAAGCGGCGGTGCGTGGCGCGCCCGCTTTACCACGACCCGGTATCGCGCGCGCGCAAGCGCCAGCCCCAGCAGCTCGTCGCAATCGGCATCCTCGCCCACCAAACGCCGCAAGACCTGCATTTCCTTGCGCACCAGGGCGCTCTTGTGTCGCTCGGGAAACATCGGATCAAGGTAGATCACATCGCTCGGATCGGCGGCCGCCAACCATTCCCGGGCGTCCGCAGTGACCAACGAGAGGCGTTCAACCGCCGCCCGGATATCCGCGTTCTGCGCTTCCTGACGGGCGCGCCGCAAGCCATCTTCGAGCAGGGCGGCGACCACCGGGTGCCGCTCCACCATGACCACGCGGGCGCCCAGTCCTGCCAGCACGAAGGCATCCTCGCCCAACCCTGCCGTGAGATCGGCGATCAGCAGTTGAGAAGTGTGCTTGAGGCCCACCGCGCGGGCAATCGCTTGGCCCACCCCACCGCCGTGATGATGCCGGTGCCGCATGCGGCCGCCGGTGAAATCACAAACGATGGCCCCGAAGCGGTTTTCGGCACTCAGCAGCGCGAGGCCGTCGCCGGTGAGGCTCAGAATGAAAGGCGTCATTTTCGGGGCAGCGACGCCGGGGGCAAGAAACGTCAAGGCCAAACGCCGAGCGAGGTCCCTGCCGGCTTCCAAATTGAGGTGATCGGTCGCGACGGCCACCAGCTGACCTGGATACGCCGCTGCACACGCGTCCGCCAGGTCACCCGACATGAGGTAACGCGTCAAACAACGAAGCCTGACAGACGTTAATCCTCTGCATTCCGAGCCTCCAGAACAGGACAGGGGTAACGCCGCGAGCGGAGCCAATCAACCCGGCCGCCGCGCCAGCACGGATACGGCTGGGCAATCCCGCGCAGATCGTCGATCCTAGCCTTTCAAGACCGGCTGCGGCTAGAATGCACGTCACAATTCGAGAGGTCCGGGCGATGCGACGATGGCTGTTTTTTTCGCTGGGGCCGCTTCTCTTGGCGCTGGGGTGCAACCGTTATGAGGTCACTCTCAACGATCAGCCGCTCCGCAGCCCACCACAGCTCTTCGCCGGCTATCGTATCGACGATCCGGCGCTACGCGATTGTGTCGCCCAGACCATTCGCGACAACCGAATTACCGCCGGACGCCAGCTCACCCGTTTGGTGTGCACCCACGCCGGCATTGTCGATCTCGGCGGGCTCGAGATTTTCGGGTCGCTGGAAATACTGAATCTGGCGGACAACCGCATAACCACTGTCGAACCCCTGCTGTCCCTGCCTTCGCTGGCGCAACTCGACCTGAGCGAGAATCCTGGTCTCAATTGCTCCGCCGGGACTGCCTTGACGGCCCGCGGCGTTATTGTTGTACTGCCGGCGCAGTGCCAGAAGTAGCCATCGCTTGGGTTGAAAAACGCAGCTTCAGTTACCCACAGTTTCTGTGGATAACTTTGTTGACAAGGATAATAAACACCGCCGGAAACCATGCATTGAGCGGCCTTCCGACAGAATGTCTATTTTTTCGACAAATTTAAATTTTAATAAAAATCAATGAGTTATATCTATTGCCAATAAAAATCAAAGGGTTGCGGCACTTTCATAAAGCAGCGCTAATGATTTTTCGCCAACTGTGGAAAACAAACCTGTGACGTCCATGCTCGCGTGAGAGTGGACGGCGCGCGGCGACCGCCCCTGCGCACCAGAATGGGCGCTTGAACGCTCAACCATTGGTCATCGCACGGCCATCTCGCGCCATTCAGGAATCGGCCACGGGCTCGCGAACCTGATCAGTCAAACCCCAACCCCAGACGTTCGCCAATCAACTCGTAGGACTCCACCACGCGACCCAGATCCTGACGAAATCGGTCCTTATCCAGCTTTTCCCGCGTGTCACGATCCCATACCCGGCAGCCATCGGGCGTCACTTCATCGCCGAGCAGCAGCGTGCCATCACTCAGCCCAAACTCCAGCTTGTAGTCCACCAGCACCATGCCGCCAGCAAGGAACAAGGGTGTGAGGATGTCGTTTATGCGAAAAGTGAGTTCCTTCATTCGCTCCACTTGCCAGGCCTCCGCCCACCCCAGACTACGGATGTGGTACTCGTTCACCATGGGATCGCCGAGCGCATCGCTTTTGAGAAAGAACTCGAATGTCGGCGGGGTGAGCGCCCGCCCTTCCTCGATGCCATAACGTCGGCACAGACTGCCGGCAGCCAGATTGCGCACCACGCATTCCAAAGGCAGCATCGCCAGGCGTTTTACCAGCGTCTCGCGATCATCCAACCGACGCACAAAGTGCGTAGGCACCCCGGCCGCGGCAAGCTTCTCCATCACGAAGGCATTGAACCGGTTGTTGACGGCCCCCTTGCGCTCCAGCTGCTCGCGCTTCTTGCCGTCGAAGGCCGAGGTATCGTCACGAAACAGCATCACCAGAAGTTCAGGATCATCGGTCGCAAAGACCGACTTGGCCTTGCCGCGATAGAGTTCCTCGCGCTTTTCCATACTGTTCACCCCTCTCGGCTAGGTGGATCAACCCAGTTCCTGCCAACCGAAGCCTTCATCCTGGCTGGCGTAAAGTACCTGATCGAGATGCTCGGTCACTGGCGCCAGCGCCTCTTGCACCAACTCCGGGCTGTTGTTCTGCCGGCTGATATGCCCCACGACCAGCGTGCGCAGCACATCGCCGCCGAGCCGCTGCAACAGTTGCGCCGCCTGAGCGTTGCTGAGATGACCCCAGTCACCCCCCACCCGGCGCTTGAGGGTATCCGGATAAGGCCCCTCGGCCAGCAGTGCATGATCATGATTGGCTTCGAGCAACAATCCCCGACAGCACCGATAGCGCTCGACGACATGGGGAGTGACGCTGCCCAGATCCGTCAGAATGCCCAGTTTTAGATTCGCCACCGTAAAGATGTACTGCACGGGTTCGCGCGCGTCATGGGGAACGGCGACAGCCTCCACCCCGATGCCGGCCAATTCCACCTCCGCACCGCTGGCGATCACACACACCGGATCATCGGCACCGACGCCCACCGCCCGCGCGGTTCCTGCGGTCATCCACACCGGAATGCCAAAGCGACGCGCCAATGGCAGCACACCGTCCACATGATCGCCGTGCTCGTGAGTGACCAGGATGGCGGTCAGATCGGCGGGCACGAGGTCCAGGACGGCAAGCCGCCGGCAGGTCTCGCGGATCGAAAACCCGCAATCGACCATCACGCAGGCGCCGCCAGCCTCCACGAGCGCGGCGTTGCCGCGGCTTCCGCTACCCAGGGAGGCAAACCGCACCGGCGTGTCAGGCGAGGTTGGCGCGGATCCGCTTCAGCAGTTCGAGCATCCGGGTTCGTTCCAGTGGATCCTTCTCGCCATTGATCCGCACCTGGACTCCATCGTCAGTACTCTGCAACTCAATCCGGTAATTCGCGGCGAGCGGCGCTCCCGAATCACCTTTGCCGGCACCCAGCATGCGCGCGAAAAATCCCGGCTTCTCGCGCTCGACATCCTCCTTGAGGGTGACGTAGAACAGTCCGCGGGTACGATCCTGGTCCACCAGCACGAACTCGTCACGCGAAACCGACTGGGCGACCGACGCCCAGGAGCGGTCATATCCCGACTTGAGCAGCAGATAGGGCGTGGCATCCGTCGCGGCCACCACTTCAACCTTGGCGCCACTACCGATGGATTGCGCCAGCAGCGATACCTGACCGCCACTGGCGTTCCCGGCCAAACCGCTGGCAATGAAATCCGCCATGGCGCGCTCGCGCTCATCCGCGAGCGAAGATTCCGGCCACGGCGGCACCGCGCCACCTTTTGGCATCACCGCGTGGTTGATGGAAACCTCGGTGGTATTGGTCTGCATACCCTGCTCCATCCGCAGGCGGTAGCGGTGAAGATTGCCGGGGTCATCGTCGAACTCAACCCACACGGTCTCGATCACACCTTCCGCCGCTTCGGCGCGGGCGACCGCGATATCGTTGGTGTTGAGGGTATTGCGCACCCGCGGCCATACTTCGGCTGGCGCGCGATTGATCCATATCCAGCGTTTGTCGCCGAGCGACTGAACCTTGATTTCTTCCTCAAGCAGGGATGTTCCCAACGGCTGCGGTCGGGGGATGTCGTTATTCGCGTCCGGGATCAGCGGCTCCGCAACTGCCGGAATGGCATACAGTTCCCCGAGCGCCTGGCCATCCAGGCCATCGGGCACGCGAATGACCGGATGTTCGCGGGCGGTGAGATAGTCGCCGGAGCGGTTACGAAACAGCCCGTCCTGGGCGAACATTCCGCAGCCAGAAAGCGTCAGCGCGAAGCAAAGCACTACCCCGAATCGTTTCATCAGCGTCACCTCGTTGGGGGATATCCGTCCCGAAACATCCTGCCGGATTGGCCTCATCTCCACTGCGGTCATGGCCCGCGCCACGACATCCACCACACCATCCGTCACAACAGTCCGGCGCCGTGCATCGCTTCCCTGACCCTCGCGTGCAGGTCGGAAGAGAGTGGCGTCAACGGCAGCCGGAGAACATCCGCCATCAACCCGAGTTGGGCAACCGCCCACTTCACCGGGATCGGATTCGACTCCACAAACAGCGCCCGGTGCAGCGGGACAAGCCTGGCGTTGATCGCCGCCGCCCCCTCCCGATCGCCGGCCAGTGCCGCATCGCAGAGATCGCGCATCTGCTCCGGTGCCACATTGGCGGTAACGCCAATGTTGCCCTTGCCGCCCAGCAGCATCAGATCCATGGCGGTGGCGTCGTCGCCGGAGTACACCGCGAAGTCCTCCGGGCAGCGGGCGATCAGATCGCGGGCACGCTCAAGATCTCCGGTAGCCTCCTTGATCCCGACGATATTGGGCACCTGCGCCAGCCTTACCACGGTGTCCGCCAGCATGTCGCAACCCGTCCGACCCGGAACATTGTAGAGAACCTGGGCGATATCCACTGCCTCGGCTATCGCCCGGTGATGCCGATACAGACCTTCCTGCGTCGGCTTGTTGTAATAGGGCGTAACCAGCAGACACGCATCCGCGCCGCGTTCGCGCGCGCCCGCCGTCAGCTCGATCGCCTCGGCGGTGCTGTTGGCCCCGGTCCCCGCAATGATGGGCAAGCGCCCGGCCGCTTGCTCGACACAGACCTCGACCACCCGCAGATGTTCCTCCACGGACAAGGTCGGCGATTCGCCTGTTGTACCGACGGCGACAATCGCGGCCGTCCCGGCAGCCCGATGCCAGTCCACCAACCGCCGCAGTGCCGGGTAATCTATCGCCTCGGTCCCCGGCAACATGGGGGTAACCAAGGCAACGATGCTGCCAATGATCATTGGGACTCCGCGAAATTTTTCCATGGTAGCGATGGCATTTGAGACGCACAAGCGACGGCAAAAGCACCCGGCACTTTCGATCGGTGCTGGCCGGAGCCAGTGACTTTATCGCGCGTGTTCATGGCGCTTGCCAGTGGGGTTTGCCCGTGGCGCGCGATGCGCGCTGTGCGTCGGAGACGGGTGCGGGGGATACGCTCGGTATCGAAAGGAACGCGCCCCACACCGCGAAAAAGAAAAAGCGCCCCCGATGGTTCGGGAGCGCTTTGCCGCTATTGGTGGAGCTAGGCGGGATCGAACCGCCGACCTCTACAATGCCATTGTAGCGCTCTCCCAGCTGAGCTATAGCCCCATATCCTCTAGAAAAACAACGCCGCACCGGCGCGCGAGGAGCGGCATTCTAGGCAAGCGCCTTGAGGAGTGTCAACTTGAGTCGCGGGGTGGGCGGCGGTATGGAGTCGCCAGCGGCCCGCAAACCGCGCGGCGAGTATCAGTCCTCCGCTGCGGCGCTATCGCCATTCGCAGTCGAGAGCGCCGCGAAGTCCTGCTGCCACTGCTTGAGCTGCTTTTTCGACGGGCCACCCACATGCGCCAACGCCGCGCGCAAACGGGCGCGCACCAGATCCGGACCCAGGATCACCATGCTGTCGAACAGCGGCGGCGCCGAGGTTGCGCCTGCTATCGCGACGTACAACGGGGCGGTGAAGTCGCGCAGCTTGTAGCCCATCGCCACCGCCAGTTCATTCAACGCCCGATAGATGGGATCACGCCGCCAGTCGCTGAGCACTTCGAGCGTCCAGGCGGAAAATTGCAGGATACGGGCGCAATCATCGGCGCTTAGCGTCTTGTGTCTGAACGCATCGGCGTCGAATACGGGCAGCCCGGATAACAGAAAACAGGCCATGGGCGCGATATCGCTGAACTTTTCCACCCGATCCTTGATGAGCGGCACCATGCGTTCGAGATGATTCCGATTCAACGCCCAGGCCGCAACGCGATCCGCGAACGCCGCGTCGTCGAGGTCTTCGCGGATCCAGCGCCCGTTCAGCCAATCCAGCTTCGCGGTATCGAAGACGGGACCTCCCAAATGCACCCTGTCGAGATCGAAGTGCGCAAGCATTTGGTCCAGCGTGAATTTCTCGACTTCGTCCGGCATGGCCCAGCCCATGCGCCCGAGATAATTGAGCAGCGCTTCCGGCAGGTAACCCATCGCCCGATAGTAGTTGATGCTGGTCGGGTTCTTGCGTTTGCTGAGCTTGCTCTGGTCAGGATTGCGCAGCAGCGGCAGATGGCACAGTTCCGGCATCTGCCAGCCGAAGTATCGATACAGGAGTTGATGCTTGGGCGCTGAATTGATCCACTCCTCACCGCGGATGACGTGGGTGATGCCCATCAGGTGATCGTCTACCACGTTGGCCAGATGATAGGTGGGCAGACCATCCGCCTTCAGCAACACCTGCATGTCGACCTGCGACCAGGCGATCTCGATTTCCCCACGCAACCGATCGCGCAGGCGGCACACACCTTCGGGAGGAATCTTCATGCGGACCACATGGGGTTCACCCCGCGCAAGCCGCGCTTGGATTTCCGCCGCAGTCAGATGAAGTCCGCGACCGTCATATTTCGGCGTCTCGCCACGGGCGAGCTGCGCGCGGCGCATCTCGCCCAGCTCATCCGGAGTGGCGAAGCAGCGAAAGGCATCGCCCTGGTTCACGAGCTGTTCGGCATAGCCTCGGTAGATGTCGCCGCGCTCACTCTGCCGATACGGGCCGTGCGGACCGCCCACATCCGGGCCTTCGTCCCAGCGCAGACCAAGCCAGCGCAAAGCATCCAGGATCATGGCTTCCGATGCCGCGGTACTGCGCGCGCGGTCGGTGTCCTCGATCCGCAGAATGAACTGCCCGCCATGACGGCGTGCGAAGCAATAATTGAAAAGCGCGATGTAAGCGGTGCCCACATGGGGATCGCCGGTGGGCGAGGGTGCGACACGGGTACGAACCGTCATGGGCTGCGTCCGAACTTCAGGGGCGCGGATTATAAACCGCCGCCCCGCCGTCAGCGGGGTTCAGGACGGCCCAGCAAAAAACCCTGCCCAGCATCGACGCCGAGTTCTGCACAGGTGCTCCACTCGGCCTCGCGCTCGATGCCTTCGACCAGCAACAGCATCTCCCGGGCGCGCATCAGCTCGGCCATGAACTTCAGGTAAAACTGATTATCGCGCTGCTGATCGATATCGCGCGTGATGCTTCGGTGGACCTTGACGTGGGCCAAGGGCAGACTGCCAAGATAGGCAAAATTGGATGACTCCAACCCAAAGTGATCGAGCGCAAGGCCACAGCCGTGGCTTCCCACCAGGCGCTGAAAGTCTCGCGTCGCACCTTCGGCGACGGCCAGCGCCCGCTCCGGCACCTCGAATACCAGGCGGTTGGCGAGCGCCCGGTTGACCGCCAGAAATTCGTCAAGCCAACTGCGGAATTCGGCAGACCGCAACGACGGGATGCCGAGATTCACCGCGTACATCGGCGACTCGAGGTCAGTGCGAGCCGCCAGCAGTTCCAGCACCAGGCGATCATAGGCAGGTGCGCGTCCAACCCGCTCCACCATCGGCAGCAACACCCCCGCAGCGATGGCGTGCGCCCCCGCCTCGGGTCGCATCCGGCTGTAAACCTCACAGCCGATCGGGTCGCGTCCCGGCCCGCCCACAGTGGGTTGATACAGCAGCTCGAGGGAACGCTGCGCCAGCAACGACTCGATCAGACCCGCCCAGTCGAAGCCCGGCCGCGATACCAGCGGAATGGCGCCGGCATCCACGGCGCCGTGGCGAAGGTAATTGGGCGCCGCCCCGGGCGCAACCCGACGCAACGCTTGATCCGCCTCCCCCAGCAAATCGGTTTCACGATCGATTGCCGAACTGTAACTGTAGCCCATGCGAAACCGCAGCGGCAGCTCTTCCCGATGCGCAAAGGCCGTAGCTTCCGCGCAGCGCAGTGCGTGCAGCGCCGCAACATCCGCCTCGCGGGCATCCAGATCGGCGACAAAGACCGCGAATTCCGCACCCTGCCGACGCGCCACCACAGCTCCGGAATATTCCGCCAGCCCATCGCGCAAACCCTGGCCTATCGCCGCCAACAAGGTATTGCCCTCGGTACGACCGGCCAGATCGTTGATCCGGGCCAGTTCATCCAGCGCGATGATCGCCAGCATCCCGCGCCGCGCTTCCATGTCGTCGGCAACCAGGGCGTTCATCCGCGCGTCAAAGTCCGCGCGATTGGCCAGTCCCGTCACCGGGTCGACCGCGGCGGCTCGGCGCAGATCCGCGATCATGCCGGCCTGGCTCGCAAACAGTTGCCTCAGGCCCTGCGCCATGCGATTCATGGCGTCGACCACCGAACGCAGCTCGCGCGCCCGCGGCAGCACCTCCTGGACGACAAACCGCTGTTCGCGAATGGCATCCGCCTGCGCCTCGATGTGTCCCAGCGGCCGCAACAACCAGCGTAAGCCCAGGATGCCAAGCCCACTAAACAGGATCGCGGCCACGGTGAACCACAGCAACTGCTCCCACGCCAACCGCCACAACTGGCGATACGTCTGCCCCGGGTTGCTGACTACCAGGATCTCGCCGAGCCGGTTCCAGCCATTCGACACTTCGGCGCGACCGGTATATTCGGGCAGCGCCATCAGGGCGACAAACCAGCCCGGCACGCGGAGCTCGCCTGCCGGAAACTCCCGCGCCAACCGGATCTCGCCGTTGGGCTCCCGGAACTGGATGCGCTGGTAATACCCACCGTCGGAAATGGCGTTGAACAGCACTTCCTGCAGCGTCGGATCCGCGGCGATGTCCCCCTGCGACAACGCCAGCGCCATGGACGTCGCCGCGTCCTGAGCGTGAACCGCCATTTGCTGCGCGACCAGACCGCGCGTATTGGAGAGGCTGATCGCGCTGTTGACGCCATACAACAGCAGCGTCAACGCCAGCACAGCCAGCACCAACTGGCGAAAGAGTGTCACGCGCGCACCTGTAGCGAGGAGATCGTCGCAGTCTAGCCAAACGTGTGAAACATTGCCAAATGCGCACCCTGTCACAGTTCGACAGTGACACGAACGGCGCAACTGGCGCGTGGTGCTAGCATCCCGCGCATGCACAAAACTTCCCTTTCCAAAACTTCCCTTTCGATGCTGATCGCCGGCGCCAGACAATGGCGCTGTGCGCTGTTGGTGTGCAGTGGCATCCTGCTGGGAAGTACCGCAGGCGCCGACCCGGCACTGGTGGACTGGAACGAATCGACGCAATTTGACGACTGGTACACCCAGGGTGCCGAGGTGCGACTGCAACGCTGGCACGACCTGATCGCCAATGGCCAAGATCTTGATGACACGGAGAAGTTGCGCCAGGTCAACGAGTTCTTCAACGGCGCCCGTTTCAGGTCCGACGAGGATCTCTACGGCGTCGCGGATTACTGGGCGACGCCGACCGAATTCATCGAGCACGACGCCGGCGATTGCGAGGATTTCTCGATCGCCAAGTACTTCACGCTAAAAGCAATGGGCATGGATACCGCCAAACTGCGCATAACCTACGTCAAGTCGCTGACGCTCAATCAGGCCCACATGGTGCTGGCCTATTACCCGACGCCGGATGCCCAACCGCTGATCCTCGACAACCTCAATCAACGCATCCAGCCCGCCGGCGATCGTCGTGATCTGCGCCCGGTGTACAGCTTCAATGCCGAGACCCTGTGGCTGTCCCGCACCCGCAACGAGCAAATCCAGACCGGGCATCCCGGGCAGCTGGCGCACTGGCGCGAGATGGTGGCCCGCATGGACCCTGTACTGCGCTAACAGCTTGTTGAAAAACTTCGCGAGGCGGCCCGAGGCGCACGGCGCGCGGCGCGCAGCGACCGAGACCTATCAAATAGACAAGCGAGGAAGCGAGCACCGCGCAACGAAGCAGCTGGCTGCCGCAGCGGTCTTTCAACAAGTTGCCAGCCCGCCGCCGCGACGCCGACAAACATCTATGCGGGAACGCCGGCGGCGCCGGCGACTATGCCGAGAACGCGCAATTCTTCGAGTAGCTGAGCACCAGCCGCGACCACGGCGTCGACATCGTCCCGCCCCAGCTCACCGGCAATCTGCCGCAGCGCGGCGGCGCCGGTGCGGACCGGCACCCCGGATGCCGGCCGCAGCAGCTCAAGCAGACGGGCGGTGACCGCATTGGCTTCCAGGAATTTCACTTCGTCGTCGCGATTGCGATACACCACCAGAAAGGTGGGTTGCGCCGGCGGCGTGTCCGGCCGGTATGCCGGCCCCAGCCGATGCACCGGATAGCGGTAGGAAAGGCTCCACGCCAACGGCGATACCAGCGGCCACCCCGACAGCAGGTCGCCCCCAGCATCGACGCCGGTCACCGGATAGTCGATCTCCGCCACATCCAGCGCCAGCTCCACCCATTCGTAATGGGCCAGCTCCAGCAGAAAATCGGGATCGCCGGCGACCGCTTCGTATTCGTGCTGAAGATACGCGATGAATTCGCGGCCGATATCGAGAAAATAGGGCGATTCCGCGCGATGCCGGACCATGAAATCCCGCACCAGCGCATCCGTGCGCGCCGGCCCCAGGATATCGCACAGCACCGGGAAACCGCTGCGGATAAAACCGGCGATGTTGTTGAACACGAGCTCGCGGTAAATCCGCAGGCGGCGCGGCTCCACACCGGCTGGCGCCGGATTGCGATCGGGATCGCGCAGGTGCGCGGCAAACCGGCGCTGCACGAGCTGAAACTCCGGTAACCCGGCGCAATCGCTCATGCCGTCGCCACCGCCGGGCACCGGGCGGCCAAGGCCTCCGTCTGGATCGCGCCGATTTTGGCGACCTCCGCCAGCAGCAGCTCCACCGGCGGCAGATTGAAGTCGCGCTCGAGCAGCGTCGGGAAAACGCCAAAGCGCCGATAGGCCGATTGCAGCAGCGTCCACACCGGGTCGATCACGTCGGCGCCGTGGGTATCGACGAGCAGATCCTCGGCTTCCACGAAATGGCCGGCGATATGGCCGTAAACAATGCGGGCGCCGGGAATCCGCGCCAGGAAATCTTCCGCGTCATAACCGTGATTGACGCTGTTGACATAGACGTTGTTGATGTCGAGCAGCAGATCGCAGTCCGCTTCCATCAATACCGCGTTGAGAAACTCGATCTCGCTCATATCCGCGAGCGGCGCGGCATAGTAGGAAACATTTTCGATCGCGATGCGACGTTCGAGAACATCCTGTACCTGCCGGATACGCGCCGCTACATGTCGCACGGCTTCGGCGGTGAAGGGCATCGGCAGCAGATCGTACAGATGGCCCTGATCGCTACAGTAGCTCAGGTGTTCCGAGTAGCAGAGGACACGATGGCGCTGGAGAAACCCCTTGATCCCGGCCAGCAACTCCCGGTCGAGCGGATCGGTGGAACCCAGCGACAGGGACAAGCCGTGACACACCAGGGGAAACCGTTCGGTGTATTCCGCCAACTGGCGTCCGAGGCGGCCACCGACGCCAATCCAGTTCTCGGGCGCGATCTCCAGAAACTGCGCGTCAGCGGCAGTGCTGGACGACAGCGGACCCAGCAGGGTCCGCCGCAGTCCCAGACCGGCACCCGCGAGCAGGTTCACGGCGGACACCTCACGACTCAGGGCTTATTATTCACCCGAGCCTTCAGTTCCAGCGCCGGGCGCCGCCTTGCTGCCGCCGCACTTGCCCTCACCACACTTGCCTTCACCGCACTTGCCCTCGCCCGCTTTCTTCGTGCCCTCGCCGCACTTACCCTCGTGCGCTTTCTTCATGCCTTCCCCGCACTTGCCCTCGCCGCACTTGCCCTCGGTCTCGGTCTTCTCGGCGAGGGTGTAGCCGCCACTGAGACTGTTGGCCTGGAAGGGATTTTCAGCCGCCTGCGCCAGGGGCGCCAGGGCGACCGACGCGAGGAAAGCGGCGCCGACGGCCGCGGCAACAGGCTTTTTCGCTTGTGTTGTCATGATGGGTATCCTTTGGTTGTTGGTGCCAGGTTGTTGGTGCCAGGTTGTTGGCGCTGTGTTGGTCGCCGATACGGCTGCCCCCTTACAGGCCAGAGCCGCGGTTATGATTCATGGCGCCAAGAATAGTTGCAACAGCATCAGGGCTGCAGAAGCCGTTTGACGCATCCATACCTGAGCGGCCCGCCGCGCGATTGCTTACAGTGCCCCCAAGGTTGGCTCCGAAGCGGGGACTTGCAACCCTGCGGAGGTAACCCGGCGCGCAAGAATCCGTGCCGCCCCGAGGCGTGCGCTCATGGCAACCGCTACTGCCTGCGCTATCATGGCCACCCCTCGAAAAGCAGTCGCGCCCCGTGTCGGCAGAGCCCGCTTCCCCCGCCGTAAACGGCCACCATGCTGCATTACCCGCGGCCTCGCTCTGGCGCCGCCTCGCGGCGCTGGTCTACGACGGCCTGCTGCTGATTGCGCTGGGCTTTGGATACGGCGGGATTCTCCTCGCGGTTCAGGTGCAATTTTTCGGCGCCCATGAGGCGCAGCCCCTGGGTGGCCTGGGTCTCGCGGGGCTATGGCTGTTCCTGTCGCTGTATTACATCTGGTGCTGGCGCCGCGCGGGCCAGACCCTGGGCATGAAAACCTGGCGGCTGCGCCTGCAACAGCCGGACGGCAGCCCGCCCACCTGGCGCCAGGCCTGGCTGCGCTGCCTGCTGGCACCGCTCTCGCTGGTTTCGGTGGTGGGCTATCTCTGGTGCCTGTGGAGCCGCTCGGGGGACTGTCTGCACGATCTCGGCAGCGGGACGCGCCTGGTGGTACTGCCGAAGCCTCGTTAGCTGTCGCCCACTTCCTACACGGCAATCAACTGCCTGCTACGCCGCCCGGCGCAACAGGATCAACCCCGCCGCGAGGCAGACCAGTACCGGCGCCAGCACTGCCCACAAGGGTGAAAACCCGAATACCAGGCTCGAGGGTCCGAGCAGTTTCAGGCTGGTCTGGAACACCACCCCGACCAGTACGCCGGAAAATACCCGGAATCCCGTGGTGGACTCCCGCAGCGGGCCGAACACGAAGGACACGGCCACCAGCAGCAGACCGAAAATGATCGCCGGTTGCAGCACCTTGGACCAGAACGCGAGCCGATAGGCGCCGGCCTGTAGCCCCTGGCGCTCCAGGTAATCCGCGTAGCTACCCAACTGGCGCACCGGCAAGGCCTCGGGCGCCATCAGCGTCAGCGTGAGCAGGTCCGGGGAGAGGTCGCTGTCCCAGCGGCGGCTGGCGAAGCGGTCGGTCTCGATGGCGGTGTCGCCCAGGCGCGTGATCACGCCATCCTCTTCAACCCAGTGATCGCCCAGATAGCGGGCACGGGCGGCGAAGCTCGCCTCCCGCAGGCGGCGCTCTGCGTCGAAGCGATAGCGCGCGACCCCGGCCAGACGGCCACCGGAATAGAGCGCGTTGAAGTGCATGAACTCGTCGCCCTCGCGATTCCATACGCCGCTGCGCGCGGAGAATGTCTCCTGATCGCCGCGCAATGCCATCATCCGACTCTCCGCCCAGCGATCGGCTTGGGGCACCACGAATTCGCCGAGCAGACTGCCGGCGAGAATCACCAGCAGTACCGGGCGCGCGGCGAACCACGCAATCCGCAGCAGGGATACCCCCGCGGTGCGCATGACGACCAGCTCGCTGTTGCCCGCCATGCTGCCGAGCCCGACCATGGCGCCGATGAGCACCGAAAACGGCAGGCTGTCGTAGATCCGCGCCGGCATGGTCGCGAACACATAGAGGAGGAGCTCGGGGAAATCGAAGTCGTTCTTGATGTCGCGCAATCCCTCCACCAGCGCCGCGACGGCGTTGAGCGCCAGCAACACCAGCAGCGCGACCGCGATAGCGCCGAGCACCGTGCGGCCGGTGTAGCGGGACAGCTGCCGCATCAGGTGCGCGTCCAGGCGCGCAGGCGTTTGGGCCGCCAGCCCGTCCACCACAGCATCAGTGCCACGCCGACGCCGAGAAACAGCAGGTGAATCCACCACAGGCCAAGCGCCGGTACCAGTGCACCGGCTTCTACCGCGCCGCGCGCAGCGTTGAGGCTCATGAGGTAGATGATGTAGAGAAACACCGCCGGCAGAATGCGGGCATAGCGGCCCTTGCGGGGATCGGTGCGGCTCAGGGGCAGCGCCATCAAGGTCACCACCAGCACCAGCAACGCCGTGGCATAGCGCCACTGCAAAGCGGCGATGTATCTGGGATCGGCGGATCCCCGCAACGCGCTCGTGGGTATGGCATCGCTCCAGCCCGGGCGGTTGCGCGGCGCGGGCCTGGCAAGGCGCTGACCGTACTCGGCAAACTGGGTCACATCGAAATCGGCCTGACCCGGTACACCCTGGTAGCGGTGCCCGTTGGTCAGCACCAGATAGCTGGCCTGACCGTCCGCGGAACGTTTCGGCTCGCCGCTCTCGGCCACCACGATCACCATGCTGGGCTCACCTTCCGAATCGGCTCCGCCCTCGACCAAAAATACCTTGTCCATGCGGCCATCCGGCAGTACCTGTTCGGTATAGCTCACGCCCTTGCCGCCGCGCAGCGGGTAAAACTTGCCGCCCTCCATGGCGTCGAACTGGCCCCGGGCCTTCTGCGCGTCGACCAGCACCTCGGCACGCGCCATGCCCTCGGGACTCAACGACAAACTCAGCCAGGCGACGAACACCGCGACCAGCATCGCCACGGCGAGGGTATAACCCGCAATCCGCAGGTGACTGATGCCGCAGGCGTGCAACACCGTCATCTCGCTGTCCTGGTACAGCCTGCCGTAGGACAGCAGTACGGCGAGAAAGAACGCCAGCGGCAGAATGAGTTCGAGAAACGCCGGCATCCGGTAGCCCATGATGGCGAAGATCACATGGGGATCGATCTTGCCCTCGGCGGCGTCGGCCATGTATTGCACGAAGCGGCTGCTCATCACCACCATCAGCAGGACGGTGGCCACGGCGACAGTGGTGGCGAGGAGATCCCGGGCAAGATAGCGAAAGATGATCACGGGCAGGGGGGCGGCTCTCGTCGCAGGACAGGGTCGGTTGGTACCGTCGGAGGCATGGCTTACACTGTGATTCGATTATCCGGCATTCATCCGCACTTGTCTCTGGAGTCACCGTGCCAGACCTCGCCCTCGAATTCAGCGCCCGCGCGGGCGGTGCCGCCGCGTTCAAAACCGACTGCCTGATCGTCCCGGTACCGGGCAAGCTGCCGCTGCCGGCGGCGGCCGCCGCGATCGATGCCGCCACCGGCGGTCAGATCGGCGCGCTGGTGGAGGCCGGCGACTTTGCCGGTACCCTGGGTGCGGCGCTGATGCTGCACCGGCCCGCGGGACTGACGGCGGCGCGACTGTTGCTGATCGGCACCGGCAAGGAACCGCCCCTGCCCCGCGACGTTCTCACGCTGATAGCGGCGGCTGCCCGCGCCGTGCTGGGCACGCCGGCCAGGAGCGCGGCGCTGCTGGTGGCGGATCTGCCGGGCGCGCGCGAGCCGACGGCGTTTGGGCGCCAGGCGGCGCGCCTGTTCTGCGAGGCGGGTTACAAATTTCGCCCCGGCGACGACAACGGCAAACGCGGGAAGCTCGCGCGGCTGACCCTGGTGTGCGAGGAACGCAGTCAGGTGCGTGCGCTCACCGAGGGACTCGAACTCGGCGCCGTCATCGGCAAGGGCATCAACAGCGCGCGCCGCCTCGGCGATCTGCCCGGCAATGTATGCACTCCCGGCTACCTCGTGGAACAGGCCCGCGAGCTGGGCAAACGCCATCCCGGGGTCAGCGTCCGGGTGCTGGACGAAAAGCAGATGACCAAACTGAAAATGGGCGCGCTGCTCTCCGTCACCGCGGGTACCGTGCAGCCCGCCTATCTGATCGCGCTCGAATATCGCGGGGCCGCCGGGCAGGCGCCGGTGGTGCTGGTGGGCAAGGGCGTGACCTTCGATTCCGGCGGCATCAGCCTCAAGCCCGGCGCCAAGATGGACGAAATGAAGTACGACATGTGCGGCGCCGCGAGCGTCCTGGGTGTCATGGAAGCGGCAGCGGCCGCCGCCCTGCCGCTGCATCTGGTGTGCCTCATCCCCGCGGTGGAAAACCTGCCCAGTGGCGCCGCCACCAAACCCGGGGATGTGGTTACGTCCATGTCGGGCAAGACCATCGAAATTCTCAACACCGACGCCGAGGGCCGGCTGATCCTGTGCGACGCCCTCACCTACGCGGCGCGCTACAAGCCGGCGGTGGTGATCGATATCGCCACTCTGACCGGCGCCTGCGTGGTGGCGCTCGGCAAGCAGGCGAGCGGCCTGTTCAGCCCCAACGACACCCTGGCGGCCGAGCTGCTGGCGGCGGGCGAGGCCTCGGGCGACCGCGCCTGGCGGCTGCCGCTGTGGAAAGAGTACGACGAACAACTCAAGAGCAACTTCGCGGACATCGCCAATGTGGGCGGACCCGAAGCCGGCAGCATCACCGCCGGTTGCTTTCTCGCGCGCTTCACCAAGGACTACACCTGGGCGCACCTGGATATCGCCGGCACCGCCTGGAATTCGGCTCCCAAGGGCGCCACCGGCCGCCCCATCCCGCTGCTGATGGAATACCTGCTCGGCCGTATCGACGCCCCGGGGCAGGCGTGACCCGGATCAGCTTCTACGAGATCGCCGGCGGCACCGACGCCCAGTTCGTGCTGTGCTGCCAGCTCGCCGCCAAGGCGATGGCGCAAGGCCTCGACACCCTGATTCACTGCCCGGACGCCGCCGCGCTCGAGCAGCTCGACGTCCTGCTCTGGAGCCACATCCCCACCGCGTTCGTTCCCCATGGCCGTGCGCCCGATCCGGCCACGCCCGTGACCCTGAACCAGGGCGGCGATCCGGGCCATCACCACGGCCTGCTGATCAACCTGGCCGCCGCGGCACCGGACTGGTTCAGCCGCTTCGAACGGCTGGCGGAGTTCGTCCACGCCGAAAATCCGCTGCAGCGGGAACAGATGCGCGACCGCTATCGTTTCTACCGCGATCGCGGCTATGCGATTCAGCACCACAAACTCGGTGCCCTGGCGTCGTGAACGGACGCGAACCGGACGACGCGGAAGACGCGGAAGACGCGGAAGACGCGGAAGACGCGGAAGACGCGGAAGACTATCCTGTGCCGGATCCGGCGCAACTCGATTTTACGGTGCTGGAAATTCCCATTCTGACCGAGGTGCTGGGAATACCGGTCGTCACCGAAGTCCTGGAACCGCCCGTGCCGCCCGTGCCGCCCGTGCCGCTCACCCCGCCGGCACCCGACGACCCTGAGCCGGATCAGTCGCGATAGCGCTCAACCTTTGACATTGCCGGCCCCGCGCCACCCGTTGCCAAACCCTGACTACGAGAACCATCCCGCGTTATGGACAAGACTTATCAGCCCGGCGCCATCGAACAGCACTGGTATCAGCTCTGGGAGCAACAGGGCCATTTCCGCCCGCAGGGTGCGGGTGCGCCCTACTGCATCATGATCCCGCCACCCAATGTCACCGGCAGCCTGCACATGGGCCACGGTTTTCAGGACGCCATCATGGATGCCCTGATCCGCTTGCGCCGCATGCAGGGCCGTAACACCTTGTGGCAAGTGGGCACCGATCACGCCGGCATCGCCACCCAGATGGTGGTGGAGCGGCAACTCGAAGCCGAGGGTCTGAGCCGCCACGATCTGGGCCGGGATGCCTTTATCGACCGCGTGTGGCAATGGAAAGCGGAATCCGGCGGCACCATCACCCGCCAGTTGCGGCGCCTGGGCGCGTCCACCGACTGGTCCCGGGAACGCTTCACCATGGACGCGGGCTTTTCGCGCGCGGTGCGCGAAGCCTTCGTGCGCCTGCACGCAAAAGGCCTGATTTACCGCGGTCAGCGCCTGGTGAACTGGGATCCGCAACTGCACACCGCGATTTCCGATCTCGAAGTCGTGAGCGAAGAGGAAGCCGGCCACCTCTGGCACTTCCGCTACCCGCTGGCGGACGGCTCCGGCTACCTCACCGTCGCCACCACCCGCCCCGAAACCATGCTGGGCGATACGGCGGTCGCCGTGCATCCGGAAGACGAACGCTATCGCCACCTGGTGGGCAAACGCATCCTGCTGCCGCTGGTGGGTCGGGAAATTCCGATCATTGCGGATGACTATGTCGACCCGGCCTTCGGCAGCGGTTGCGTGAAGATCACCCCCGCCCACGACTTCAACGACCATGCCCTCGGGCTGCGTCACGATCTGCCCCTGATCAATATCCTGGAAGCCGATGCGCGTCTGAACGACAGGGTTCCGCCCGCCTATCGAGGGCTCGACCGCTTCGAAGCCCGCCGGCGCGTGGTGGCCGATCTCGACGCCCTGGGGCTGCTGGAAAAGGTCGAGGAGCACCGCCTCAAGGTGCCGCGCGGCGATCGCTCCGGCGTGGTGATCGAACCCTGGCTCACCGAGCAGTGGTATGTGGACGCCAAACGACTGGCCCCGCGCGCCATCGACGCGGTCGAAAGCGGTGCCATCCGCTTCGTGCCGAAACAGTACGAGAACATGTATTTCGCCTGGATGCGCGATATTCAGGACTGGTGCATCAGCCGCCAGCTGTGGTGGGGGCACCGGATTCCGGCCTGGTACGATCCCGCGGGCAACGTCTTCGTGGGCCACTCGGAAGCCGAGGTGCGCAAGCAGCACGGCATCGATGCCGCGGTGCCCCTGCGCCAGGACGAGGACGTACTCGACACCTGGTTCTCCTCCGGGCTGTGGACCTTCGGCACCCTCGGCTGGCCGGAGCCAACCGCCGAGCTTGCGAAATTTCATCCCACCGACGTGCTGGTCACCGGCTTCGACATCATCTTCTTCTGGGTCGCCCGCATGATCATGCTGACCCTGGAATTCACCGATGAAGTGCCCTTCCGCACCATCTATGTCCACGGCCTGGTGCGCGACGGCCAGGGTCAGAAGATGTCGAAGTCCAAGGGGAATGTGCTGGACCCCATCGATCTGATCGACGGCATCGGCCTGGAAGAACTGGTGGCCAAGCGCACCAGCGGTCTGCTGCGGCCCAGGGATGCGGAGAAAATCGCCCGCCAGACCCGCAAGGAATTCCCGGACGGCATCGCCGCCCACGGCACCGATGCCCTGCGCTACACCTATTACTCGCTCGCGAGCACCGGGCGCGACGTGCGCTTCGACGTCGGCCGCATCGAAGGCTTCCGCAACTTCTGCAACAAGATCTGGAACGCGACCCGCTATGTGCTGATGAATACCGAAGGCGAGGACTGCGCCCAGGACGGGCGCGAAAACTACGAACTGTCCCGCGCCGACCGCTGGATAATCAGCCGCCTGCAGCGCGCCGAACAGGCGGTGATCGCCGCGCTCGACAGCTTCCGTTTCGATCTCGCCTCGCAGGCGCTCTACGAATTCGTCTGGTCCGACTACTGCGACTGGTATCTGGAGCTGTCCAAGCCCGTGCTCTGGGACGAGACCGCGCCCCCGGCGCTGAAAACCGGCACCCGCCGCACCCTGGTGCGGGTGCTCGAAACGACCCTGCGTCTCGCCCACCCCTTCATGCCGTTCATCACCGAGGAAATCTGGCAGCGGGTGAAAACCCTGGCCGGCAAGGCTGGCGACACCATCATGCTGCAACCCTACCCGGTGCCACGGACGGACCGCATCGATCCGGACGCGGAGGCGGACATCGCCTGGATCCAGCAGGTGATCCTGGGTGTGCGCACCATTCGCGGCGAAATGAACATCGCGCCGGGCCGCAAACTGCCGCTCTATTTCCGCCACGGCGAGGCCGCCGACCGCGCCCGGCTGGACGCCCATCGCAGTTATCTGGCGCGGCTCGCCAATCTCGACGAGATGGTCTGGCTGGCGCCGGGCGAAGAACCGCCGGCAGCGGCAACGGTGCTCGCCGGCGCGATGGAACTCCATGTGCCGCTGGCCGGTTTGATCGACAAAGACGCGGAACTCGCAAGACTCGACCGCGAAATCGCCAAAAGCGCGCAGGAGATCCAGCGGTTGAACGGCAAGCTCGGCAACGCCAGCTTTGTCGCCAATGCACCGCCCGACGTGGTGGAACGGGAGCGCGAAAAAGCGGCGGCAGCGGCGGATGCGCTGCAACGGCTCTCCGCGCAACGTGAGCGGATTGCCGCCTTGCCATGACCGCGGAGCCACACTGCTGGTGTCCAGTTCAGGGGCCATACCGGTTACCCTTGGGACGATTCACTGTGGTTCGGCACGAGACTTCGCCCATGACCGATATCGCACCGGCAGCTCCCATTCCCGTTCCGCTGCTGGACCAGCGGCTGACAACGGCGCCCGATTCGCCATTCGCGATCGAGACCCTCGACATCCGGGGTATCGAAACCCAGTGCTGGCGCCAGAGCTTTCCCCATCTGCGCGCGGTGTTCGCGCACACGGCGCAGTTCGCCGAACGCGACTATCTGGTGTATGAAAACGAGCGCCATACCTACGCCGAACACCACCGCCAGGTTGCGGTGCTCGCCCAAGCGATGACGACGCGCTTCGGTATCCGCAAGGGCGATCGCGTGGCGCTGGCGATGCGCAACTATCCCGAATGGCCGGTGGTGTTCTGGGCCAGCGTGGCGATCGGCGCCGTCATCGTGCCGCTGAACGCCTGGCTGACCGGCGGCGAACTCGCCTATGCGCTGGCCGACTCGGGCAGCCGCCTGCTGGTGGTGGACGCCGAACGTCTGGCGAGCCTCGAACCCCATCTGTCCGCGCTGACGGACCTCGCCGCCACCATCGTCGTGCGCGGTCCCGGCGCGCTCCCGGCGTCGGTTCACGCCTGGCACGACGTGCTCGCCGAACCCTATCCCACAGAACTGCCGCCCTGCACACTGGATCCCGAGGACGACGCCGCGATCTACTACACCTCGGGCACCACCGGGAAACCCAAGGGCGCCCTGCTCACCCACCGCAACATTTGCTCGAATCAGGTCACCGGCGTCTACCTGCGCGCGCGCACCGAATTCCGCTACGGGCGCACGCCGCAGCCACCGGTACAGCAGATGGGCCAGCTCATCAGCGTGCCGCTGTTCCATGTCACGGGTTCGATTGCCATGCTGATCGGCAGCACCATCCAGGGCTCAAAGCTGGTGTTCATGCATCGCTGGAATCCGGAAGACGCGATCCGGCTGATCGAGCGCGAACGACTGAACTCCTTCGGCGGCGTGCCCTCGATGCCGTTGCAGGTGATCGAATCGCCCATTTTCAGGCAGCACGACACCTCCTCGGTGATGGCGGTGCTGTTCGGCGGTGCCCCACCATCGCCGGAGCTTGCACGCCGCATCAAGGAGGTGTTCCCGAACGCATCGGCGAGCAACGGCTACGGCCTCACGGAAACTTCCGGCGTGTCCACGGTGAATGTGGCCGAGGACTATCTGGCCAAACCCGCCAGCGCGGGGGTACCGGCACCGGTATCGCGCGTGAAAATCATGGGCCGGGACGGCGGCGCGGAACTACCGCTGGGGGAGACCGGCGAAATCTGGATTCGCGGCCCGCAGGTATTCAAGGGCTATTGGCGCAATCCCGATGCCACCGCCAAGGCGCTGGTGGAAGGCTGGTTGCGCACCGGCGATCTGGGTTATGTGGATGGCGAGGGCGCACTGTTCGTCGTCGATCGCGCCAAGGACATGCTGCTGCGCGGCGGCGAGAACATCTACTGCATCGAAGTCGAAAACGCCCTGCACACCCACCCGGATGTGCTGGATGTCGCGGTGGTGGGCATCCCCGACCCGATCCTCGGCGAACGCGTGGGCGCCATGGTGCAGTTGCGCGCGGGCGCCACCGCGGGCGCCGACGCCCTGCGCGCCCATGTCGCCGCGCGTATCGCTGCCTTCAAGGTGCCGGAGCGCATCGACATCGTGGACGAACCCCTGCCGCGCAATGCCAACGGCAAGATTCTCAAGCCGCAGGTCAAGGCAGCCATGGGGCTCAAATGATGAATTGGGCAAAAACTCAAATTCGCTATCGTGTTTCGAAGGGCCGCACTCACCGCAATTGAACCATCGCTACCCCATGAAGGGACGTTTCGGCCTCGTAGCCCTGATCCCCGCGTTTATTGTAGGAACTTCCCAACCGGCCAATACCCAGCTGCTTAAGATCATCAGCACAGGCACACAATTCTGATGGACGATTTGATCAGTTTCGGCAATATCATGATGACAGTCGCTGTTGCATTGCACGCAGCAGCCACTCCCCACGCCACCCACTGCATCAAGCTGATGCTGGTGACAGCGTCAGGTGATCCGTCATGACATCCGCCGCGCCCCATGAGTGTTTTGCCATCGCGGTCGCCGAGAGCTTTCAGTTCAGTGAGCTGAGCCGCGACCTGATGGAAGCAGAGCGTGCCACCCTGTTCCGCGATACGCTGCATATCGAGCGGGACGAAGGCTTTGCCTTCGTGTTTGCCTATGGCGTGGTGATTACCTGGCAGTGGTCCAGCGATGAGCGGGAAGCCCTGCTGAAGCGTTTGCAGAAATACCACACCAATCCCTACGCCGAAGCGGAAACCGAGCGCTTCCAGTTTTCTTCCAGTTCCGAGCAGTTTCGTATTCAGCGCGACCATATCTATCTGACTGACACCAGCCCGCTGCATCTGCTGGCTGTCTCCCATGCGCTGGCGCAATCGATCAAACTGTCGACATTCGAGGTGCTGGTGGCGCGCACCATGCGATCCACCGCGCAGATTCCGCGCACGCTGGCGGAAACCGGCAAGACCAACCTCTCCCGCCGCGAACTGGCAAAAATTCGTGGCCGCCTGTTCCTCACCAAAAGCGACATCATCATGCGCTACGACCTGCTGGACACACCGGAATTTTTCTGGGAATACCCGGAGCTGGAACCGGTCTACCAGCATGCGGCGAACTATCTGGAAATCCGCAACCGCACCCAAGTGCTGTCTATCCGGCTCGAAACCGTGCACGAGCTATTTGAGATGCTGGCAGATGAGCAAAAACACAAGCACTCTGCCACGCTGGAATGGATCATCATCTGGCTGATCGCCGTTGAAATTCTGATGTTCATGGTGAACGATTTTCTGCTGCACTGAGCTTGCCACACCTCTGCAAAAGGTGTGTGTCGTCGCTCCCGCTCAAGTGAAATCAAGTCGTCGGGTTATGCCCTTGCGGGCTAAGGAAGCGTTGAGAAACCCTTCCTGCCCGACCCTTTAACCCGCTGCAACTTCCGCGAGTTTTCGGATCTTCCTCACCATCGCCCGCAGCCCGTTGCCACGGGTCGGGGAAATATGGCGCAGCAGGTCGATGCGCGCGAAAAAGGCTTCGATATCGAAGGCGCGGATTGCCGCGGGCGTGCGGTTGTTGAAGGCGGCGAGGACGATGGCCGCGAGGCCGCGCACGATCAGGGCGTCGGAATCCACGATGAATTGCAGTTTTCCCGTGGCGGGGTCGAGGCGGTGCTCGATCCAGACCTGGCTCTGGCAGCCGTGGATGTAGCGATCTTCGGTTTTGAGTTCTTCCGGCATCGGCGGCAGTTCCTTGCCGAGGTCGATGAGGTAGCGGTAGCGGTCTTCCCAGTCGTCGAAAAAGGCCAGCGATTCGGCGACGGCCTCGGTGTCGATGGTGCGACCGAAGGGCACCTGCTCGAACACGGCGGTATAATCGACCACGCCGTCCATCAGTACACCCCCAGTTCCAGTTGCGCCGCTTCCGACATGCGCGCGCGGCTCCAGGGCGGGTCGAACACCAGCTCCACCTCGACCTGCTTCACATTGGGAACCTTGCCGACGCGGTATTTGACGTCGTCCACCAGCACCGGCCCCATGCCGCAGCCCGGCGCGGTCAATGTCATGGTGATATCGACGCGATTGCCAGACACAGTGCAGGCGTAGATCAAACCGAGATCGACGATGTTGACCGGAATCTCCGGATCGTAGATCGAGCGCAGCGCTTCCCACACATTGTCTTCGCTGACCTGATCCGAAGCGCTCGGAGCGAAGGTGAACTCAACGGCTTCCAACCCGAGCGCATCGGCATCGGTGCCATCCACTCGCGCCAGATTGCCGCCCACGTTCACCGTGTAACTGCCGCCGAGCGCCTGGGTGATACCGACGAAGGTGTCCTTGGGAATGGTTATGCGGGTTCCGGCCGGCACCAGGCGCGCGGGACAGTCCCGCTGCACCACCACCATGCGGCGTTCCATGGGTCAGACTCCGAACGATTCGCCGCAGCCGCATTCCATCTGCGCGTTGGGGTTACGGAATTTGAGCGTGGAATTCAGGCCTTCGACGACCAGATCGATTTCGGTGCCCTGCATCAGCGGCAGCGCCTCGGTGTCGACAAACACGGAAAGATTTTCGGCAACCTTGAATTCGCGATCTTCCGCGCGCGGCTCGGTGACATAGTCGATCTGGTACATGTAGCCGGAACAGCCGCTGCGGTTGACGCTGACCCGCACGGCATGGGCGCCGGCGCGATCGAGCTGGCGACGCACATGGCCGGCCGCGGACGGCGTCATCCGCACCCCCGTGTGCTCGGCGGCAGGCTCAAATGTCTGGACTGTCATGGTGACTTCTCCAATCACAGCTTTCTAAATAAAGGTTTTCACTTTTTCCAGCGCCGCGACAAAGCAATCGATTTCCGCAGCCGTGTTGTAGAACGCGACCGACGCGCGTACCGTGCCAGGAATGCCCAGGCGCGCCATCAGCGGCATGGTGCAGTGGTGGCCGGCGCGCACCGCAACGCCCTGCTGATCGAGCAGATGGCCCACGTCCGTGGGATGGGCGCCTTGCACCAGGAACGAGGCTACCGACACCCGCGACTTCGCGGTGCCGATCCGCCACACGCCCGACATGCCGGCAAGCGCGGCGTCCAGGCGCGCGAGCAGTGCATCCTCGTGGGCCTGCGCCGCGACGCGATCCAGGGTCCCGAGCCAATCGAGCGCCGCGCCCATGCCGACCGCACCGGCGATATTCGGCGTGCCGGCCTCGAATTTCCACGGCGCTTCCGTATAGGTGGTGCCGGCGAACGAGACCTTTTCGATCATCTGACCGCCGCCTTGCCAGGGCGGCATGGCGTCGAGCAGTTCGCGCCGCGCGTAGAGCACACCGATGCCGGTGGGACCGAACAGCTTGTGCCCCGAGAACACATAAAAATCCGCGCCCAGGGCGCGCACGTCGGCTGGGAAATGGCTCACCGCCTGGGCGCCGTCGATCAACGCGAGTGCGCCCGCGGCATGGGCCAGGCGCACGATCTCGGCCACCGGATTGATGGTACCCAGCGCGTTGGACACCTGGGTCGCCGCGACCAGGCGGGTGCGCTCGCCGAGCAGATCGCGAAACGCCGCCATATCCAGCTCGCCCGCATCGGTCACCGGCACCACGCGAATGCGCGCGCCGGTCGCCGCCGCCACCATCTGCCAGGGCACGATGTTGGCGTGATGTTCCATTTCGGTCAGAACGATCTCGTCGCCGGCACGGAGATTGGCCCGCCCCCAGCTGTTGGCCACCAGATTGATGCTCTCGGTGGTACCGCGCGTCCAAACGATTTCCTCGCGCGCCGCACCGCCCAGAAAAGCCGCCACCTTGGCGCGCGCACCTTCGAACGCGTCGGTGGCGCGGGTCGCGAGCGTGTGGGCACCGCGATGGACATTGGCGTGATCGTGTCGGTAATAGTTGGCGATGGCGTCGATCACGGCATCGGGTCTTTGCGCCGAGGCGGCGTTGTCGAGATACACCAGCGGATGGCCGTTCACGTCCTGGTGCAGGATCGGAAATTGGCTGCGCACCGCTTCGACGTTGAATGCGGTATTCATCGCGGTTTGGGTGACGCTCATCGAATTACCTCCTCCGCAGGCTCGGCGAAAGCCTGCGCCAGGGCCGGCCGCAGTGCCGCGCGCACGGCGTCCACCGGAAAGCCGTCCACCACTTCGGCGAGAAACGCGAAACTCAGCATGGTGCGTGCGGTGGTCGCGTCCAGACCGCGCGACCGCAGATAGAACAGCGCATTCGCATCCAGTTGGCCGAGGGTGGCGCCGTGGGCGCACTTCACGTCATCGGCATAGATTTCCAGCTCGGGCTTGATATCGATCTCGGCATCGCTCGACAGCAACAGGCTTTTGGTATGGAGCTGGGCGTCGGTCTTTTGCGCGCCGCGATGAATGTGAATGCGGCCGTTCAGGATGCCGCGCGAGGTCTCGCCGGCGATGTTGCGAAACAGCTGCTTCGACGTGCCGTGAGGCGCCCGGTGCTCGAGGCACAGTTGATTGTCGAGATGATCGCCGTTGCGCGTGAGTCCCGCGCCGGCAACGGAGACTTCCGCGTCCTCGCCCGCGAGCCCAATGCGAATCTCGTTGCGGCGAAACACGGCGCCTTGTTGCGCCTGCCAGAGGTTGTAGCGCGCATTGCGGCCCAGCTCCACGTCCAGCGCGCTGAGCCAGCGGCCCTTTCCGGAATCCAGCGCCAGGCGCAGATGGTCGAGCTGCGCGCCGTCTTCCAGCACCACCTCGACTACGCTGTTGGTGAAGGCCATGGCCGTGCCCAGATGCCGTTCGATCAACGTGGCGCGGGCGCCCCGCTCCAGTATCACCAGCACGCGGGGATGAACGCCGCGCGGCGCGTTGCAGTCGCTCTGTGCCAGTAGCAGCTCGATCGGCAATGCTGCGTTCGCACCGCGCGCTACCTGAATCACCAGGCCATCTTCGACCAGCGCCCCATTGAGCGCTACAAACGGCCGCTCCAACGCCGCCGCCAGCCGACCCAGATGCGCTTCCACGGCAGCGACCTCGGCACCGGTCAGCGCCGCGAAGGATGTCACCGACACCCCGGGGGTAAAGGTCTGCAGCGGCTGCGGGATGCCGTCCAGAATCACCATCGACTGCGTGGCCAATCCCGGAATGGGCGTGGTCGCGCAAGCCGCGCCGGCGGACGCGCGATCGAGCAGACCCTGTTCGAGCAGCGGCCCGATACGGCTGTATTTCCACGCCTCGGTCTTGGGGTTGGGCAGTTCCGCCGCACTGAAGGCCGCGCGTCCCACCGCGCGCAGATGGCCCAGCAAGCCGGTGTCGGTGGGGAAACTCTCGCTGCGCGTCCGCGCGGTGTGGGCAAAGACTTCGATGCGCTCGCTGCGTTTCATGGTCGTCGTTCCGCGCTCAGGCCGCGTCACCGCGGAGCCAGCCATAGCCCCTGGCTTCCAGCTCCAGGGCCAGCTCGCGGCCGCCGGAGCGCAGGATGCGGCCATCGGCCAGCACATGCACATAATCCGGCACGACATAATCGAGCAGGCGCTGGTAGTGGGTCACCATGACGATGGCGCGTTGCGGAGAACGCAGCGCATTCACGCCGTCCGCCACTACTTGCAAGGCGTCGATATCGAGGCCGGAGTCGGTCTCGTCCAATATGGCGAGATTGGGTTGCAGCAGCAGCATCTGAAGAATTTCGTTGCGCTTTTTCTCGCCGCCGGAAAAACCTTCGTTGACACCGCGCTTGAGAAATTCGGGATCGAGTTGCAACTGCTGGCTGGTTGCGCGCGCGAGCTTCATGAACTCCACCGCCGAGAGGCTGGGTTCGCCGCGATGGCTGCGCACGGCTTCGAGCGAAGCGCGCAGAAATTCCATGTTGGACACCCCCGGAATCTCGACCGGGTACTGAAAGGCCAGAAACACACCCGCCCGCGCGCGCTCCTCCACGGCCAGCGCGAGCAGGTCGCGCCCCAGGTACTCGATGCCACCGGCGGTGACTTCATAGCCTTCGCGGCCGGCCAACACCGCGGCCAGGGTACTCTTGCCCGAGCCGTTGGGACCCATGATGGCGTGGACTTCTCCCGCGTTTACTTCGAGGTTCAGGCCTTTCAGGATCGGCGTGTCCGCGACCGTGACGTGCAGATTGGTAATCTTCAGCATGGATTTACTCCAGTTCGCGTGCCGGCCTTCAGCCGATCGCGCCTTCAAGACTGACCTCGAGCAGCTTGCCCGCCTCTACCGCGAACTCCATGGGCAGCTCGCGAAAAACCTGTTTGCAGAATCCGTTGACGATCATGGACACGGCTTTTTCCGGGTCCAGGCCGCGCTGACGGCACAGGAAGAGCTGGTCGTCGCTCACCTTCGAGGTGGTTGCCTCGTGCTCGACGGTCGCCGATGGATTGCGGCATTCGATATAAGGAAAGGTGTGAGCGCCGCAGCGGTCGCCGAGCAGCAGCGAATCGCACTGGGTGTGGTTGCGCGCGTTCTCCGCGCCGGCGCCGATGTGCACCAGGCCGCGGTAGGAATTCTCGGCGCGCATCGCGCTGATGCCCTTGGCAACGATGGTGGATCGCGTGTTGCGGCCCACATGGACCATTTTGGTGCCGGTATCGGCCTGCTGCATCCCGCGCGTGAGCGCGACCGAATAGAACTCACCCACCGCGTTGTCGCCTTGCAGAATCACCGACGGGTATTTCCAGGTGATCGCCGAGCCGGTTTCCACCTGGGTCCAGGAAATCTTGGCGTTTTCGTGGGCCACGCCGCGCTTGGTGACGAAATTGTGGATGCCGCCACGGCCCTCGGCGTCGCCCGGATACCAATTCTGCACCGTCGAATACTTGATCTCGGCGCCCGGGAGCGCGATGAGCTCGACCACCGCGGCGTGAAGCTGGTTTTCGTCGCGCTGCGGCGCCGTGCAGCCTTCGAGATAAGACACATGACTGCCTTCGTCGGCGACGATCAGGGTGCGCTCGAACTGGCCGGTATTGCGCGCGTTGATGCGGAAATAGGTGGACAGCTCCATGGGGCAGCGCACGCCCTTGGGCACATAGACGAAGGAACCGTCGCTGAATACGGCGGAATTCAAGCCGGCGAAGAAATTGTCGCGGAAGGGCACCACGCTGCCCAGATACTTGCGGATCAGCTCGGGGTGCTCGCGCACCGCTTCGGAGATCGGGCAGAAGATGACGCCCGCTTCGGCGAGCTTGTCCTTGAAGGTGGTCACCACGGAAACACTGTCGAATACGGCATCGACCGCGACACCCGCCAGCGCCGCGCGCTCGTGCAGGGGAATGCCGAGTTTTTCGTAGGTGCGCAGCAGCTCCGGGTCCACTTCGTCCAGGCTTTGCGGGCCGTCGCCGGGACGCCTCGGCGCCGAGTAATAGGAAATGCTCTGATAATCGATCGGCGGATAATGAACGTGGGCCCATTCGGGATGCACCATGGTCTGCCAATGGCGAAACGCTTTCAGCCGCCAGTGCAACAGCCAGTCGGGCTCCTGCTTGCGGGCCGAAATGAACCGGACCGTGTCCTCGTTCAAACCCGGCGGCAGGGTGTCGGACTCGATGTCCGTGGTCCAGCCCGCCTTATAGGCGCCGTGGACCATGCGGTCGAGTTGACCAAGGTCTTTGCTCATGGGAGGAGCTCCCGTCCACTGTGTGGACCCTTTGGCGACCGCCCGCGGCGCGGACGGATCGGGCACCGTGCAGGCCCGGACAGATTTGCGCGCGCAGAGTTGGTAAATTGCATGACGGAATACTAATGGATACTCGGATCGTATTCAATACTCCACAGGTATACAATTGATCCGCAACCGCACGGAACCGGAACATTCGCCATGCTGAAAGTGGGACGTCTCGCCGATTACGGGGTGCTGATTCTGCACCACTTGGGCCGTGTGCGGCCCGCCCGCCTGTCCATGGAAACCCTGTCGGAACTCACGCACGTTCCCCTGCCGACCGTGCGCAAGGTGATGCGCTTCCTTATCGAAGCCGGATTGGTGCTTTCCAAACGCGGTCCATTGGGCGGCTACCAGCTCGCCCGCGCCCCCGACACCATCAGCCTCGCCGATGCCATCACCGCTCTGGAAGGTCGCCCGGCACTCACCGCCTGTTCCAGCGAGCACGGCCAGTGCGATATCGCGGGTCGGTGCGAGCTGGCGGATCGCTGGCCGGGAGTGAATGCCATCGTGATGCAGGTACTGGAACGGACCACGCTCGCGGATCTCGGCCGGTTCGGTCGTCACGACACCCATGTCCCCCCGCCGCTGCACGAACTCCTGGCACCGCGGTCGCCGGCCTGACCCCGGTCAGGGACAGCTCAGGGTTCCGATCCCCACCCGGACCACAGGTCGCTCGGTGATGTTGGTGACCACACGACGCGCCCGTGAAGAATCACCGGTTGGGGGACAGACGCGAAAGGTCCCGGTCACGCGGCTACCGTGAATCGGCGCCCTCCAACTGCTCGTGCATTTTGGTTTCCCGCCGATCGACACCCTGCTTGAGCATGGCCTCGACGCCCTTGGCCTTGTTCAGCTCGTTCTGGTACATCGGCAGACCCTTTTCGGCGGGATCCGGGCCGGTCTGACGCTGACACATCAGCAGATAGGCCGGCACCATCAGCGCAAACAACAGCAATACCACTTTCATGGTCGAATTCCCTCCCACAGGCATCTCGCCCAACAGCGACAAAGGCACCCGGTTTCCCAGGTCAATCTACCGGTTCCACCTGCAACTGTCCTCGACGTCGTTCATCGCCCGGTGTCGCGAGCCCGGGCCTCCCGGACCCTCCCATCGTGCGCGCATGCCGGCGCTTGCCCGGGCGCTGTACGTGCCGATATCACTGACGTTTCGACGATGCGGTTTTGACCGCCGCGCCTGCCGCCTTCTCAACCTTGTCCCGCACTTCCCGGGCGGGCTTTACCAGCTTCTTGAGGTCACTTGCCGGCGCATCCAGCCAATCAAACCTTGCCTGCGGTGAGCGCGTTGCCATTGCAGCAACAGCATCAGGTTGCGTCGCTTCCACGCTTCTATCTCGAGCAGCGGTGTCCGGCTGCACAGCGGTCGCCCGGGTTTGGCCGAGCGACTCAATCCAGCGACGCAACTGTTCCTCCGGCATCTTGTTGATCAAGCGCTGCAATTGCGCAACGCCATCTCCGGCCAGATCAGTGCCACGTCTGCGCGGCGCCGTTTCCCCCTTTAAACGCGCAGGCGATCGACGCGAGGGCAACCGCGCGTCCTGCAGCTGATGGCCTACCGGGTCGGACTGGGCAAGCAGGTTGAGATCTTCCTCGATTCCCAGCACCTGCATTACCGACAGATAAGCGCCGATGGTTACGCCCGACCCGCCCCGCTCCAGACTGCGCAATGTCATCGGCGACATCCCGGCGACTTCCGCCACATGCTTGGCCGGCAACCGGCGCCGCAGCCGCACCAGGCGCAGCCGGTCGCTGAACTGACGCAGCAGTGCATCGGTGGACGGGAGCAAAGGAGCTGTTTTTTTGGCCATAAGGTAATTATTTTGGCATTATGAATAAACCCGGATCAGCGCAAGTTTTCTACTTTGCCTGCCCCCGGAATCGCCAGTCATATCTTGGGGAAAATGGATATATTTTCATCCATAACATCAACGGCCGCCAGAATATAACTCATTATGACACCAAATCAGCGTCGGGCATACGGTCTCCAAAGGGGCATAATAATTCCTTAAAACAGTCATTATTATTGCTCTTGCAAACAGCCGAGACACCTTTCCAGGTATTGGCACCGTCGTCTGCCAACCGAGGAGTATGCCGCCACGAACGAGCCTCAGGTTGTTGTGCTTTGCGGTCCAGAAGAGATTGCCGATCCACCGACCGACCTGCTGCGCCAAGGAGCGCGGCCTAATCCAGCAGGCTGTGGAAGCGGAGTAGTCTGCATGAAGCACGGCAATCAAGATGAGAAAGCCAGGCAGTCGCGGGGCAGTCCGGTCAGGGTGTTCTTCTCAGCAGCGGGACACCTGATGCCGGGCCGACCCGTTGCCGATCGCCAAGCGAAGCTTTACACGAGCGTTCGACAATCGATGGCCCTGCCATCGTTGCTGCGAAGGCTGTTCGGCGGGACGCCCGCGCTTGCTCATTCGTCGCCCGTCGCCCCGGCGGTGATAGGTGAGGAAGCACGAGCGCCCACGCTCGGCCATGGTCGATGCGCCTGCCAAACGCGCCCGCCAAACGCTCGATTCCGGCCTCCGTGTGCTCCGTATACAGGTTGAACATCACGCAGACCCACGGTTCGCGGAAGAAGGGGTTCGGTTTTCAAATTGTCGCATCGCAACACGCGGCATATGGTCGCGGGCATGGCGAGCCCGCTGCGAATTGCGTTCCAGTCAGATCTCCATCACGTGACCTCACAAGACTCATACAAGATTCCGGAAACGGAGGGTGAGTCACAGATCGGCAACTAACCCACTGCTACATTAACCCCTCATCGATTTGCAACACGGGCCTGCGGTGCACCGATCGGATTCTTCCCTGTATTGGATGTAGGCAAACGGAGGTTATGGACATGAAACCATGGGTTACGCAACAAAAATCAAGAACCGCTGCGCGTCGACGCAGAGATGTTTGTAAGGTTGTGGCGTTCATGGTGCTCCTGGCCGTAAGTTCATTCGCCCAGGCGCGCTGGGTTTTTGTCTCCCCGTCGGGTAGCGACACCAACAACGGACTCTCCGCGGCAACCGCACTAAAAACCATCCAGAACGCGGTTAAAGCGGCATATCCGGGCGACACGGTTATGCTCTTGCCGGGAGAATATCGACAGGATTTTTCTACCGTTCGTGACGGCAGTTCAACCGCGCGCATCCTGATCGTCGGCTCCCAGGAGTCCATCATTCGCGGTGGCGGAAAGTCGCACGTCATCGACGTCAAGCATAGCTATATAGAAATGCGTGGTTTTGTCGTGGACGGCAAGCATGGCGCGGGAACGGCTCTTGCGGACTACCGTGACAAGCTCGTTTTTGTCGATGGCTGGAGCAGAAATGGGGTCAAGGGCCTGGTCTTTCATGGCTTGTCGCTGCGCAATGCATTTGGCGAATGCCTTCGAATGAAAGGGCTGGCCTCCCGCAATGAAATCGCATTCAACACCATCAACACCTGCGGGCTGCGCGATTATGTGTTTGGCCGGGGCGGCAGCAATGGCGAGGGCATCTACGTGGGTACCGCACCGGAACAGCTCTCCGGGAAGCCCACCGATGCCAGCGTGGAAAACTGGATTCATCACAATGTTATCCTTACCAAGGGTAGCGAATGCGTGGACCTGAAAGAAGGCGCGGATGACAATTTGATCGAATACAACGTCTGCACCGGCGTGCTCTATACCAATGGTGGAGGCATTTCGACGCGCAGCAACGACAACATCATTCAGTTCAATCGGATCGCCGAAAACGCGAGCGCCGGGATACGAATGGGGGGCGACGACGCCCTGAACGGTATTCGAAATACCGTCATCGGCAACGATCTTTACTTCAACCGAAACAGCGGCTTGAAAATCATGCGTGGCCCGCAGGGGCTTATTTGTGGCAACACGATAGCCCAGCCCGCCGGATCTCCCAACGTACGCTACGGCTCCGGGGTTCAGGCCGTTGTCGAAGCCTCCTGTCCGGAGGGCTGAACTGACCGGGCTGCACGTTGCAACGCCGGCTTGTCCCGCTTTCGACGGAAAAAATGAATGTGGATTACTGGTTTATGCGTTCCGGAGCGCGCCGGGATCATGTTCCCTGGTGAGATTCACCGGGTGCCGCAGAAAATGTCATCGGTCGCCAAGTGGGCTTCCACCACGGCATCTTCAGCGTGGCTGATCCCTTCGTTGAGCTGATGGCGGCGCGAGTGATTGGCGTCGTCCCGCATAAACCCAATGTGGCGGATGCAGAGCCAAGGAATTGTCTCAAGAGTAACCGCCCGCGTCGGAAGTGGCTTGACCATCGGTTAGCTGTAATCGGTTAGCTGTAATCGGTTGGCTGTAATCGGTGGGCTGTAGTTGCAACAGTGGCTTGCGTTCGCTTCCGCGTGGATTGATCGTGCGCGGAAAAAATACTCGTCTGCGGCATTGCCGTCACCATGGTTTCCCGGACTCGACATCGCAATCTCGGGTGGCTGTGTGGGTGAGGCTGCGATCCTGGTCCATCAAGTTCGCAGCCACGGACCCGTTGCGTCACATCTGGACGGTGTAATTAACGATCGAGGTGGTACCCGGCGTCGCCGTGAACGCGATGCGCCCGGATGCATCGGCGACAAAGTTCCCAAGCAAGACGCCGGCCTCGCGTACCGAATAGGAGGTGCCCGCGACCAGCTCGCCTACGGTGTACGCGACACTTGTTGTCGTGGAACTCGACTGTGATTTCCACTGGCGGTCGTTCTCCGTCCAGACCGTAGGGTTAACCAACACAGAGCTGCCATCGAGCGGGTTCGCAAACAGAGCTCGCGTATGCACTGTCGTCGAGGTTCCGGTTTGGGTGTAATCGAGAGCCAGTGTGGAGCCCAGACCTGTAGCTTGCGTGTAGACTGTTTCGTCCGGGTCGAAGATCGCCTGATCGGTGGCCGTGAAGGTAGGAAAGCTGGTTTGGTTGATCGATAGATTGATCCGTGGTTGTTTGGAAAAAGTGATGCTAGTCGGTACCGAGCTTGACCCGGTAAGGACAAAGACGGCGTCTGAAGGATTGGCATTGTCGCTGAACACCGTCGCGGTCGAAGTGGTGAACCGCATCTTTTTGCCGGTGGTCTGACCGTTGTTCAGGAAGGTGTTGCCAAGAAATTCGTTGGCGTCACCGTCCGTCATTTTCACTCCTTCCTGCACGGAGCCGACAACCGTGTTGACCAAAAACATATTGCGTTTGGGTCGACCGTCGTCACCCGCATTGGGCGCGTCCGAACCCTTGTAGAAATAAACGCCATACTTCCCGCTCGATTCGATTTGGTTGTTTTCGATGGTGTTATCCGACGCGCCCACGCTGAAGCGCATGCCCGCGTTGCCATTGTTGGTGAAAGCGTTGTCGCGAATAACCGTGCGTGAGGACGCGAAAATCGCGATGCCGCTATCCGTATTGTCGTAAGACCGATTTCCCTCTACCAGCGCGTCGTCGGACGTGCGGTGCAACATGATGCCATTGCCGGTATTGGCCCAGGAATCGTTATTGCGAATCACGAGATGGTCGCAACGCTGGGACGCGATAATGCCGTGATTGCCATTGTGATGGACATTGTTGTTTTCGATCACGATATCATCGGAATCGTCATGAGGGTCAAAGCCGTACTTGACGTTGTAATCCACATCGTTGCCGCTCCACAAGCCATCCTGATGGCCGTAGGTATAGATTCCGAAGTAGTTGTGGTGGATGCGCGAATCGATAATATCGCCTCGCACCTGAACCAGGTCATAAAGGCCTGGCGCCGAACCGATCACTTTCCACGCCAGACCGTACGACTCGGCGGCGTAGTAGCCCAGATAGCCGATATCGCTATTGTTGATATCCATGCGTGATTCAAGGGCGGTTACGCCGTCAGCGGCGAGCGAGGAGCGCACCCGGATGAAGGCACGCTTATAGGTACTGCCGTACTCGGTGTCCGGACCTGCGGCGGCGACGTCCCAGGACGTGATGGCTGTCGAGTCGATATCGATATTGCCGTAATCGGCGGTGATCGAAACGTAGTTGTTCGTGGTCGATGTATTGTTGCTCTGCAAGCGAAGCTGATCGACATCGCCGCCAGCGCCAGTGCCGCGCAGGATCAGCGTACTGCCGTCGGTGATCTGTAGGTTGGCGCGCAAAAGCCAGATTTTTTGAGTGGGATCGACCAGGTCGAGTGGGGCATTGGGACGTGCTGCCTTGATATCGCTGAGTGTTGCCGTGACGCCGTCTTCCAGGTAGATCCGGTTGGAGGAACTGGCCCAGCGGATGCCTGCTTCGGCAGTCGAAGCAAAAAGCGCCATGCCGAGGAGGCTTGATACAACCCAGAAGCGGTGGCGGGGTTTGATGGTGGTGTTTTCCATGGCGATGTCCTCTTGTGGGGTGTTTGATTTTGTCGTGAGAATAAAAGGCACAGGGCGCGACCTTGGTGCCCCAAGAACCGGTTCTGTGGGCCAGCGGTACGCGGCACACGTTAATGGCGGCTTGATCAACTTCAGTGTTCGGATGCTCATGCCGGCACCCCCGCCGTAGTGACTTCGCGGGCAGGGGTGGCCGGCAGGCGGCCATAGATATCTTCGTAGCGAACGATATCGTCTTCGCCCAGATAGGCGCCGGTTTGAACTTCGATAAGTTCCAACGGGACCTTGCCGGGATTCTCCAAGCGGTGAACCTGACCGAGAGGAACGTAGGTGGATTGGTCCTCGGTCATCAAGAATACCTTGTCGCCACAGGTTACCGCGGCGGTACCGCGCACCACGACCCAGTGCTCGGCCCGGTGGTGGTGCATTTGGAGACTTAGCTTTTGCCCGGGCTTCACCATGATGCGCTTGACCTGAAAGCGTTCGCTCAGGGCAACGGTTTCGTAAAATCCCCAGGGTCGGTAGACGCGCGGTCGGGACGCCGCCTCCGGGCGTTTGTCGCGCTTGAGCTTCTGGACAATTTGTTTGATGTCCTGGGCGCGATCTTTCGTGGTTACCAGAACGGCATCCACGGTCTCCACCACGATGGTGTCCTCAACGCCCAACAGGGTTACGAGACGGTGGCTGGCGTGGACCAAATTGTTCCGGGCGTCCTCCGCCAGCACGTCGCCATGCAGGCGGTTGCCGGCTGCGTCACTGGCGGGCCGCTTGGCCATGAAGTTCCAGGAGCCGACGTCATCCCAACCGGCATCCAGGGGTACCAGGGCGATGTTCTTGCTCTTTTCCATCACCGCATAATCGATGGAAATGTTGCGACACCGTTGGAACGCTTCGGGATGTAGCCGGATGAAGTCGGGGTTGTGCTGGGCCTGCTCCACCGCTTCGTGGGTAAGGCTGTACATATCTGGCTCGAATTGGCGCAATGCATCGAGAAAGGCGTCGGAACGGAACAGAAACATCCCACCATTCCAGTAATAGCCGCCTTCCTTCAGAAAGTGTTCGGCCATGTCGAGGGGCGGCTTTTCAATGAAAGCCCCAACCTCGTACGCGTCATCGAATTCAGCGAGTGTATTGCCCCCCTTGATCCAGCCGAAGCCTGTTTCGGGATGCATTGGCTGAATGCCAAACGTCACCAGGTGGCCGTTAGCCGCGACTTTGGCGGCGATACCCGTGGAGGATCTGAAGCGATCGATCCGGGTCATGGCCTGATCTGACGCCATCAGGAAAACCATCGCGTCAGGACCGTATTGCTGCGCCACGAAGTGCGCGGCAACAGCCGCCGCAGGCGCTGTATTGCGCCCTTCGGATTCCAGCAGGATGGTCGCGCGAATACCTACGGCCTGCATCTGCTCGGCGATTATAAAGCGGTGCGCCTCGGCGCCGATCACGATGGGCGCAGCGACATTTTCGATACTGGAGGCGCGCAGCGCCGTGTCCTGAAGAAGGCTTTTGTCGCCCAGCAAGGGCAGGAACTGTTTCGGATACTGTTCCCGAGACAGCGGCCACAGCCGTGTCCCGGAGCCGCCGGCCATCAGCACCGGCACGATGATTGACGACGGGAGAAGTCTCATGGAAGTGTTCATAGGGGCATCCCAGCATGAAAGGTCAACAGCTGCTTCGTTACCGAATCGACCGCCGATGACGGAAGATCCAATCTGGTCTCGCCAGCGTCGATCACGGTATGGGCGAACAAAGCCGTGATGTCGCCGCCCAGGCGGTAAGTATTGATCGGACGGTAGCTTTCGAGTCTGCGTTTCAATGCCCGATCGCAGACATAGAGCCAGCAATAGGGTTCCAGCCAGGAAAATTTCGATGGATCGTCGAGGCCGTCGGTTTTCTGCTTTTTCCCGGTTTTCGCTTTGAAAATGTTCGCATCGTCGATGCCGGCCAGGGTGCGCGCGGCGAGTCGCTTGAGGGCCGCGTCATTCTCCTGCGCCAGATCCAGGCCATTGGCCTTGGCGAAGGCCGCGATCATGGTCAAGGGCGGAAGCGAATAGTTGTGGTATTGCAAGGCGCGGGTCTCGCGCGCCAGTTCGTTAGCCAGATAACCCTCGGCGTCGATCTGTGCCGCCGCGCGGCGGTAATTTTCGACCGACCAATCAAACAGATCCTGCCGATCCAGCGCCACGGCGGTGGCCATCACCGCCCAGGATGCCCAGTACTCGTGGTTGTTGAAGTTCTTGTCGGGTGCGTCGCCCCATTCCAGCACCACCTGGTCGGCGACTCGGCCCAGCCAGGCTTCGATGGTTGAAATGGATGCGCCACGGGTAAGCAGTGGTCGTGAGCTGGAAAACTTCAGGCGCAGATAGGCGGCGGCTATGCTGCCAAGGGCCCATTTGCGCACAGCGGCGCCGGTATGACTTTCCGCCTTGCCGAGTAGCGCGTGGGCTTCACTCCACTCGCCCAGCCAGGCGATCGCGCAGTCCAGTTGCGTTGCATGACCGCCCTTGAGATAGCGTCCCACTTGTTTGGACAACCCCTTTTCGAAGTTGGTGATCGGCTCGGATTTCTGCTTGTAGGCCTGATCCGCCATCTCGTTGTGCTGGTCTCGCGCAGCACCCGAACCCTGGTATTTGCTGGGAAAGTCGAGTGCTTGGGTGAAGGGTGGCGGCACCGGCGGGCAGTCGCTGTCGCTGCCGACACGCACCGGCGCCATGAATCCGGGTGGGGGTGTCAGCGCCGCCTGAGCCTGAGTTGCCAGACCCAGGCTCAGCATGAACACGGCCAGGCTATTGCGTAGACACATGCTGGCGTGTCCCGGTAGCAGGTGCGCAGAGGCGCGCATCGACGGTCGTGCCCGCTGGGGCATTCGGCGGTAGCACGATATCCATCGACAGAAAATGTAGTTCGCGGCTGGCACTACCGGCACCCAGCTCAACCACAAAGCGGCCTTGAGTGTTCGGCAAGTTGTGGTGCTTCAGGGCGAGGGTGGTCTTGCCGCCTGTGGTTGACCAGATGTTGGCGGCAAGGTTGCGTGGATCGCTGTCGCTCAAGCGCAGGTCGAGAACAAGTCGGCGGTCAATTTCGAGCGCCTTTCCGCTATCGTTGAACAGGACTTCGGTAGCGCCGGGCTTGAGGGTGACCTTGCGGGCCAGCACGGGGACGCTTCTTTCACATCCGTCGTTTACCAACGGGACAGCTTGGCGGTAAAACTTGCCGGCGCCCGGAGCGCCGTGCGCGGGTACTTCCCAGAGCAGTACAGGGGGTGGCGCATGCTGAAATTCCGTGCTGGCCAGGTAATTGAGCCATGATCCCTCGGCGCCGTGGTCGGGCACGGATGCGTTATGAATCTCCACGCCCAGATACTCCTGCAGGTAGCCCCGAAAGTTGTAACTGCCGGGCTCCGCGCTGAAACTGGTGCCGACCAAGGTGATTGGGGGGGCGGCATAGGCGGATGCGCCCGCTTCGGTACGGAAGGCTGGCACCCACTGGTCGGAATACTGAAAACCGCAGACTTGCGCGACCGCTTGCTGGAGTGAGCCGTTCTTGCGCAGCATGCCGACATGTACCGTTGTGAACGTCTGCTTCGAGAATTCCGCATACCCGGGCAGGCGGCGCACGGTTTCGGCCACGAGTTGTGCCGTGCGTTTTGCTCCAGCGGGCGTCCAGTGACGGTCGCGCTTGAAGTAGTAAGCATCTTGTTGCGGCGGATCGCGCAGCAGCGGCGTCAAATCCGGTACCTGGACGCCTTGATCCCTGAATGCGTTCAGTTGAGCCGCGTAACTGAGTGCGGCCGCTTGATGGTCATAGCGCGTCCGTTGGTCTGGCGTCAGGGAATCGGGATGCATCAGGCCGCGCGTGGGCAGATACACAAGTACCAGTTCGGTGCCGCGCGAGCGCAGAGCTTCGGCAAAGCGGCGCAAGTCGCCGTAGGCATTGGGATGTCTTGGCGAGAAGTCGGTGTTCAGATCGAAGTTTGAGCGATACAGCCAGCCATCCTGACCGTCGATGAGCTGACGGTTCCGGACAAGCTCTGGCGTGTTATAGGCCTTCGGGTCCTGCGTTTCCGGGCAAAGTTTGCAGCAAAGCTCCACGGCATAGTGCGGGGTTTCGTCTGCGGTCACGGGCAGTGCCACCGATAAACCAACAGCGAGGCAAGCGATCAGCCGCGATATATTCATGTTGACATGGCTGGTCATTCAATTTCCCCCGGCGACGGCAGAAAGCGGATGCGATTTGGTGACAGGCTCAATCACGGCCGCGCGCTTTTGGCGTATCAATATGTCAAGTATCTGCTCCTGAAACTGGCTTAGAACACCGCTGAATTTGATACCTCTCTTTTGGTCGAACGACAGTAATTCGACGTCATAAAGCGTTGCGGATTGCGGCGTTTCGATTTTCAGGGGGCTGGTGCCGTTCTCCAATAAACGTCCACCGACAACGATCATGGATACGCGTGGGTCGAAAGGGTCGAGCTTGATATTGCGCGCGGTGCCGGTGAGATCCTTCGTGGCGCCGTAGATGCCGGTAAGACCGTTGGCGGCTATTTCATTCTCGTGGAGAAGCGTCTGGATGCTGTTGCGCAGCAAGACTCCATGCCGTCGATTGCCGGTGATGCGGTTTCCCCAGATCAGGTTATCCGAGCTTTCATAGATCGTGATGCCGTTGGATTTGTTGGCATGGGCGTCGTTGTACGCGATGACATTGTTTATCGATGACCGGTCGATGACAATGCCGGACAGATGGTTGTCATAAGACTTATTGCGGAAGATCCAGCTGTCGTTGACCTCGCGTGAAACGATGATGCCGTGTTTCTTCTTGGTGCCGTGGGCGATGTTTTCGGCAATGATGAGTCGTTTGGAACGGTCATGGGGATCAATGCCGTAGACGATGTTGTCGCGGTAGGTATTGCCGCGCAGAACGAGATCATCCGCTTCGTAGCAATAGAAGCCATACCAGAGGTCCGAAAAATCGGAGTTGATAATCCAACCGGTGGGAGCGGCCCGTTTCATCCTCCGATCCGTGCTGGGGCTGTACTGCGAGATCGAGACGCCATACGACTTCGATTTGGCGTAGCCCAGGCTCGCAACGACGCTGCCGCTGATATAGGTTTCGGTGCCGCCCCAGGAAATCACGAATGGCCGAAACCGATCGCCCGCGCGAAAGCTCGCCGGACCTTGCGTACTTTCGCGCCATCCCGTCAGACGGGAGTCGGTGATGAATAGTTTGCCGTCGTTGACCAAAAAACTGCCGTGGTCTTCGGACAGGCGAAAGTCTTTTGTTTCCCTGTCTATATGCAGGGTTGCGCCGTGCTTGACGACTATCGGCAGGAACGCCAGGTAAACGCCTGGTTCGAGTTCGGCGAATTGGTCCCGGGGCAGCAGTCGCGCCAGATCGCGCGGTCGGAGATAGCCGTTTTCGATGAAGATTGCGCGTGGATTGGTCTGCTGGCGTCGCGCCCAGTCCATCATGCGTTCGTCGCCGCCGGTAAATTCCGCCAGCGCCGGCTCGCCCTGCATGCGCTGCACGCTGACGCTCGCTGCCGGATGGGTGACCAGCTTCTTCATCACGGCGGCGGCGGTGTAGCCGGATAGATCCGGCAATTTTGGTGGCGCCAGTACCAGGTCGGTCCCCGAGCGATCGCGCACCTGATATGCGGCTTGCGCCGCGATGGACTGGACGCTCTTCGGGTTCGCGGAACCCTCGCTCTCGTGGGCCGGAGTGGTCGGCGCACGCGCGTGGGCCGGCATACCGGCTACCAGCCCGAGCACCAAAGCCGCGAGCGTCTTGTTCATCAGAACTGCACCGTACCTTCCAGAACGATCCGGTAGGCGCTATTGTCTGCATTCGACGCGTAAGCGCTGCCGGGGTCAAACAGGGATACCCGCAAGCGCAGCGCGGTTTGCATGTCGCCCTCGGGGTCGGTTTCATTTTTGATCTGGTCAAAATAACGGGATAACACCAGGTCGACGCCCCGGCCGATGTCGCGGTCGCCCGAAAGCGGCTGGACGCCGATGCCGTCGGTGATTACCGGCGCGGAACTTTGGTCGCGACGGAAATCGTGGAACACCAGGCTGGCGTCGCCGGTGTCGAATTGCAGCGAGGCGAACAGACTGATGACAGAGAGGTTGGAGAGATCCGCGCGCGATACCTCACCGAAGCGGGAGATCAGCGTGCGGGTGCCGGTGAAGCGCGAACGGTTACTGTGCAGACCAGTCTGCCGGTACGCATCGGATTCGTCGGTATCGCTGCCGCCGGTACCAAATGCGTAGCCCGCCCCGATCTGCAACGGAAGATCGTCGGTGGGTCTGACCCGCAAACCGAAGTCGCCACCCCAAGCGTGTATGTCGCGTTCGTAGTGGGCCGCCACAAGTCCGGTGGCGGGATCCACCACAGTGGGCTTTTCGGTGCCGGTGAGTAGCACCACCTCGGTCCAGTAGGTCACCGGCTTGATGCGGCGATAGTCATAGAAGCCGTTTTCTACACGCGCGCCAATCCAGAGCAGTTGGCCTGAGCTGGGTTTGGTGTTGACTGTCGGTAAGGCACCGATGTCACCCGTTCCGCCGCTGTCATCGGCATAGAGCGCCCGCAGCCCGGCGCGTTGAGAGGGCGCCCATTCGTAAGATACGCTCGCAAAGGCATTGAAACGGTCGTCAAGATTCACCGGCAACGCAACCGCATCCTTTTTGTAGGTATAGCTGTCGAAGGTTTCGGCGACGCCAATGTCGGCCCGCACCAGCGTGGTGTCGAAGATCCAGCGCAGGCTCTCTATGTCGCGGTCGAACCATAGGCCGTCATCCTGGCGCAACCGCTGGCGACCCAGGCGCAGGTGTTCACCGGGATAGCCGGTGAGGCCGCCATAATCGACCCAGAGTTCGCGCACTTCGGCAAAGGTGTTGTCTCGTGTCGGTGAATTGTCATCCGGGGTCGTGGCGAAATCGTCGCTTTGCGCGAAGCCTCGCACGCGGACGAACGCCGAGACATCGGAGGTCAGCTGCCAGCGTACCTGCGGCGTTATCTCGATGATGCCGCCGCTGGTGGTGTGGAAGTCACCGGCACCAAGGTCGCGTTCACCCTCGACCAGCGCGGACGTTTTGATTTTAAGTGCGGTGTCGATGGTGCGAGGATCCGCCTGGGCGCTGTCCGCCAGAGCAATTCCGGCGCTGCAAAGCAGCACGACGGGCAGGAGTCTGCTCATTGGTTGTTTCCTTGTGGGTCGAAATCCGCCTGCAGGATCGATTCGAGGGTCGCTTCGCTGCTTATCGGGTCGGCGCGATCCGATCCAGAAGCGAGGATTGCCGCGCGCGTGCCGCGCAAGGCGAGCTCCTGTCCGATCAGTACATCCGCCTGCTCCACCTCGTGCGGGGTCATTTGTTTGCGCAATTGAGCTACCGCTTCCCGCGCTTCAATCAGTAAAGCCACTCGCTCCGCGTCGTGCTGCGGTATCTGGTGGCTCGACTGAGTCGCGGTTTCCGTGCGGCCTGGACGCGTGTTGTGCGCTGCCAGGGACGCAAAAACGTAGGCGTTGATGGTGTTCCGGACGATACCGCGACTAGCCATGAACATTTGCGCGAGCGCCCAATCGGCCGACGAAGATCCGGCGCGGGCCGCGCTCAGATAGTGGTCCAGGGCGCGCACCGGGTCGGCTTCGCCGAGCATGCCGCGTTCGTAGAGTGTACCGAGGGCGAGATGTGCCGCGGGCAGGGTACGCGCAGCCTCGATCAGATAGCCCTCGGCTCGCCGCGGTTCGACGACGACCGGACCACCTTCCATGTACCGCTGCCCCAGGGCCAGCGCCGCCTCGGCCGAGCCATTAGCGTACGCACTTTCGAGCAGCTTGACGGGGTCGGTCTGCCGGTCCAGCCCGGGATGTTGGATCAACAGGTTGGCCAACAGTACCTGGCCGGCAGGCGAGTGCTCGGCGCTGAGGCTCAACAGACGATAGGCGATGCCGGGCTGCGGTTCCCCCGCCTCGCCCTGCGTAATCAGATTGCGTGCAAAACGCTCGACGACTGGCATCGATATGCGGTGTTGGCGGTAAGCCGTCGTTGCCAGCTCCGCATAGTATTCGATCTGGGTGGTGTCGCCCTGCGCCCGATAATGGCGCGCGAGGTCGCTGTAACAGTCTGGCAGGATATCCAGAACCGTCCGGCAGTAGGCCGCCAGCTGGTCGCTTTTGGCAACACCGGCGGGAGCGGCCCGGTACCAGCGCACCACGGCGGCACTTGCTTGTCGCAGCGGTGGGTTCAGTGCTTCGGCGCGCCGCACCAGATTTCCAGCGTCGCCGGAGCGATCCAATTCGGGATGATCGGTGTAGAGCGCAATGAGTACCGCCAGCGCTTGGGGTTCGTCACGCGGCTCGGCGCCGCGCGCCAGTTGTTCGGCCTCGTACAGTGCGGCGGGCGTGCCGGAGCGAATCAGCATTCGCGCCAACGGCAGGTCGAGTGTTGGTTGGCTTTTCAGTGCACTGCGGTACCAGTTCACGGCGCGGGCGATGTCAGCCGGGGTTCCGCGCGCGCCGTGGATGCGGGCGAGGCCTATCTGGGCTTCCGGATAGCCTCTTTCTGCGAGGGGCGCAAAGTCCCGCACGGCGGCTTCCGTATTGCCGGCTGCCAGCGCAGCGCGACCGCGCTGTAGATCCGGCAGCGCGCTGCTGCAGCTCGCTGTCAGCGCCGCGACCACGAACGGCCATGTCCAGTGAGATCTGCTCATGGCGGCGCGGAAGCTTCCGCCTTCGCGAAAGTGATTTCGGTTTCTGCGTCGATGCGGGTGTGCGAGAAGCTGCGCGTCGATAGCGACACCGGGCGGCCTATCAGCTGCGGGGAAACGGGTTCGTCAGGCTTGATTTCTGCGATGATCTCGCCGCCGAGCTCGTCTCCCCGGCCCGGGGACCGCACCCGCTCAATGTGCCCGTCGCGCTCGTTGGCCTCGCCACTGATGCGGAATCTCACGCCGGTGCCGGGAGTGATCCTGTCGATGTCGTCGTGGAGGAAGCGTGCGAGGATATGAGGTTCGAGATCCTGCGCGACCAGATCGAACAGAATCTGGCCTTTGCCGACGTACTGCTTATCGGCGACATGTTGCGTCAGCACACGGCAATCGCAGGGGCTTGTCACAGTGCCCTTGATGGGCTGGCCGATGATCCTGGCCAGTTGGCCGAGGTTCTCGCGCTGCGCCGGGGCATTGATATCCATCAGATCGGATATGAGGCTTTGAAACGACCCGAGCGGCGCACCTTTCTTTACGATGCCGTCTGCGGGCACGAGGCTCGAAAATATGCCGTCGCGGGGCATGGATATGGCCGACATCGTGGCGGCAACACGCGCCGCCGATGCGTGAGTAACAAAATAGAGGTCGTAGATCCGGGTGCTGGCGTATACAAAGGCGGCGAATCCCAGGGCCAGCGTGGCACCGGTTCGCACTAGGGCCCTGGTTCGTGCGCTGCCCTCGAGTTCGCTATTGTGACTCGGACGCGGTTTGGTGAAATTTTCGCGTCCGAGGGTATGGAGTATGTCGCCCACACTCACCAGTTCGCCGGATAGAAAAGAGCCGATGATATGGTGCAGGACCGATGCCTCACGCGGTCCGAGATCCTGGAATGCGCATCGGGAGTAGCCGGTGTTCGTATCCACGCCGATAGTCTGAAAGTGGATAGGTATGGAGATGCCGATGTCATTGATTTTCAGTTGCAGTTCGCCGGTCTGAAGACCTTCCAGATCGACGTCATCGGTGAGCGGCTTGAAGCTGCATCCGCCGGCGGAGATATCCCACAGTTTGCAGCGGACCGTCTGATCACACTGGATCACCGCCAGATAGCCCGGGATCCGAATGCGAGCGTACTGCCGTTGAACCTCGGATTCGTGGACGAAGGGTAATTTGGTTGGCGCATTCATGAGTAAATCCGGTTGCGTATCGGGCTACGGAGAGATCAGGGCTACCACCACGGCAATGAACATGCTCGTGGCGGCAAATGTCATGCCCCGGGACGACCACGCGTTAAAACGGCGCTGGAAACGACTCAATCGACGGTCTATCTTGGTTTTTTGCCGAGTCCAGGATTGCTGGTCCAGGTGAAACAGCACATACACCTTCATCAATGAGCCCAAAATCTGGTTGTAGTAGAGCGCAATCGGGAACGCCGGTCCAATGCGGTGTCCCGACGCAAGCAACGACAGCGTGATCCCCAGTCGGGTAATGCCAATCCACAGAAAGTACGCCAGCAAGACCTCTGTTCCCCAGCGCGCCGCCGCAATAATCGAGGCGGTGAGCCCCAACAGGCCAGTCCACATTGCAATGCGCTGGTCCATCAATATGTAATAGGTGAAGGCCCCGAGGCGTTGGATTCCGAGTTTGGTGGCGCGACTGTTCTGGCGCAACGAGTTGCCATACCAGCGGAACATCAACTTGCGGCTGGCGCGAAAGAAATTCTTGTCCGGTGGATGTTCCACCGTGTCGATACCGGCATCCGGTACATACCAGGTGTCGTAACCCAGGCGCATCAGACTGTACCAGCTCGACTTGTCATCGCCGGTGAGAAACTTGAAGCGACCAAGACGCGGGTGATCAAGATGGTCGTTCTCGACGTCCGCAATAAAGCCGGGGTCGGTCGCGACCTCGGCGCGAAATACCGACATGCGGCCGGTGAGCGTGAGAACCCGGTGCGAGAGCGCCATTGAGCACATGTTGATGTGGCGTTGGGCAAAGCGCAGTTTGTGCCACTCGCTCATCGCCCAGCTGCCCTCGACGCGGCAGAATTCGTTGGTGGTAAGTGCGCCGACCTTGGGCAGCAACTTGAAGAAGGGGGCGGTAAGCCGGATCACTCCCGCTTTCAGCACCGTGTCGCCATCGACCACGGCCACCACCGAATCCGGCGGCGGAAGACTGCGCGAAATCGCGCGAAAGCCGTAGGCAAGTCCGTCGCGCTTGCCGGTGCCAGGGATGCGCACCACGTGCAGGTTTACACTCGTGGGCGGGGACAAGCGTCGCCACAGGGTGCGCATTATCTGTTCGTCCGAGAGCTCGACAATAGAAGCCACTACCGTCGCTGGAACGCCACAGCGGGCGGCTTCTTCTATCACCGAGCGGTAAACGGCGGCGGTGGTATGGGAGTCGATGCGAAAACTGGTGACCAGGAAATAGATGCGCGACGGCATTGCCGCATCGCCCAGCAAATCAGCCCGTCTGCGAAGCTTCGGGAAGACTACGTGCAGGAACAACATGCCGCGCAGGAAGTGGGTGATTCCCAACGCATAGCGCCACACCGCGATTCCGCCAATGAGCAGGATGTAGTGTGCGTGCCCAGGGGTGAATACGTCCATGGGAAGTAGCGCAGCCAAGCTTGCCAGCAATGCCAGGTAGGCCAGCCAGCCGGCAGCGTCGCTCAGTGGGTCGGCATCCTTACTCATTTCAGGGTCTCCGCGATGCTATTCCGTACCGCTACCAACAAATACCCTGGGAGAGGCCATTCGATGCTTGCGGCATGAAACCCACCAGATCGATGGCCTGCTTGTCGACTGGCAGGGTGGCGAGGATCTCCGCAAAACAGGGGTCTTGATTGCCAAGGATCAGGACGTCGGAGCAGTCCACCACCTCTTGCAGCGATGAATTCAGCAGCGAGGAGACGTGGGGAATCTTGGCGTTGATGTAGTCGCGGTTGGCGCCATGGACGCGGGCATAGTCCACGTTGCGGTCGTAGATCGACAGCTGGTACCCCTTGCCCAGCAAGGTTTCTGCCATTTCCACCAGGGGGCTTTCGCGAAGGTCGTCGGTGCCCGCCTTGAACGAGAGACCCAGCATGCCAATGCGGCGCTTGCCCGACAGGGCGACCAGATCAACGGCCTTTTCGACCTGCGCCTTGTTTGAGCGCATGATGGCGGCAAGCATGTGATGTTCGACGTCCAGCGAAGTGGCGCGGTAGGTGAGTGCGCGCACGTCCTTGGGCAGGCAGGAGCCGCCGAAGGCGAAGCCGGGTCGCATGTAGTAGGCGGACAGATTGAGCTTGTTATCCTGGCAGATGACATCCATCACCTCGCGCCCGTCGACCCCGCAGGCCTTGGCGATATTGCCGATCTCGTTGGCGAAGGTGATTTTCACCGCATGCCAGACATTGCAGGTGTATTTGACCATTTCGGCCACTTCGATCGACTTGCGGATGATCGCCGCCGGGAGGTCGGCGTAGATCGAGGCCAGCGCGTCGCCCGAAGCGCTGTCGAACTCGCCGATCACCGTCATCGGCGGCTGCCGATAATCCCTGATGGCGGTGCTTTCGCGCAGAAATTCGGGGTTTACCGCCACGCCGAAGTCCACGCCGGCGCGCAGGCCGGAGTGTTGTTCCAGCAGTGGGATCACCCGATTTTTTACGGTGCCCGGCAACACGGTGCTGCGCACCACCACGGTGTGGCGGGTCGGTTTCAGCTTCAGGGCCTGCCCGATATCCCGGGCCACGGCTTCGATGAAATGCAGCTCCAGGTCACCATTGCGTTTGCTGGGAGTACCGACGCAGATCATGGACAGGTCGGTGGCGAGCACGGCAGCCTGAGCGTCGGTGGTGCCCCGGATGCGCTTATTGAGGACGCCTTCGCTGAGCAATTCTTCGAGTCCAGGTTCGACAATCGGTGATTTACCGCCATTGATCAGGTCGACCTTGAGCTGCGAGACGTCGACGCCGACGACCTCATGACCCCTTTCAGCGAGACAACCCGCGCATACGGCGCCGACGTAACCCATGCCAAAAATACTGATTCGCACTTGAACGCTCCCTGTGGGGTGGCACAACAAACGATAGTTACTTGCCCTAACGCGCTGTCTGAAACCCGGGCGACCGGGCGACCGATCGCCAACCGGTACCGCGCTCTGGGTTCAGGTGGGTCCGCAAAATCATCTGGGCGTATCGGTGGTTTGTGCGACAGCCAATCTGATCCTGGCGACTTCCGTGATTCATGGCGCAAAGAATATGCCTAACACGTCACAAAAACATGTCCGTTCATCAAGCCGAGCTGACCGTTAGTCGGAGCGGACTCCAACTGCCCGATTATCCGGTATCTGCCAAGGACTAAGGAGGAAACGGCGACCCAAGCGGGGTAGTGTCGACCCGGCAGGCGTTGGCGTGGTCGGCGCGAAAAAAAAAACGGGGGGGGGAAGGAAAATGGCGCACCCGGAGAGATTCGAACTCCCGACCACCTGGTTCGTAGCCAGGTACTCTATCCAACTGATCTACGGGTGCGAGGGCGGCTACTATAGGGAAGGGCGCGGGAGCGGTCAAGAAAACCGGTCGCGCTCCACCCAGGTGCGGCGCTTCAGGCGGACGCGACGAAAACCGCGCGCAGCGGCGCCGGATGGCCTTCCCGCGTCAGTCGCGGGTTGTCGGGATCGAGAAAATCGGCGAGCGATTCGAAGCGCATCCAGTCGGTGGCGCGCTGTTCGGCGGTCGTGGTGGGGGTGACATCGACCAGGGCGAGGTTCCGAAAGCCGAGCTTGCGCAGCCAGGACATCAGGGTGTCCGGAGTCGGGATGAACCAGACATTGGCCATCTTGGCGTAACGGCCTTCCGGCACCAGCACCTGTCCCTGCGCGCCGCGGATCACCAGGGTTTCCAGCACCAGCTGGCCGCCGGGGCGCAGCAGTTCGCGCAGTTCGCGCAGATGATCGAAGGGCGAGCGGCGGTGGTAGAGCACGCCCATGGAAAATACCGTGTCGAACGCCGCCAGCTCGGGCGGCAGCGCCTCGATACCGATTGGCAGCACGTCCACCGGCGCCGCGCCCGCGTAGCGGCGGATGGCCTCGAACTGCATGACGAAGCGCGCGGAAGGATCGATGCCGATCACCCGCGCCGCGCCCGCGCCATGCATGCGCCAGCAGTGGTAGCCGTTGCCGCAGCCCACGTCCAGCACCAGGCGCCCCGCGAGATCCTCGATATGGGGCAGCAGGCGCTGCCATTTCCAGTCCGAGCGCCATTCGGTGTCGAGGTCGAGACCGAAGAGTTCGTACGGCCCCTTGCGCCAGGGGTGCAGCGCCATGAGCGCGGCGCGCAGGACGCCCCGCTCGGCGTCGTTCGCGTCAGCGGCGCTGCCGATCCGCACCCCGGCGCGAAAATCGAGAGTGCCCGGCGTGAGTGCCGGCAGGCTGGCGAGCGCTGCCTGCCATCGCGGCAGATCGCCCCAGCGTTCGGGGCTCAGACCGCGCCCGATCTGCGCCGGCAATTGATGTGCCCAGTCCCGCAGCGGGGTCCGGGCCAGGGCATCGAGCAGCGGTCGGTAGGCGTCGATCACCGGAACGCGAGCAGGGAGGCGAAATTGAAGCACTGAAACCAGACATCGACCGCCCCGAATCCCGCCTCCCGCAGCCGGACGCGGTGGGTGTCGAGGGTCTCGGGCACCAGCACGTTCTCGAGCGCCGTGCGCTTCTGGCTGACTTCGAGTTCGCTGTAGCCGTTGGCGCGCTTGAAGGCGTGGTGGAGGTCGGTCATCAGTGTGTCGAGGCCCGGATCGGCAAAGGCGATTTTTTCGGACAGCACCAGCACGCCGCCGGGCACCAGGCCCGCGCCGATGGCGGCGATCAGAGGCCCGCGATCTGCCGGCGGAACGAATTGCAGAGTGAAGTTCAGCACCACCACCGAGGCGTTCTCGAAGCGGATGTCGCGCACATCGCCAAGACGCAGTTCGACCGGCGCGGGCGCGCTGTCCGCGGCGATCACCGCCCGGCAGCGCTCGATCATGGCGGGCGCGTTGTCGGCGGCGATGATGGTGCAGTCGCGCGCGCCGATGCCCCGCCGCAGGGCCAGCGTCGACGCACCCAGGGAGCAGCCCAGGTCATAGCAGTGGGTGCCGGACAGGGCGTAACGCTCGGCGAGGGTGCCGGTCATGGCGACGATGGTCTCGTAGCCCGGTACCGAGCGCCGGATCATGTCCGGGAAGACCGCGACGACCTCGTGGTCGAAGCGGAATCCCGCGATCTCGGCCAGGGGTCGGGCGAAGAGCTGATCGCGTTCGCTCACGGTGGACACACGCCTGCCGGGCTCAGAGGGACATCGGATCGAGATCGAGCGCCGCGAGCTGTGCGGCCCGATCCGGGGCCGTGATCACCGCGGTGCTGGCGCGCTCCGGGCGCAGCCAGGTGGCCGCGACCCGGTGCAGGTCCGCGAGTCCGACCTGCAACACCCGGTTGCGGAAGCGCTCGCGGCGCTCGCGGTCGCGGCCATGGAGCTCGGCATGAAACGTCTGCTTGGCTTCGCCGGCGGGCGAGCCGGGTTTGTCGATGCCGCCGATCACGCCCAGGATGGCTTCCTCGACCCGCTGGGGTTCGTGGCGTTCGGTGGCGAGCCAGGCCAGCGCACGGTCGAAGTCGGCGAGCGTGTCGGCCAGACGCGGGTCGCGGTAGGAATAGAACCGGAACGCCGCGATGGTGCTGTCCTGACTCGCACCGCCGCCGTAGGCGCCGCCTTTTTCCCGGATCGCGGTGTGCAGAAAACCGTTGCGCAGGAAACCGCCGAGCACACTGAGGGGCGCGGCATCGGGATGCTCCATGGGCACCGTGGGATAAGCGCGGGCGCAGAAATTGACCTGGGTGCTGGTGGTCCAGAGCTGGTTACTGGGTTCGCACAGCGCCGGGCGGCTGAACCCGATGTGCGCGGTACCGGGCGCGGGCGACAGCTGCGCGAGGAAGCGTGCCTCGAATTCACTGAGATGTTCGGGTTCGGCGACCAGCAGGCATTGCCGTGGCGCTGCCCGTACCAGGGCATGCAACTCCGCCAGTTGCCGTCCCAGGTCCGCCAGCTTCTCCCGATCGTTCAGTGCCGCGTCGAGCGCCTTGATGGCGCGGATGCCTTCGAGGCCGCCCCAGCGGTGGTTGAGCAGCGCGCCGTTGCTGAAGCGCGCCGCCGCCGCGGTCATCGCCAGGCCGTGGCCATTGCCGGTGATGCTGGCCTCCATGCGCGCGCGCATTTGCGCGATCAGGTCGCGGATGCGCGGCAGTTCGTCGAAGCGTACCGCGTCGAGGGTGGTATCCAGCAGGCGGGTCAGTTCCTCCTGGTTGACGGCAAGCCCCTTGGTGGACAGCACCAGATAGCCGCGCAGCGCCTGGGCATCGTCGGGCAGCCCGCGCACGCTGGCAAAGGCGTTGACGCCGCCGCTCACCGCCGCCTGCCAGCGTTGGGTGGCGAGGTAGTCGCGTGTGCCGACGCCGAGTTCCGGCAGGCAGCTGGCATAGATCGGCAGCAGGTCGGTCTGTGCCGCGTCGAGCTGGGGCAGTTCCAGAATCAGTTGCTGGTAGACCAAACCGTTGGTGCCGGCGCCGTAGCTGGTCAGTGGCAGGGGTGTGGCGATGCGATTGGTCGCGGGCACATAGGCCATCTGCGGCGGCACGTCGGCGAGCTCGACCTTGGGCAGGATGCTTTCGTCGTCGCTGCGGGCCTGGCGTGCGGCGAGCGAGCGCGCCCGTTCGACCAGCGCCTGCACCTGGCTGGCGTCGAGACCGGCCCGGATCGCCGCGAGCTGCTGCTTCTCGACGGCTTCGCGGCGCGCCGAGATTTCGGTATCGGGGCGCAGGGTCAGGCGCACCCGGTGCAGGTTGTCGCACAGCAGTTGCCGCGCCAGGCGCTTGATGTAGTCGGGATCCTTGATGCGGGTGCGCAGTTCCGCCAGCACCGGGTCCAGATCCAGCAATGCGGCGGGATCGCCGCGGTGGGTGGCGCTGGCGAGGGAGGTGAGGATCAGCTGCAAGCCGTACGGGTAGCCGTCGCCGCCGATCTCGCGCTGCTTGAGTTCGAGCTGATGCAGGGCGGCCTCGACCTGATCGGCGGGCACGCCCTGCTCGGCAACCGTTTGCAGCGTGGTGAGCACCAATTCCTCGACGGCGGCGGCATGCTCGGGCTCGGACCCTTCCAGGCCGCACACGAACAGCAGCTCCAGGTGCGAGTCGTCGAGGCCGCACAGGGGCGAGGGCGCGGTGCCGAGATCGCTGGTTTCCAGCGCCTGCAACAGCGGCGAGGCGCTGTTGTCGAGCAGCACCGAGTTGAGCAGGTGCGCTTCCATGTTGGCCATCAGGTCCGTGGTCTGGCCGAGCAGCCAGCCCAGCACCACATGGGTTTTCGCGGCCGTATCGGATTCGTCCAGCGCGTAGGCTTCTTCCACGCGCACCGGCGCCAGGTAGCGTTTTTCCCGGGGCACCGCGATGACTTCGTCGAGGGGCTCGAAGCGGGTCAGCACCTGGTCCTCGAACTTGCGCTGGTGCTCGTGAGCCGGGATGTCGCCGAAGGTCATGAAGATGGCGTTGCTGGGATGGTAGTGAGTGCGGTAGAAGTCGCACAACTGCTCATGGGTGAGGTCGAGGATACACTCGGGGTCGCCGCCGCTGTTGTGATGGTAGGTGGTGGTGGGATAGAGGTATTTGCACAGCGTATGCCAGAGCATCGAGTTCACCGAGCTCATGGCGCCCTTCATCTCGTTGTACACCACGCCCTTGTAAACCAGCTCGGAGGCGGGGTTTTCGCCTTCGGCGAATTCCAGACGATGGCCTTCCTGGGCGAAGTCCAGCGCGTCCAGACGCGCGAAGAACACCGCGTCCAGATAGACATCCAGCAGATTGTTGAAGTCCTTGCGGTTCTGGCTGGCGAAGGGATAGGCGGTCCAGTCCGAACTGGTGAAGGCGTTCATGAAGGTGTTGAGGGAGCGCCGGATCATCATGAAAAACGGATCGCGCACCGGGTATTTTTCGCTGCCGCACAACGCCGTGTGTTCCAGGATGTGGGCGACGCCGGTGGAGTCCTGGGGCACGGTGCGCAGCGCCACCAGAAACACGTTTTCCGGGTTGTCGCTGTGGATGTGAATGTGTTCGGCGCCGGTGCGGAGGTGGCGGTATTCCTGCACCTCGAGCTTGAGCGCGGGCACCGGATGACTGCGGACGTGGGTAAAGGCGGCGTGTGCCCTGGCGGTCATGGGGCTGTCTCGGGAGCGGTTGGGCGGAGAGCCATTCTAGCCCGAACCGGGGTGCCGCACCCGGCTGCGGTGGAGTTGGGGGATGCGGCAGCCGGCTTGGCGGGACTGCCCGGCTGTCATTTGGGAATGCCGTGCCCAATGACGGTCATGCCCGCGCGGGCGGGGATCCAGGGCCTTTCGCTGGCTCCGGGTTCCCGCGCGCGGGGACGCCGGTCGCGCGGGTTTTCGGGCCGCCTCAGGGAATGTCGGTCACATCGCCCGGCGGTCCCACATGATGGGGGTGGGTCTCGTGCGGGGCCTGTACCGGCTCACCTTTCACCGGCACGGTGCGGAACAGGAAATCCGCTACCGCCGTGGCGAAGACGTCGTTGCGATCACCGGCCACCATATGGCCGGCGCCGGTGATGTTGACGTACTCGGAGTGGGGGCACATTTCCAGGAATGCCTGCGCGCCCTCCTCGCTCAACACATCCGACAGCCCGCCCCGGACCAGCAGCGCGGGCAGCCTGAGTGCCCGGGCACAGTCCTCCAGACGCCGCGTGCGCGCCTCCATGTCGCGGCGCGCCTGCATGAAGCGCGGATCCCAGTGCCAACGGTATTTGCCGTTTTCCGCCAGACGCAGATTCTTTGCCAGTCCCTGCAGATCCTTGGGGGGTGAGCGGTGGGGCTGGTAGTCGCCGATGGCTTGTGCAACCTCTTCCAGGGAATCGAAGCCTTCGGGCTTGAAGGACATGAAGCTGGTGATCTTGTGTACGCCCTCGGCTTCGATCTTGGGCGCGATATCGACCAACACCAATGCGGTGGCATCGACGCGGTCCTCGCCGAGCGCCACCAGGCTGGTACCGCCGCCCATGGAAGCACCCACCAGTACCGGACGCTTCCCGCCCAGGGCCGCGATGATACAGCGCAGGTCTTCCACCATGATGTCCTGGCCGTAGACGCCGTCCGTCGACCAGTCGGAATCGCCGTGGCCGCGGGCATCGAAGGCGACCGCGTGATAACCGGCTGCGCCCAGGGCTTCGCCGGCACCTTTCCAGGCATGGCGGGTCTGGCCGCCGCCATGCTGGAGCAGCACCAGTGGACCGTCCGGGTCGCCCCAGGAATCGCCCGCGATCATGGTGCCGCCGACGCCGGGCCAGCGGTGCATGGGGTCCGGAGTGCCCGGGAGTCGTTTGCCTGCGCTCATGGTGAGTCCTGTGACGAATCGGAAGGGTTAAGCGATGCTTTGTACACGCCACCCCGGGCACGGTCAAACCGGCTTTCGCGGTCCGGCGCACGAAACCGGTGTCCGGGTTTTGAGTGCCGCGGAGGTTCTGGCTACACTCGCGACCGCGGACGGTTCAGCCCGCGCCACTTTCCGAGGATAACGCAGATGATTCCGACCAACCCATCACGACACCTATTGACGCTGGCCCTGGTGCTGAGTCTGGTATGCGGCACGGTCTCTCAGCCCGCCGCGGCCGCCATGATGGGCACTGCCCAGGCCGCGCCCGACCTGCGTGCCCAGCAGATCGAGCGCGTCGATCGCTTTCTCGCGCAGGATTCGGTACGCGGCCTGCTGGAACAGCAGGGCGTGGACCCCATCGCCGCGCGCGCCCGGGTTCAGGCCTTGAGCGACAGCGAGCTGCAACGCATCGCCAACAATCTCGACCGGTTGCCCGCCGGCGGCAGCGCGCTGGCGCTGATCGGCGCGGTATTCGTGATCCTGGTGATCCTCGATATCGTCGGCGTGATCCACGTCTTCAAAGGGCTTTGATTGCGCGTTCCTTGATAACTCTGGTTCGGGTCGCGGGCTGCGCGGCACTGTTGCTACTCGCGGCCTGCGCCCGAACCCCCGTGCTGGATCCGGTCGCGGGCGGCGCCGCGCGGATCGAGCTTGACCAGGTACCCTTTTTCCCTCAGAGCGATTACCAGTGTGGCCCCGCCGCACTGGCGACAGTGCTTGGAGCGGTCGGCGTTGTGGCCGACCCGGAACAACTGGTCGCCGCGGTCTATCTGCCGGAACGCAAGGGCAGCCTGCAGGTCGAGCTCGTGGCGGCGGCGCGGCGCTACGGTCGGGTGCCCTATCCGATCGATCCGGATCTGGCCGGTTTGCTGGACACAGTACGCGCCGGCCATCCCGTCCTCGTATTGCAAAATCTCGGTGTCGAGCGCTGGCCGCTGTGGCACTTCGCCGTGGTGATTGGCTTCGACGCCAAGCGCGATGAATTCATCCTGCGTTCGGGTACCACGCGCCGCGAGGTCAGTTCCGCGACACGCTTCCTGCGCACCTGGCAGCGCGCCGGCAACTGGGGTCTGGTGGTGCTCCCCCCGGGCGAGCTGCCCCCCGACGCGGACCGCGAACGTTACCTGCGCGCGGTCACCGACATGGAAGGCGTGGCGCCGCCGGAAGCGCTGCGCGCGGCCTTCGCGGCGGCACTCACGCGCTGGCCCGACGATTCCTGGGCGCTGGTGGGGCTCGGCAACGCCCACTACGGCGCGGGCGATGCGCGCGCGGCGGAAGCGGTGTTCCGCGCTGTGCTGGCACAGGACCCGGCGCATCCGGTCGCCCGCAACAATCTCGCCCAACTGCTGGGTGAGCGCGGGTGTCGCGCGGTGGCTCTGGATATCCTCGACCTGGGGCTGGCGCAACTGCCGTCCGCGGCTCGCGAGCGCGAGCAACTGGCGGCCACGCGGGCGGAGCTCCTGGCGTCTGCACCCGTACCCGAGCCGGGGGATTGTCCGCCAGCGGCCACGTCGGGCGGTGTCGACTAGGGTCCACGCGGCGCATCCAATCGGCGTGCGTCGCGGACCAATGATCGCCAGGAAGCTGCCCCCGGGCAAGCTCTGATGCCGGTACGGCCGCGCCCCCTGCGGTGATGGGAGCGGGCCGCGTTGTCGGCGGAACCTTGAAATAAACCTATCCCGGCAGCAGGCCGGATTGCTTCACGCCTTTCAGCGCGTTGCAGTTCGCGGCCCAGTCATAGCCGTCCACAATCCGTTTGCAGCGGGTTTCAATCAAATGCTTCAGGCCGGGATCGGTGAAAATATAGAACTGATCCGCCTGCATGGCTTCCAGCACCAGATCGCCGACGATATCGGGATCGAGACCCTGCGCCAGCATTTCGGCCGTGCGGTCCTTTTCGCTGGGGGCGACGGCGCCGCCATACTGTTCCGGCCGATTGCGTCCGGAATGGCCGATGTTGGTGGCGACGACACCCGGGCACAGGACGGACGCCCCGATATTGTCCTTGCGGTGATCGGCCGCGAAGGTCTCCATCATGCCGACCACAGCGAACTTGGTGGCGTTGTAGGGGCCCGCGCCGCGCAGGCCGACCATGCCCGCCATCGACGCGGTGCTGATCACATGACCGCCTTCGCCGTGGGACTGGATCAACGGCACGAACGCCTGCAGGCCGTAGACCACGCCCCACAGATTGACGTCCACCACCCAGTTCCAGTTGCGCAGGCTGCAGGACTCACTGTAGCCACCCACTGCGACGCCGGCATTGTTGCTGATCACATGCACCTTGCCGAAGGTTTCCACGGTCTTGGCGGCAGCGGCCTGCACGGACTCCATCTTGCTGACGTCGACCTGCACGCAAGCGGCCTCCAGACCCTTGCCTTTCAGCTCGTCAACCGCCTTCTGTGCCGGTCCGGCTTCGATGTCGCCAATCATGACCTTCATGCCCGCCGCCGCGAACGCGCGCGCCATGCCCAAACCCATACCACTGGCGCCACCGGTGATGAACGCTACTTTACCTTTCACATCTTTCATGTTTTTTTCTGCCTGAAGTCAACGGCGTCGCCGCGAGGCGCGTCCGTTTGTTGAAGGAAGCGGGGGCTGGCCCCACGATGAGAGTGCGATGCCAGCATTGCCCGAGCAGTCGGGCGGGTCAAGTGACAACCTCGACCCTCGACCCTCGACCCTCGACTCTCGACCCTCGACCCTCGACCCTCGACCCTCGACCCTCGACTCTCGAAACGCTCAGCGCCCGGTCCACCTTGGGGCACGCTTCTCGAAGAAGGCAGCCACCCCTTCCCTGGCGTCGGCGGACGCATTGATGACCTGCTTGGCCTTTGTTGTCAGCTCCCAGCCCAGGGCATCGTTGGCCGAGGTCAATGCATCGATGGCTTGCAGCGATTGTTGTACCGACACCGGGGAGTTGGCGGTGATCTGCGCGGCCAACGCACCGCCGGATTCGCACAACTCATTGACCAGCCCCCGTTCAGCCCCCGTTTGACTTCCGGCACACCGAAGCGCGCGTTGGCGGCTGCGACGACCTGGTCGCAGGCCATGACGACTTCGACACCGCCGCCAAAGGCAACGCCCTCAACCGCTGCGCTCGGCGGCGTGGCGCGGACTTCCTCGGCCAACCCGAGAAACGCCTTGCCGCTGTACACCGGGTCGACAATCAGCCCCTCGCGCCGGTGCGATCCCCTCCGCGGCAACCCTCGACAGCCCGCTCGCCTCGCTGCCCGCGGGGCTGACCGGTTTGGACGTCACGAAAATAAGCCAAACCCTGACCTGGGAGGGCGGCGCCGTCGGACCGACCGCGATCCCCACCCTGTCGCAGTGATCGCTGCTGGTGGTCGGTGCGCTGCTGGCGCTAGTTGGTCTCAAAGCCCACCGACGCCGCGCTGCCGGCTGAAAGCCGCCGCGCAGCAGACACGAAAAAAGGCCGGAAGATCCCGACCTTTTCCTTTGGACGGAACCCGGCGAGGTTGCGCAACACCCGACGCGTCCGGACAATCTCCGAGCATGCAGAAACCCCTTATCGCGGTTCTCGTCGTCGCGCTTGCAGCGGCATGGTGGTTCCTGCTCGCGCCGGTCGCGGTCACCACGCACCGGGTCGAGACCGGGGCGGTCACCGCCGAGGTCATGGGCACCGGCACGCTGGAGGCGCGCACCTCCGCGGTCGTCGGGCCGAAGATCGGCGGGCTGATCGTGCACCTCGCCGCCGACCAGGGGGACCAGGTGAAGACCGGGAGTCTGCTGTTCCAACTGGAGGACAGTGACGTCCGGCAGCAGGTCGGGATGGCGGAAGCCGAGGTCGCCGCGGCGGCCGCGACCCTCGATCGGCTGACAGCCGCACGGGACGGCGCAAAGGCCACGTTGGCTCAGGCCAGGATCGACCGCGAGCGGGTCGGCCAGCTGAGCGAGACGAAGGTGGCGTCGCGACAGGATCTGGACAAGGCGACCGAGGCCCTGGCGATCGCCGAATCCGGAATGTCGGTCGCGGAAGCGGCGATCATCGAAGGCCAGAAGCGGCTGATCGCCGCGCAGCGTTCGCGGGAATACCAGCTCGCGCGCCTGCACGACACCACCATCGAGGCGCCCTTCGCTGCGCTGGTGGTGCGGCGCGACCGCGAGCCCGGCGATGTGGTGAGCGCAGGGGCGTCCGTATTGCAACTTGTGTCGACCGATGAGCTGTGGATCACGGCCTGGGTGGACGAAACCGAGCTGGCGCGGCTCGCGCAGGGCCAGCCGGCGCGGGTGCTGTTCCGGTCGCAGCCGGACATCGCCTATGGGGGCGAGGTGGCCCGCATCGGGCGCGAGGTGGACCGCGAGACGCGCGAGCTTGTGGTGGACGTGCGGGTACCGGAACTGCCCGCGAACTGGGCGGTGGGGCAGCGGGCCGAGGTCTACATCCGCACCGACCACAGGGAACAGGCGACGGTGCTGCCCACGGAACTCGTGCTGGTGCGGGACGGCGAGGCCGGCGTCATGAGGGTCGAGGAAGGCAGGGCCCGTTGGCAGCCCGTCGACATCGGCCTGCGGGGGCGGGAGGTCGTCGAGGTGCTGAGCGGCTTGGCCGCGGGCGATATCGTCGCCAATCCGGCGGCTGTGCGCTCGGGTGTGCTGCGGGACGGTCGCAGGATCCGGCCGAGATGAACCTCGCGATCCGCGACATCCGCCACAACCTGGGGCGCTTCATCCTGACCACCATCGGCGTGGGCCTGTTGCTGATGATCGTGATGGGCATGGGCGGCATCTACCGCGGGCTGGTGGACGACGCCCTGGTGGTGATCCGGGGCGTGGGGGCCGACCTGTGGATCGTCCAGCGCGACACGCGCGGACCCTTCGCCGAGGTCTCGCGCCTGCCCCGCAACCTCGTCGATCGCGTGGCCGCGGTCCCGGGCCTGACCGCTGCGCGCGAGTTCGTGTTCCACACCATCCAGCGCGAGCACCGCGGCAAGCCGCTGCGCATGGGCGTGCTGGGTCTGGGCTGGCCGACCGACAAGGGCGAGGGCTTGCCGCTGGTGGCCGGCCGCGCGCTCGCGCGCAACCACTACGAGATGATCGCCGACGAATCGCTGGGGCTGGCGCTCGGCGAGCGGCTGCGGCTGGGCAAGGACACCTATACGGTGGTCGGGCTGACCAGGGCCATGGTCTCCTCCGGCGGCGACGGCATCGCAAGTTTCACCAGCCGCGATGCCCAGGCCATCCAGTTCGACGAGACGGGGGAGTCGGCGCGGCTGGAGCGCCAGGCCCGGCGCGCCCGCGCGGGGGAGCTCGACTTCGGCCGCACCCAGCCGGCGGTGCTGGAACGCGCCTCCGGTTCGAGCGGAGCCATCGCCGCCCTCCCGGGTCCGGCGGTCAGCGCGGTGATCGCGCGTCTCATGCCCGGCGCCGATCTCGACGGGGTGCTGCGGACATTCGCGGGCTGGAGCGACGTGACGGTCTACAGCGCGGCGCAGCAGGAGGAACTGCTCCTGAAGGCACCGTGGACCGCGCCCGCCGCCAGATCCTGCTGTTTCGCGTGCTGCTCACCGTCATCTCCGCCGTCATCATGGCCCTCATCATCTACACGCTCACGCTCGACAAGCTGCACCCCATCGCCCTGCTCAAGCTGATCGGCGCGCCCAACCGCGTCATCGTGGGGCTCATCATGCAGCAGTCCCTGATCATGGGCGCGCTGGCCTACGGCGTGGGGTATCTCGTTGGGCAACGGCTGTTCCCGATGTTCCCGCGGCGCGTGCTGGTGACGAACGACGACCTGCTCCGCCTGGCCGGGATCGTGCTGGCAATCTCGGTGCTCGCGAGCCTGCTGGGCATCTGGAAGGCGCTGCGCGTCGCCCCCAACGAGGCGATCGGCTGACCCGTGGCACAGGACGACCGGCACCCGGACAGCGCGCTCGCCCTGGAGACCGAGGGCCTCACCAAGATCTACGGCCACGGGCACACCGAGGTGGTCGCCCTGCGCGACGCCTCCATGCGCGTGCGCCGCGGCGAGATCGTGGCCCTGCTGGGGCCGAGCGGCGCCGGCAAGTCGACTTTCCTGCTCTGCGTCGGCCTGATCAATCCGCCCACCGGCGGGCGCGTCGCGATCGGCGGCAGGCCGGTCCTCGACGGCGCGCGCCCCCTCGCCGACCTGCGGCGCTTCCGGCGCGAGCAGATCGGGTTCGTGTTCCAGAAATCCAACCTGATTCCGTTCCTGAACGCGGTCGAGAACGTCCAGGTGGTGGGCGAGCTGGTCGGCCATCCGCCGGCGGCGGCACGGCGCCGCGCGCTGGAGCTGCTGGACGCATTGGGCGTCGGCGCGCGCGCCCTCAATCGGCCGACGCAACTGTCCGGCGGCGAGCAGCAGCGCGTCACCGTGGCCCGCGCGCTTGCCAACCGGCCGAGCCTCATCCTCGCCGACGAACCGACCGCAGCCCTTGACAGCGTGCGCGGCCGCCAGGTGATGGAGCTGTTCCGCGACGTGGCGCACGAACACGGCACCGGCGTGATCGTCGTGACCCACGACCAGCGTGCCTTGGACGTTTTCGACACCATCTATGAGATGGAGGACGGGCTGCTTTCGAAAGCGCCTGCGCTGGAGAAGGCGCAGCGCGGGTGATGGCGTTTTCCTGCCGCACTTAACAAGATATTCAACCTGATCGGCCTGCACCAGCAGGCCGAATATTCCCCCCGTGAGCGATTGCAGGTCGTGCGTATGATTCAGTCCGCTTCGACGGCGGCATCGCATTGCAGCGCATCGCCGACAAACTGTCGCAGCACGGGGAGTGCGCAGGCTCGCTGGTGGTTCGCGATGCGATAGCGGCCAACCGTCAAAAAGTGTTGTAGCAATTCATAACAGATGCCGACACGGCGCAGATCGGCGCGCCACAGCGCATCCGGATCCCGAGGACAGTTGTCGAACTCAATGCGGATATCGTGCGGCAGCGCGATGCGCGTGGCGACGAATTCGGCGATGTCGTCGGCAAGCCGGCTCCGAAGCAGCCAGTCATATACCGGCCGGTTGTCCGGGTTGGCGGCCATGTAGCTCACCCGAATTTTGCCGGCGGTGGCGCCCGCCTTGTCGCGAGCACCCTGGTGGCCGTAGGAATCGCGGACCCACTGCACGGCGCGCCGGGCCAGCCGGTATTCCCGCTCGCAGGTCATGGCGCGCTCAAAGGGCAGCAACGTGGTGTCGATCAGGCCGTCCAGGAGATCCGGGTTGCTGCCAAATACCAGACAGACCACATTGTGAAAGCGCTGAATTTCCAGTGGATGTGGATCAGCGTAGCGAGGCACGTTGGTCTCGCCGCCCCACTCCCACTCGGTATACCAGTCGCCGGCGACGGCGAAAAGCCAGGGAATCACCTTGGCGGGCGGTTGCTCCTGGCGCGCCAACAGCATGGCGACAACGGCGATGCGGTCGGCGGCGTCTTCCTCCCTACCGAGAACCGGCAGCTCCAGTTCGTCGATCAGCATGTGACTGAGTTCATGAAAGAGTGTGAACTCGAGATTCGCGCGCAGAAAAAAATACTCACCGCCGAGAGGCGCTGGCGCATCGTCAGTGTCGGCCATGGGGCGCTGGGGCGTCACCAACAAACAGAGCAACAGGAACAAACAGCCCTGCCGGTGAATTCGGCTGGAGCCGTTATCGCGGCGGCTACGCGGTGCGTGGATGCGTGCGTTCCTTATCTTTGGTACGCACCGAGAATACCACGGTGGTGAACCGCCCCGGATTTCGTGCAGGCCATTGCGCTCAAGCCATCCCGGTGATGGCATCAATCACCCGTCGCAGAGCGCCTGGGCGGAGGCCAGATCCAGGGTGCCTTCGTAGATCGCGCGCCCGGTGATGGCGCCGAGGATTCCCTGTGCGGCAACGGCCTTGAGCGCGCGGATGTCGTCGAGCCCGGTGACGCCGCCGGAAGCGATCACGGGAATGCCGCTCGCCTCCGCCACCGCTACCGTGGCGGCGACATTGACGCCCTGCATCATGCCGTCGCGCTCGATGTCGGTGTAGACGATGGCGCTCACTCCGTCCGCCGCAAACCGGCGCGCCAGATCCACCGCTTTCACTTCGCTCACCTCGGCCCAGCCGTCGGTGGCCACCAGGCCGGCGCTGGCATCGATGCCGACGATGATGCGGCCGGGAAACTCCCGGCACACCCGCGTGACGAAATCCGGCTCCTTGACCGCTTTGGTTCCAATAATGACGTAGCGCACCCCGGCGCCCAGATAGGCCTCGATGGTGTCCGCGCTGCGGATGCCGCCGCCGATCTGGATCGGCAGGTCGGGATGGGCGCGGGCGATGGCGCGCACGGCGTCACCGTTGATTGGCACCCCGGCAAAGGCGCCGTTGAGATCCACCAGATGCAGCCGGCGCGCGCCCTGGCCAACCCAGTGCGCGGCCATGGCGACCGGATCGTCGGAAAACACGGTGGCGTCGTCCATGCGGCCCTGGCGCAGGCGCACGCACTGGCCGTCCTTCAAGTCGATGGCGGGAATGATGAGCACGGAAATCCTCAGTTGCCGCCTGTCCAGGTGGCAAAGTTGGCGAGCAGGCGCAGGCCGTCGGTGTGGCTTTTTTCGGGATGGAACTGCACGGCGAACAGATTGCCGCAATGCAGGGCGGCGGCAAAGGTAACGCCATAGTCGCAGGTGCCCGCGATCAGCTTGGCATCGGTTTCCACCCAGTAGCTGTGCACGAAATAAAAGCGTGCGTCCTGGGCGATGCCGTGCCAGAGCGGGTGATCCAGGGTCTGGTGCACGACATTCCAGCCCATGTGCGGGACCTTGAGGCGTTCGCCGTCGGTGTCGATCAGCGGCGTGCCGAAAAACCGCACCTGGCCCGGCAACAGGCCCAGACAGTCGACGCCACCGCTCTCCTCGCTGTGGGCCATCAACGCCTGCATGCCGACGCAGATGGCGAGCACGGGCTTCTGGGCGATGGCGGCGACCAGCGCGGAGGCAAAACCGGCGGCGCGAAACTCGCGCATGCAATCGCCGATGGCGCCGACGCCGGGGAACACCACGCGGTCGGCGCGCTCCAGTTCCCGCGGCTCGGTGGTGACGACCACGCGCGCTCCGGGCGCCACATGCTCCAGCGCCTTGGCGACCGAGTGCAGATTGCCCATGCCGTAGTCGATGACGGCGATGCGATCACGAAATTCCGTCATGGCTGGATCCGTAGGCTCGGGTTACAGGCTGCCCTTGGTGGACGGCGTGATATCCGCCGCGCGCGCATCGGGTGCCACCGCCGCGCGCAGCGCGCGACCAAACGCCTTGAAAACAGTCTCCACCTGGTGGTGGGCGTTGTCGCCGCGCAGATTGTCGATATGCAATGTTGCACCCGCGTGATTGACGAAGCCCTGAAAAAACTCGAACACCAGATCGACATCGAAATTGCCGACGCGTGCGCGGGTGAAAGTCACGTCGCGCACCAGACCCGGACGGCCGGAAAAATCGATCACCACGCGGGACAGCGCCTCGTCGAGGGGGACATAGGCGTGGCCATAGCGGCCGATGCCCTTTTTGTCGCCCAGCGCCTGCTTGATGGCCTGACCCAGGGTGATGCCGATGTCTTCGACGGTGTGATGGTCGTCGATATGCAGATCGCCCTCGGCCTTGACCGACAGGTCGATCAGTCCGTGGCGGGCGATCTGGTCCAGCATGTGTTCGAGAAACGGCACGCCGGTGGCGAATTCGCCGCGCCCGGAGCCGTCGAGATCGACGCTCACCGTGATGCGGGTTTCCAGGGTGTCGCGGCTGACAGTGGCGCGGCGCGGGGCCATGCTGCTCTCCTGATATGGGCGGTTGCCCAGGGCCGCGGCCGGGGGCGGAAGGCGCGCCATTATACTGGCGGCTGTAGACCCGGGCCAGCGCGGCCCGGGTTCATCGGGCTTTAGGGGACTACCGTGAACAAACCGCTCCGTATTGCCCTCGGGCTACTCCTGGCCGCAATACTGCTCGCCGCCGCCGGCGCCGTTTATGTGCTGTTGATGCTGGATCCCAACGATCTCAAGCCACGCATCGTCGCCTTGGCCGGCAAGCAGGGCATCGGCCTGGAAATCCCGGGCGAGCTGGCGTGGCAACTGTTCCCGAGTCCGGGAGTCCAGATCGGGCGCACGCGGATGCGCGCCGCCGACACCCGCATTCCGGAGCTGGATTTCGAGCGCGCCGCGCTCAGTCTCGACTGGCGCTCCCTGCTGCAAGGGGCACCCCGGATCGGCGCGCTGAGCATCCAGGGCGCGGATATCAGGATCGCCACCGCTACCCAGGCGGCGGTCGCTGCGGCTGCTCCGCTTGCGGCCGCCGCAGCCTCGGGCGACGCGACTTCCACCAGGATCGACGCCGGCAAAGCGCCCATCGCCATCGCCATAAGCTCGGTGGAGATCACCCAAAGCCGCGTCACTTTCACGGGAGCGGACGCGCCGCGGGTACTGGATAACCTGAGTTTCAGCGGCCGCGACATGGTCCTCGACGGCAAACCCTTTCCGATACGGATCGCCTTCGACTACACCGACCCGGCGTTGCCGATGCCCCAGGGCATCGTGCTCGATGCCGATCTCGGAGTGGATCGGGTCGCACGCACAGTCGGGACCGGGAACGCCCATCTGCGGGTGACGCCCGTGGGACGCACACCCCTCGACGCGCAGTTCGCACTGCGTTTCGAGCAGACGCAGGATCGGCTGGCGATCGGTGCTTTGCGAATGTCGAGTGGAGCACTGATCGCGGAGGGCGATTTCGTGGTCACGGAGCTGAGCACTCTGCCCGCCGCACGCGGTCAGCTCCGCATACCGCCTGCCGATCCGCGACCACTGCTCGCCGAGTGGGGAATCCCGCTGCCAGCGTTCAGCGCCCCGGATGCACTGGCCAGCATCGGTCTCGAAACCCGCTTTGCCGCAACCGCTGAAAATCTGGCGCTGGATGAACTGAAGCTGACGATCGACGCCACCGAGATTCAGGGCGCGATCGAAGCCGGTCTCGCGGCGCCCCGCCAACTCAAGGCTGCCGTGCACGGCGGCCGGCTCGATCTCAATCGCTACCGCACGGCGAACAAGGGCGACACCCCAGCGGCTGACGCGGCGCTGTTCGCGCCCCTGGCCGGACCCATCGCTTTCCTCCAGGGCGGGAACGGAACGCTCGACCTGGACTGGGATGAGCTGACGGTCGACAAACTGCGCCTCGAAGCGATTCGCCTGCGGGTTGCTTTCGCGGGCGACAATGTTCAGATTCACGATCTTTCCGCCCGCACCCTGGGCGGCACCGCCAGCGCCAGCGCGCACTTGCAGGGCGTCACCGGGAAAGCCCCCAGCGCAACCTTCCAACCGCAACTGCGCGGAATTTCCCTGGCCCAGGTACGCCAGACCCTGGCGCCCAGGCTCGACCTCAGTGGCACCCTCGATCTGTCGCTACAGGGCAGCGCCCGCGGCAAGACGAGTGCGGAACTCGATCGGACACTGGATGCGAGTGGCACTTTCGGGATTGGCGCGCCGCATCTTGCGGGAACCAACATCGAGCGCGTCTTCTGCGACCTCGCGGCGCTGGTGGACAAGACCGACAAGCGCAAGGACTGGCCCAAGGGCACCGCGTTCAAAGATATCGCCGGGGAATTCCGTCTGGCCGGCCCGCGCCTTCTGCTGGAGCGGATGAGCACCGGCGTCGGCAATCTGGGTCTGCGCGGCGAAGGCACCGTCGATCGCGGCGCACAGCATTACGACATTCTCGTCACCGCCCGCCAGAACGGCGAGCGCACCAGCCCGGAAGGCTGTGTGGTCAAGAGCAAACATCTGCGCGAACGCGACATTCCGCTGCGCTGCCAGGGCAGTTTCGGCAAGGATGCGGCGACCCGGTGCGCGCCGGACAGCGAGCTGGTCGCGCAACTGGTGCAGGACCGGGTGCGGCGAGAGCTGGACGACAAGCACGGCCGCGATTCGAAAAAGGTCAAAAAGGCCAAGGATCTGCTGCGGGGTCTGCTCGGCAACGAGAAAGACCCCAACTGAGCGCCCGCCCATGGCAAAACACCTGCGGGAAAAGCCCAAGGCGGCGCGACCCGATTTCAGCGCCCGCCTGCTCGCCTGGTTCGACCGCCACGGCCGCCACGATCTGCCCTGGCAGCGCGACCGCTCGCCCTATCGCGTGTGGCTGTCCGAGATCATGTTGCAGCAGACCCAGGTGAACACCGTCATCCCCTATTTCGAGCGTTTTGTCGCGGTCTTTCCCGATGTCGCCGCGCTCGCCGCCGCGCCCATCGACAGCGTGCTGCATCACTGGACCGGACTCGGTTACTACGCCCGCGCCCGCAATCTGCATCGCACGGCGCACCTGGTGGTGGAATGCCATGACGGCATCTTTCCCGCGACACTCGCCGAACTCACCGCCCTGCCCGGCATCGGCCGCTCCACGGCGGGCGCGATTGTCGCCATCGCTTGCGGCCAGCGCGCGGCGATCCTCGACGGCAACGTCAAGCGCGTACTGGCCCGCCACGGCGCCATTGCGGGCTGGCCCGGGCAAACCGATGTCGCCGCCGAACTATGGGAAAGCGCCGAACGACTGACCCCGACCGAGCGGGTCGCCGACTACACCCAGGCGATCATGGATCTGGGCGCCACCCTCTGCACCCGCGCCCGCCCGGCGTGCGAGCGCTGTCCGGTGCGGACCGACTGTCTGGCCCATGCCAAAGGCACCGCGGAACAGTATCCCGGACGCAAGCCGAAAGCGGCCACGCCGATTCGTGCAACCCGGTTCCTGATCCTGCGCGATCCGGCCGGCGCGGTACTGCTCGAACAACGCCCGCCGACCGGCGTCTGGGGCGGCCTCTGGAGCTTCCCCGAATGCGCGCCGGAAACCGACATCGCGAGCCAGTGCGACGCCCTCGGCTACCGCGCGCTCGGCTGGCAAACCCGGGCAGCGCGACGCCATGTGTTCAGCCACTACCGGCTCGACTACACCCCGGTCGAGGTGACCGTGGCGCCGGGTTTCGCAATCGCCGATGGCGATGGCCGACGCTGGGTATCGCCCTCCTCGCCCGGCGCCCTGGGCCTGCCGGCGCCGGTAAAAACCCTGCTTTCGGAACTGGGCAGCGCGCAAGATACAAGGGCAGACACAACTTCCGGCGAACCATAATCAGCGCGGAGGTTAAACTGGCGCCACGGAGTCGAGTTTGTCCGCCAGAATCCTTGTTGGAGTTTCACCCCCATGACCCGTACCGTCTTTTGCCGCAAATACCGCGAGGAACTGCCCGGACTCGCGCAACCGCCGTTTCCCGGCCCCAAGGGCCAGGAGATTTTCGAAGCGGTTTCGCAACGAGCCTGGGACGCATGGCTCGCCCACCAGACCATGCTGATCAACGAAAAGCGCCTCAACCTGATGGACATGACCGCGCGCACTTATCTCAACGAACAGCGCGAAAAATTCCTCGCGGGAGCGGAACACGACAGCGCGGAAGGCTACATACCGCCTTCCCGCTGACAGCTTGTTGAAAAACGTCGCGAGGCGGCCCGCTGCGCGGCAACCTCGACACCAGTCCCGTTGACCCCATCGCTTGCGGACGAACCGGAGCCGTGCCGCGGTCACCCGTCCTCGTTCCGGCCAGAAAGGAGTAAAAGTGCAAGCGTTCCTGGTCGCGACGGGCATCGTCGCGCTGGCCGAAATCGGTGACAAAACCCAGCTGCTCGCCTTCATTCTGGCGGCAAGATTCCACAAACCCCTGCCGATCATCGCCGGAATCCTGATCGCAACGCTGGTCAATCACAGCTTCGCCGGCGCGCTCGGCGCCTGGCTCACCGCACTCATGACGCCGCAAACCCTGCGCTGGGTGCTGGGCATCTCGTTTCTCGGTATGGCGGTCTGGACCCTGATCCCTGACAAATTCGACGAAAGCGACAGCAAAGTCACCCGCTTCGGCGTGTTCGGCACCACCCTCATCGCATTTTTCCTCGCCGAAATGGGCGACAAGACGCAGATCGCCACCGTGGCGCTGGCGGCGCAGTACCAGAGCTTCCTCGCGGTGGTGGCGGGCACCACGCTGGGCATGATGATCGCCAACGCCCCCGCCGTGCTGCTGGGCGACCGGATCGCGCAGCGGATGCCGGTGCGACTGGTACACGCCGTCGCCGCCGCGATCTTCGCGATCCTCGGGGTCGTTACCCTTGCCGGTGGCGGCGCGCGCTGGGGCTTCTGATGCGCAGCGGCATCGGACCGATAATCGCGGGCTCCCGCCGCCGGCGCGCCCGCTGGGCCGTCGCGCCACAGGAAGCCGCGATTTGAACCACCAGACTCCCGCGCCCGCCGCGCTTGCCGCCCATACGCCGATTGAGTTGGGACACTGACTCGGCACACTGCCAGATATCGATTTTTTCCTTTTTGCAGCAAAAGGTTATAGCCGTATGCTGCTTCAATGTGCGCGGCGCGGGAAGGTGGTACGCACTACGCTCCCTGACAAGACAGCAAATAGGGTTTTTCTACAGGCTCAACGTATGAGTTAAGCGGCGGCCCGTCAGGGCCGTCGACCCTGCAACGAGTTGTTATGCGCGCCCCGAACGGCGCTCTAGACAACCCCTCCACCACACGTGTACATTATCGCGTACATATTCGGAGGGTGCCAAATGGACGCCATTACTTACACAACGGCCCGCGCCAACCTGGCCCGCACCATGGACCGGGTATGCGACGACCATGAAACCCTGATTATTACCCGCAATGGGCAGCAATCTGTGGTGATGATGTCGCTAGAGGACTTCAAGGCTCTCGAAGAGACGGCCTATCTACTCCGCGCACCCAAGAACGCCAAGCGCCTTCTTGAGGCCATAGCCAGTCTGGAAGCGGACCAAGGTAAGGAGCGGAGATTAGCCGAATGAAGTTGATCTTCTCGGAGCAGGCTTGGGAGGACTACCTCCATTGGCAAGAAACCGACAAGAAGATCCTCAAGCGCATCAACGCGCTGATCAGGGAAACCACCCGCACACCGTTTGAAGGAACCGGCAAGCCTGAAGGACTCAAGCATGCGCTGGCAGGATACTGGTCACGCCGCATCAACGACGAGCACCGGATGGTCTACAAAGTAGACGGCGACTCGCTGCTAATTGCACAGCTTCGATATCACTACTAAGCGCATAACGATTGAGTTCAGCCGCGGCAGGCGAGGAGCGAAGCGACGAGACAGGCGTCGGCTGCAGCAATTTGTTATGTGCTGCCCACCAATAGCGAAATTGCATTTCGTAGATTCTCCTTAGCTTGGTGCTCGCGCTCGGTTGCGAACGGCTCATTTTGATAGATATTAGGTCGATCCAGAAAGGTCTTTAGAACCTCAGCGCGCTTCTTCTTGTACATGAACAAGGGTACGAGCTTATATTCACTCCGAACGTCACGCTCAAACAAATCGTAAGTCTGCGGATCGGCGCCAAGAATCGATAGGTCGATGTCGACAAGAATCGACTCGTCCTTGGTATGAGTTGGGGCGTTGTGTTCTGTGACCATGATCAAACGATGAACTCGGGCGACATCCTCGCCAGTTGCGCCGTTCTCGGACAAAAATGAGGCCGCCCAATCGGCGCTCTTCTGCTCGTTTCCTCCCGAGAAGGGTTTGTAGATGGCGTCATGAAACCAGAGCGCGAGTTCTACTTCGTGCGGCTTGGCAATCTGACTGATACATGAATCGAGATGTCTGAGACAGGCCGCGATGTGTTCCTTGCTGTGATAGTGCCGCCCCTTCCCGGCATAGGCCGCCATCAACGAGCGGAACGTTTCCTCGTTGCGACTGAAGCCCCAACGACCCATCAGCGTGAGCCATCTATCAAGGTTCATGGCGGACTCGTGGGGCATCGTCTCGCCGTAGCCCAAAGGCTTGCAGGAGGTTCTTGGCAGCTAGAACAGCATACAGCCAGGCCTTTCTCCATCGGCTCCCTAGGGCCTGTTAACAATTAAGCCAACCACACACAGATGGACGCCAGGATGACGAAGGCAGCGTAATGGTCGGCGAGCTTTTCATATCGGGTGGCCAAACGCCGATAGTGCTTGAGGCGGGCAAACAGGTTCTCGACGAGATGGCGAGCCCGATAGCGATGCCGGTCCCAAGTGCGAGGTTCTTTTCGATGGCGGCGTGGCGGAATCACCGCATGACCGCCGATCTGTTCGATGGCCTCGACGAACGCGTCAGCGTAAGCGTTCATTCCGCGACGTGATTGACACCATTGTATAAAGCCGATCGCAACGGATTGTCTGCAAATTTCTCCTTCCACAGCCGCGGCGTCAGCTCTTCCACCTGGCTGGCGGGATGAATG
>JBFWOQ010000006.1:0-104702 GCA_050250395.1 Porticoccaceae bacterium
CATACCGCTGAACCGCATGCGGGCAGCCACAGGCGAGCGGGAAATGCCGCGTCGGTCGCTCGGGAACGGGTGAAACCGGTTCCCGAGCGACCCGCGCGGCGCAACCGTCCCGGCACGCGTGCGCGGAAAAATTGTGACCCTACATGTGCTTGATGATCTGATCGCCAAACTCCGAACAGGACATCAGCTTGGCACCGGTCATCAGACGCTCGAAATCGTAGGTCACGGTGCCGGCGGAGATCGCCGCCTCGATGCCCTTGACGATCAGCTCGGCTGCCTCGCCCCAGCCCAGGTGGCGCAACATCATTTCGGCCGACAGGATCAAGGATCCCGGGTTGACCTTGTTCTGTCCGGCGTATTTCGGCGCGGTACCGTGGGTGGCCTCGAACATGGCCACCTCGTCGGAGAGGTTGGCGCCCGGAGCGATGCCAATGCCACCGACCTGCGCGGCGAGCGCATCCGACAGGTAATCGCCGTTCAGGTTGAGGGTGGCGATGACGCTGTACTCATCCGGGCGCAACAGGATCTGTTGCAACATGGCATCGGCGATCACGTCCTTGATGACAATCTGCGCGCCGGTACGCGGATTTTTAATTGAATGCCAGGGTCCGCCGTCGATCGGGGTCGCGCCGAATTCGTCCCGCGCCAGTTCGTAGCCCCAGTCGCAGAAGGCGCCTTCGGTGAACTTCATGATATTGCCCTTGTGGACGAGCGTCAGGGACGACTTGCCCTGATCGATGGCGTATTGAATCGCCTTGCGCACCAGCCGCTTGGTACCCGCTTCCGAGACCGGCTTGATACCGATGCCGCAATTTTCCGGGAAACGGATCTTGGTCACTTTCATTTCGTCCTGGAGGAAGCGGATCACCTTGCTCGCCTCCGGGGAACCCGCCTTCCATTCGATCCCCGCGTAAATGTCCTCGGAGTTTTCCCGGAAAATGCACATATCGACTTTGTTCGGTTCCTTTACCGGCGACGGCACACCCTTGAACCAGCGCACCGGGCGCTGACACACATAGAGGTCCAACTCCTGCCGTAGGGCTACGTTCAGCGAGCGAAAGCCACCGCCAACCGGGGTCGTCAGCGGGCCTTTGATGGACACGATGTACTCCTTCAGTACGGCCAACGTTTCCTGGGGAAACCAGTTGCCGTCGTACAGCGCAGCCGCCTTTTCACCGCAGTACACCTCCATCCACTGAATGGCGCGCTTGCCGCCGAATGCCTTGGCGATCGCGGCATCGGTGACCTTGCGCATCACCGGCGTAATGTCTACCCCGGTACCGTCCCCTTCGATAAAGGGGATAATGGGATGATCCGGAACGTCGAGCGAAAAATCGGCATTGACCTTGATCTTGCTTCCGGTAGCCGGCACGACGATATGTTCATAGCCCATTTGCAGATACCTCCGAGGGGTTTTGTAAAGGAGTTTCAAAGCGGGCCGGATTCTAGCACGCCGCCCGGCCGTCTCTGTAGCTCTCCTACACAGGATATTTACCCATGCGGTCGCAGATTCATCTGACCGTCGCCGCCGTGGTTCCCCGCGATGACCACTACCTCATGGTGGTCGAGAACATCGCCGGCGAGCGGGTGCTCAATCAGCCCGCGGGGCATGTGGAAGCGGGCGAATCCCCCATCGCCGCGGTATGTCGCGAGAGCCTTGAGGAAACCGGCTGGCTGGTGAAGCCCATCGCCTGCCTGGGCTTCGCCTGTTTCGAGGCGGTTTCCGGCGCGACCTATCACCGCCTGAGTTTTGTGTGCGAACCGCTGCGCAGGATCACCGACCAGCTCGATCCCGCTATCGAAACGGCTCTCTGGCTGCCCGTGGAAGCCATCCGGAGCGGGGACTACCGCCATCGCAGTCCCATGGTGCTGGGCGTTATCGAAGATCATCTCGCCGGGGTTCGCTATCCCCTGGAGATGCTGCGGGATTACCGCTGACAGCCTGCTAAAATCTCGCTCCGAGTTGTTCCCTGAGAATCCCGTGTCCACTTCCAGACCGCGCGTGATGGTCGGCATGTCCGGCGGCGTCGACTCATCCGTCGCCGCCCTGCTGCTGTGTGAGCAGGGCTACGACGTCAGCGGCGTATTCATGAAGAACTGGAACGAAGACGATGGCACCGAATACTGCACCGCCAAGGAAGATCTGTTTGACGCCTTGCGGGTCTGCGATCGCCTCGGCATTGAATTGCACGCCGTCAACTTTGCCCGCCAGTACTGGGACCGGGTGTTCGCGCATTTCCTCGTCGAATACCGCGCGGGACGCACGCCGAATCCGGATGTGCTGTGTAATCGCGAGATCAAATTCAAGGTGTTTCTGGACTTTTGCCAGCAACAGGGCGCCGCCTGGATCGCCACGGGGCATTACGCGCGCACGACCCGTAACGGCGACCGCGCCACGTTGCTGCGCGCTCAGGATGCCAACAAGGATCAAAGTTACTTTCTCTACGCGGTCAGCCCCGACGCCATCGCCCACACCCTGTTCCCGCTGGGGGAGATGGAGAAACCCGCCGTGCGGGCGCGGGCGCGAACCGCGGGTCTGATCACCCACGCCAAGAAGGACAGCACCGGCATCTGCTTCATCGGCGAACGCCGCTTTCGCGATTTTCTGGCCACCTACCTGCCCGCGCAACCCGGGCCCATAGCGACCCCGGACGGAAAAGTACTGGGCGAACACCAGGGGCTGATGTACTACACCATCGGCCAGCGTGAAGGTCTGGGCGTCGGCGGCGTCCAGGGTGGTACCGACGCGCCCTGGTATGCCGCGGAAAAACGTCTGGAAACCAACACTCTGCTGGTGGTGCAGGGCAGCGACCACCCCTTGCTGTACTGGCGTGGTCTGCACGCGGAGCAATTGAACTGGCTGCAGGACCCGCCGGGAGCCGAACCATTCGAATGCACCGCCAAGACCCGTTATCGCCAGCCCGATCAGACCTGCACGGTTCGAATCACGTCGCGGGGTTGCGAAGTCAGCTTCGCGCAATCCCAGCGCGCGATCACCCCGGGACAGTCGGTGGTGTTCTACCGCGGCGAGCAATGCCTGGGAGGCGGCGTGATCACCGCCGGAGTCCGCTGACATGACCCGGAGCGTCCGGGAAGAACAGGCGATCGCGCTGGCGGCCGTGCTCCAGTACTGCCAGCTGGTCGATCAACTGGCGCGCACTGGCACCGCGCCGGTGGAGCAATTGCGCATCGCCATGGTGGCGCTGCTGGAGCAGAATCCGAGCGATGCGGCGGCGTTGTATCAGGGTACCGCGAACCTGCGCACGGGCATCGAATTCCTGGAGCGACTGCTCGGCGGGGAACGGCGCGCGTTGTCTGCCGAGGTGATGCGCTACGCCGTCAACGTGCTGTATCTCCAGCGCCGGCTCCAGCACGATGCCGCCAATCGCACCCGGATCTATGCCGGCATCGCGCGCGCCGCCGAGCAGGCTGCGCTGTTTTCACCCATCCACGACAACGTACTCGCCAACCTCGCCCAGATCTATCAAGACACGGTAGGCCGCTACAGCCTGCGCATCCAGGTACGGGGCGAGAGCGGTTACCTGCAACAGCCGGCGGTCGCCGCCCGGGTACGCTGCCTGCTGTTTGCCGCCATCCGCTCGGCGGTGTTGTGGCACCAACTCGGCGGACGGCGCTGGCACTTGTTTGTCCATCGCCGGCAACTGCTCGAACAGTTGCGAGAGCTGAAACGCCGAGGCTGATGGCCGCCGCCACGCCCCCGCCAATCCGGTAAAATCGCCGTCCCGCTTCAATACCTGGCCGCCATGGAACTCCCTGCCCTCACTGAACTGTCGGCACTGACCGCGCTGTCACCGCTGGACGGACGCTATGGCGCCAAGATCGCCGGACTGCGGCGCTACTTCAGCGAATACGGCCTGATCCGGTTTCGCGTCCGGATCGAACTCGAATGGTTGCGGCATCTCGCCGCGGAGCCCGGCATTCCCGAACTGCCCGCGCTCAATACCGTCGCCGCCGCAGCGCTGGACCGCATCCAGGCTGGGTTCAGCCCGGCGGATGCGGAGCGCATCAAGACCATCGAAGCGGTCACCAATCACGACGTCAAGGCCGTGGAGTATTTCATCAAGGAGCGGCTCGCGGCGCTGGGTGGGTTCGAGGACACCTCCGAGTTTGTGCACTTTGCCTGCACTTCGGAGGACATCAACAATCTGTCCCATGCCCTGATGCTGCAAGGCGCGCTCGCGGATGTGGTGTTGCCGGCGATGGACGAGCTGACGACTGCCATCGCGGAGCTGGCGAAAGAGCTGGCCGGCGTACCCATGCTGGCACGCACCCATGGCCAGACCGCCTCGCCGACCACCATGGGCAAGGAACTGGCCAATACCGCCGCGCGCCTGCGCCGCCAACTGCGCCAGATCCGCGCGATCGAGCTGCTCGGCAAGATGAACGGCGCGGTGGGCAACTACAACGCGCACCTGGCCGCTTATCCGGATCTCGACTGGCCGGACATCGCACGCCGCTTCGTCACCGGGCTGGGCCTCGGCTGGAACCCCTACACCACCCAGATCGAACCGCACGATTACATGGCCGAGCTGTTCGACGCTGTCGCCCGTTTCAATACGGTGTTGCTGGACTTTGACCGGGATATCTGGGGTTACATCGCACTCGGCTATTTCCGTCAACGTCCGGTGGCGGGGGAAGTGGGCTCCTCGACCATGCCGCACAAGGTCAATCCGATCGACTTTGAAAATTCCGAAGGCAATCTGGGACTCGCCAATGCCCTCTTTGGGCATCTCGCCGCCAAGCTGCCGGTTTCGCGCTGGCAGCGCGATCTCACCGACTCCACCGTGTTGCGCAACATGGGCGTGGGCTTCGGCTACAGTCTGATCGCCTATCAGGCCACACTGAAGGGTCTCGGCAAACTGGAAATCGACCGTCCACGACTCGCGCAGGATCTGGAGCGCGCGTGGGAAGTCATGGCGGAACCCATCCAGACCCTGATGCGGCGCTACAACGTCCCCGAGCCCTATGAAAAGCTGAAAGCACTGACCCGCGGCCAGGCCATGACCGCGCAAACCCTGCATGCATTCATTGCGGCCTTGCCGATACCCGAAACCGCGCGCCAACAGTTGCTGGCGCTGACCCCCGCGGACTACACCGGCAACGCGGAGTCGCAAGCAAACGCCATCGACTGAACCCGGGTCCGAGCCAGCGGCTCAAGCGGTCGCGGCGAAGACCCGGCGCTTGAGCGCGGCAAGGGCATCCCGCGCCTGGGCCGCCTGCTCGAACTCCAGATTGCGCGCATGGGCGTGCATCTTCTCTTCCAGCGCCGCAATCTGCCGCGCCAGCGCAGCGGGCGACACGTCAGCCGCCGCCATGACATAGCGCTGCTCCTGTTCCGCCACCCGTGCCTGGCGGCGATCCTTGCGCGCCGCCACCGCGCCTTCCAGAACATCCGCAACCGGCTTGTTGATGCCCCTGGGGACCAGTCCATGCAGACGATTGAACTCGATCTGCCGCTGCCGGCGCCGGTCGGTCTCGTCCATCGCGCGACGCATTGAGCCGGTAACTACATCGGCGTAGAGAATGGCGCGGCCCTCGATGTGGCGCGCCGCCCGGCCGATGGTCTGGATCAGGGATTGCTCGGAACGCAGAAAACCCTCCTTGTCGGCATCGAAGATCGCCACCAGCGCAACTTCCGGCATATCCAGCCCCTCGCGCAAAAGATTGATGCCGACCAGCACGTCGAATTCACCCAGTCGCAGGTCACGAATGATTTCCACCCGTTCCACGGTATTGATGTCGGAGTGCAGATAACGGACCCGCACGCCGTGTTCGGCCAGATATTCGGTGAGGTCCTCTGCCATGCGCTTGGTCAGCACCGTAATCAGCACCCGCCGATCCAGTGCCGCGCAGGCGCGAATCTCGCCCAGCACATCATCCACCTGGGTGACCGCGGGTCGCACCTCGATCCGGGGATCCACCAGCCCGGTTGGCCGCACCACCTGTTCCACCACGGCATCGGCATGCTCCGCTTCGTAGCGTCCTGGCGTCGCCGATACAAACAGTGTCTGCGGACGCAGCCGCTCCCATTCGTCGAACCGCAGCGGCCGGTTGTCGAGTGCGCACGGAAGGCGAAACCCGTATTCGACCAGGGTTTCCTTGCGCGAGCGGTCGCCCCGGTACATGCCACCCAGCTGCGGAATGCTGACATGGGATTCGTCGATCACGAGCAGCGCGTCGGCGGGCAGGTAATCGAACAGCGTGGGTGGCGGTTCTCCAGGTTGTCGGTTGGAGAGATAACGCGAGTAGTTTTCGATCCCCGGGCAGTAGCCCAACTCGCGCATCATTTCCAGATCGTAACGCGTGCGCTCCGACAGCCGCTGTGCTTCGACCAATTTGTCCGCCGCGCGCAGCCGGGCAAGCTGCTCCTCCAGCTCGATCTTGATTAACTCTACCGCTGCCAGAATCGTCTCGCGCGGCGTGACATAGTGGCTTTTCGGATAGATGGTACAACGCGGCACCCGCTGCACGACCGTGCCGGTCAGGGGATCAAACAACTGTATGTTCTCGACTTCGTCCTCGAACAACCCGATCCGCACCGCCAGTTCATCCGAATCGGCGGGAAAGATGTCGATGACATCACCCCGTACCCGGTAGTTGCCGCGATCAAAACCGATGTCGTTGCGGCTGTACTGGAGCTCTGCCAACCGGCGCAGGATGGCGCGCTGATCGACGCGGTCGCCGCGCACCACATGGAGCAGCATCTTCAGATAGGAGTTGGGATCGCCCAGACCGTAGATCGCCGACACCGTCGCCACCACCACCACATCGCGCCGTTCGAGCAGCGCCTTGGTCGCCGAAAGCCGCATCTGTTCGATGTGCTGATTGATCGAGGCATCCTTTTCGATATAGGTATCGGACGCCGGCACATAAGCTTCGGGCTGGTAGTAGTCGTAGTAGGAAACGAAATACTCGACGGCATTGCGTGGGAAAAAATCGCGCAATTCGCCGTAAAGCTGTGCCGCCAGCGTCTTGTTGTGCGCCAGCACGAGCGTGGGCCGCTGAACCTGTTCGATCACCTTGGCCACGGTGAAGGTCTTGCCGGAGCCCGTGACGCCCAGCAGCGTCTGGGCGGCAAGCCCGGCCTCCAGTCCTTCCACCAGCGCGGCGATAGCTGCCGGCTGGTCGCCGGCAGGTTCGTAATCGCTGACGACGGCGAGAGATTTATCCATGATCGCGATGAGCCTACCCTGGGGGAGCCTTGGGATTTTAGCAGTGAACCGTGAAAGTGCGCCGGCTCCCTCGGACTGCTTCACAACCAGAGCACAGGCGATGCCCGACGCCGCAGGGCACCATCATTTGGTTGACGATGGGCAAAGCCGCTTTTATCATGCGCCCCCTGCCACTCCGCCTTAGCTCAGTCGGTAGAGCAAATGACTGTTAATCATTGGGTCGCTGGTTCGAGCCCAGCAGGCGGAGCCAAGAAAAACAAGTAGTTACAAGCACCCGGCACCAAGCCGGGTTTTTTGTGTCCGCACTGTGTCCGCAACGGTAGCGGCGGCCGACACGGACACGCGACCTTGATCGACATCCGCTTGATCCTCCGCCGTGTTCCTGCACCGCAGCCGCGCATTGGCTGAGATTCGCTCGCGCAGCCAGAGTTAGCCGTCGCCGTCCGTCCCGCTGAACTTCAGCGCCGCCGCAATCGCCTCATCGCTCAGGCCGGCCTCCTTGGCGCGCGCCAGTCCCTCGATGATGCCCGACAGCGCCCTTGCACGGCCGCCCGCGTCATACGCCTGCAACGGTTGCAGGATGTCGATGCTCACCGTCTGACCGAGCTTCTCGCTCGCCTCCGCCGCCATCAGCCGCGCGATAGGCTGAAGCATCCAAACCGCCAGGTGCCGCTGCGCCTCGCGCACCACCGGCCCGGTCGTCTTCGGGTCCATTAGCGCCGGCAGCACGCCATAGACGCCCATCACCGCCGCACGGGCCGCCTCCAGGGTCTCGACTGTCATGGACCGCGACAGGTCCGGCGACAGGTCGGACGGCCGCCAGTCCGTTACCGGTACCGGCGCACCCGCCGCGACCTCGTCGAAGCCGCCATTCTGGCCTATCACGATATGGCGTTACAGGGTAACAGTCGGCAGGACTGAATGGCGTCAGGCGCTCAAAACGCCTTTGGCAGTCCAGCGTCCTTGAGGATGCCGTTCGCCGTGTGGCGCGACTTGATCTTGACGGGGACGGTAAAGGGGCTGGGGGTGTGCGGGCTGCTCCACACTTCATGGTCACCGCGCCCCAGCCGGAGACGCGTGCAGCCATTCTCCTTCAGGATTTCGCGGACCGGCTTTCCGTAGTCATTCACGCGGCCGTAAGGCGAACGCGGGTGCTGGCGTGTGCGATCAGCTCGACAGGCACGTCGTAACCGCCGTCACCGAGTCCGCCGCCCGTTTCCAGCAGGTCCAGGATTGCACCCGGCAGTTTCGCGGTAAGGGTCTCCAGAGAATCGGCTTCCAGATTCAGGCCGGGCACGTCGCTGGACTCGACAAACCACACGCCCGCCTCTTGGTCGTGCGCGGCCTTCACAATAATCACGTTTCCGCCCATGTCCCTACCTCAGCCAGCACCATGGCGTATCAAGCAGCGCCAGTGTATTCCGGTTCACTCGGGTGCGCTATATCGTGAGACTGTATACCCATGCCCGCTGACAGCCAGACGGGACGCTTGGCACCAGTGACCCCACAATCGTCGCCCAATCTGGCGGCTGGTGCGCCGGTAGACCTCGGCAGTTAAAAAAATACCCGCCAACGAATGTCACTCTCGCCTTCGCCCTTCGCTGCGCTCGGGAACCGAGTGCCTTGCGGCAGCGTCGCAATCCTTGCCGCCACCATCGCACGTGCCTGAATCAGCCGCTCGCAATTTTGGCGAAACGGCCCAAGCCGATATCCAAAAACACCTCGAAGCCCGCCGCTGGCGCCACCACTGCGCCCCGCTCGACGTGCTCAGGCCGCGTCAGCGCCCCAGCAGACAGCGCGGACGCTGGATAGAGGATTGCTCGGCCCCGCGATTGTCGCGGCTGTCGCGCCTTCTGGTGCGCTTGTGGTGGCCCTGAATCGCAGCCGCCCATTCGCCGGCATGGTGATGGCACCGACAACGGGAGCGGCAATCAGCGCGCGGAATGCCGTCACGTCCTGCCGCTCGCGCCTGCGCTCCTCGATGATCAAAAGTACAGCCGCCACTTGATCTCGCCAGCGCCGCCAGCAAACAGAAGCCAATCGCGCTCAAACTCGCTGCCGAACCAACGCAATCCCAACTCCTCGCTGCCGAAGCGGCAAACCGTGCCGTCCGCCGCGATATGCGGACTGTCCAGTCGCTTCAACCGAAGATTGCCGAACACCGGGCGGGTATGGCCGTTCAGTTTCAGCACCCGCCCAGGCTGGCCAACCCGGGCGAACACAAAGCGCCATTCGTGGTGCCAATGCGCCAACTCAGTCAATGTGCCACAAAGTTCCGAGCCGTAGGCGAAGGCCTCGTCCATGTGTCAGCCCTCCAGCACGCGACGAATGGCCGCGCTCGCCACATCCTGCCGCTTCTGCCACTCCGCCGCCTCGTCCGGCTGCGCACCCACCGCGGCAATCAGCTCACCGCGCACCAGTGCGCTGTTGTTCACCAGAATGTCGCGACTGCGACGCAAAACCTCCAGCTTCTCGGCGGAATCCGGATTCCTGCTCTTGTGGTACATGCTCAACAGCGTTTGCTGCATGTCTGCCTGTAATCCGGACAGATACGGCGGCGCACCCAGGATGGCAGTTGCCGTGATGTCGTCGCCGTTCTGAATCGCCATACGGGCGGCGGACGACCGTTCCGAAGTGGACAGGCCCTTGAAGTGCGCGCGAATCTCCTGCGCCACCGGACGCGCCGCCTGCTCGGTCACCGGCGCACTCAATGCCGCCTCCAGCGCGCCGATGTCCGACTCCAGCCGGCTCAGGTGCTCCGTCATGCGCTGGCCGATCCGCGCCCCCAGCTTCTCCGCGGTCTTCGCCAGTTGAACAGCCCGCGCTTCTGGCGTGCTCGTCGGGTCCTGCTCCAGCGCCTGCCGAGCAGCATGCAAGCGCGCCAGGTCCTGATGCAGCCCAGCAAACAGCGTCACGGTCGGTTTGGCGTGTTCCTGTGCAGCGGCGCTTTTTGTCTCGCCGAGAATCTGGCCCTCCACTGCGCGCGCGTCAAAGCTCGGCGTGATTCTGATATCAATTTTTTCGTCTGCCATAAAAATCACCTCGTTAAAAGTCTGATTCAAATCCGCGATATTTTCGGATTTCCAAATCCGTCAATTTGACGGTTCTTCACGTCGGCCAGCGCAGATCGATAAACGTCGCATACTCCTGCGCGGTCAGGGCATAGCGGGTTGCGTCTCCGGCATGATCAGGGCCACGGCTGTCGACATCCTCAGTCCGCCGCGGATCGCGCCCCAGGTAGGGCACCGTCTGCCACCAGTAACTGCACGCGCGCGAGATATACAGGCCGGGCACGTCCGGCTTGCCGGCGTCAGCCAGCAACCGCCGCATACGCTCCCAGCCCGCCACCCGATCACCTTTGCCGGCCGGCTCGAAATACACACCGGCGCGGCTGAACTCGTCGGCAATCGATCCCGCCGTGTGTCCGTGCTGGCTGAAAATGGCGTCGTCCGCCGTGCCGCTGGGATCGACACCCCACCGCCGAGCGAACGCTTTGATCTCGTCCGCCAGACGCGAAACGGTATAGCCCATGCCCTTGTTCGGATCGTTCGGATCGACGGTAGCCAGCTCGTCCACCAGGATCATGGAACCGCGCGGATACCAGCGGCCGTCCGGTCCCGTATCCCCCGGACTCTTGGCCGTCAAGTAAGTCACCGATGGCGCCGCGCTGCCGTAGTCATGCGCAAGCCGCATGCGCCAGCCGCGATGCTTCCAGTCTTGCGGCAGGCTGGCCCAGGGATCGACGGCGTTGCGGGATTCTTCGATTACCGGCCCGAAGTAGGCGCCGCGGGCAATCGCCCAATCACCATGCAGCCAGGCGCGCAGCAACTCAGGGTCCGCCGCACAGGACGCCCGCAGTTGCTCGACGTAGCCGCTTTGGTCGATGTTCGGGTTATCGGCATGGGTACTGGGACAGCTCACCCACTGGCGGCCACTGGTAGCCTCAAGGAACGGCGCCCAGGGTGCGGAGCGGAACACATAGCGTTGCGACAGCCAGGCATGGCCGACACCCCCGGGATTCGCAGCCATCACCACCCGGACGGGTGCCGTAGCGCTTCTCAGGTTGCTACGGAGGCGGTCCAGGTCCGCCGCTGTCGCCCACTCGCCAGCCTCGTCGATCAGCAACAGGGAGAAGCTGCGGCCCTGAAACTTGCTGTAATCCGCCGGACCGTCCATCTGCGCCAGCTCAAGGTAGCCGCCGCCAGGCAGACGCCAGACGTGCTCAGCCTGGTTGAATCGTGCGCCTTGGCCATACACCAGCGCGAACAAATCGCGCAGCATGAGTTCGTAGTCCGCCAATGCCTTGTAGGTGCGCCTGATGTACAAGACGCGTGCACCCCTGCCGTACTGGTTCGCATGGCGCAATGCCAGCAGCGCCAAGGCGTAGGACTTGCCACCACCGCGGCCGCCTCCCAGGAACACGTCGAAGGCCTCGGGCACCAACAGCACCCGCTGCTGAAACGGCGACGGCTGGATAGGCGATTGCTCAGCCTTTTTCGAGCGCGACATGCGACTCCGCCAGCAATGCGGGCTCAGCAGGCAGCGGACGCGCGTCCAGGGCAAGCTTCTGGTACTGGTCGGCGGACATGGCAGACGGGATGGACAGGACAACTTGCACGCTGGCGCCAGACTCACCGGCCGCTGGTGCGTTCTCCCTGTAGCTGTGCCTCGTCCGCAGCAAGAACTTGCAGGCGTCGAGATTGCCGAGAACGGCCTCGGCGTACAAAACGCCGTAGAGCTTGTCGTGCTCAGCGGCCAGGCCTTCTTCCCAGACTTGCCGCGCCGTCGGGTTGTTTCGCTTGATGGCCAGCCAGGTGCGCAGCGGCAAGCCCAGCTCCCTGGCAATGTCCGAATCCTTCAAGCCGTGCGATGCGCAATGCTTGATGATTTCCAGCGCGCCCCGCGGCAAAGTCTTACGCGGTCGTCCCATCAAAAACCCCCTTGTGCGGACACTATGCGGACACAACGTCCGGACTACCGCACCATTAGACACCAGAAACGCGATAAAACGCTATGCATACAGTGCAATCACAAGCATGTTACGGCGAACTTATCGCAGTGAAGCGGTGATTAGGAATCACTGCGTCTTTCGATGCCGGCCGGAAAACAGCGGACGCCAGCACGACGGCCACGATGGATAGGGATTGGCGCGCTGTAATCGCCGTCACGCGATGTCTGCCTGTCCCGTAATCGCGTCCTGCGCTGTCTACAGCACTGGAGCTTGTGGAGCTTGTGGAGCTTCTTTCCGGCTCTTGCACGCATGGATGAAGTGGGCTCGATAGATGCGGTTTGGCGCGTCTCCCGTCCAGCCAGTGAAGTCTCGTAATCCGCCCGTGTTACCGGGTAACAAGGTGTTACGACTGACGCCACCGGCAGCCCGCGCCGAGGCACCGCCGGCAATGCGCTGCAACGCCGAACACCAGACAACCACCTCGCCCTCGGTCATCACGAACAGAGGCGAGCGCAGCCACACACGCGGCCCGACGGTTCGCCCTGGACGTTCGTACGCGATGGCCACCCCGAGCACGCCGAGCCATTCCGGCGGCGGTTGGCGCTCGATCCGCGAAGGCACCACCAGGCACAGGTCGCCTGGACGAATGGCGCGCCCGTCGCGGTCATAGCCGATTACCGCAGTCATGGCGCACCGCAGTAGCAGTCGCCATCGCCGAAGCACTTCGGGCATTCGCCGTGCGCGCGCCCCCCTATAACCCCCCGGCGCATTCGCCGATACGCCGTAGGGACGGCGTCTGGCGAATCAGAATTGCGTGCTTCTGATTCATTCGCCGATTCGCCGATGACACCTAAGCCATTGGCTGCGCAGTCTTTCGGGACAAGCGTTGCCGTTCTATGGCCGTCGGTGCGTCGAATGCTGCCCTCGGCGACAAGCTGCATTCGCCGCAGCGTTTCGATATGGCGCCAAAATTGGTCTCTGGCGGCCTTGCCGGAGCGCTTGTCAGCACGCAGGGATTCAGGAAAGGCGTCGGCCTCGCGCAGCACGTGGTAGGCCGTGCGCCGCCCGGTAGTCGCCGCTGGGCAGTAGTCGCCGGACGCCACCACCTCGCGCAGTGCCGCAAGAATCCCGTCGCGCTCCTGCACATCTCGCGCGCGTCTGTCGAATGTGCTGGCGCCCTCCATCCAGCCATTGAACAGGTGCGCATCGGCGTCCCAACGAAAGCGTATCGTCTGGTTGATGTTGCCGTGGTTGGACTTTTGCAACGCCAGCAGCAGGTCGCCCGTGCCCTCGTCGGCCGTCTCGCGGTGCAGATACCAGCGGGCGCGGACAGCGTTGTGCCATCCGGTGCTGCCGCTGTAGCCCTCGCTGGTGGCCGAAGTTGACGCGCTGGCCTTGTTGACATGAGCGACCAGCAAGACGGATCCGCGGTCCTCTCGGATCAGCGCCACCAATGCATTGACGTAGCGCTTCGCCTCGGAGCGGTCGTTCTCGCCGCCGCCAAAGGTGTCGGTTACGCCGTCCACGACGACAAGCTCTGCGCCGCTTTTCTCGATACGCCGGCTCAGCTCGTGATAGGGCGGCAGGACGCCAATGCCCAGCGGGTCGCGGCCGAAAAGAATCGTGTCGCGGCCCACCAGGTCCAGCACGTCCAGCCGCTCGGCCAGGCAGCCCATATCGACGCCCAGGCGGTCGCAGATGCGGCGAAGTCGCCAGTGAATGATGCTGCCGCGGTCCTCGCAGCTCAGATACAGCACACGCCGTTCAGCCACTGGCAGGCCGCACCAGTCGCTGCCTGTGGCAATCGCCACCGCCAGTTGCAAGGCGATGCCGGACTTGCCAGCGCCGCCGTGGCCGGCCAGCAGCGTCGCGTAGCCGCACGGCAACCAGTCGGGAATAATCATGGCCGGCGGTTCGGGGTCGCGTTTTGCCAGTTCGCGCAAGTCCAGCGGCTCGGGCCAGGTGGCGCCACTGTCTGCCTGCGGCGCCTCGACCCCTGCCATAAAGCCAGACCCCCAGGCGCTCATGGCACACCTCGCGCGCTGTGCTGCGGCGGGCGCTCGATCGCATCGGCCCACCATTCGGACAAAACGCGCTCGCCGTCGAACAGCACCAGCCCGGCCACACCAGCCGCTGCCATCTCCATGCCCAGTTCGTGCAGGGTTTCGTGGTCGGCGATCTCGTCGGGCGGCGGCGTGCAGCGCACAAACTGGCCGCGCACTATGGACCAGTCGAAACGGTCGGGCGGCTCGCCGTCGGGGAGCGCCAAAACGTTCGCAGCCGGCGGCTGAACGGGCGGCCAACCTAGGCAGATGATTGCGCACTGGCGCGGTCCCAGCCTGAATTGCCGGCTGAAGGGCGGTTTACGCCGTCGCTGAGGGGCGGTAGACTGGCGGTGCTGTTGCTGTTTTGATAAGGCCTCCGCGCCCGGTGCCGCCGCCACGGCCCGGGCGTTTTTCGTGGCGCTCACCGCGCACCGCCTCGGGCAAGGTCGGCCACGGGCTCGACGACACATGAGTCAATGAACTCGTCGAGGTCGCGTTTGCGGTAGTAGACAAATTTTCCGACCTTCACATAGCGCGGAGGCAGCCCCAGGTGGCGCCGCTTCGCATAGTTGGACTTAGAATGTCCGGTGTACTTGCATGCCCGGTCTGGGTTGTATAAATCTTCTCGCATTTTTTGGCACCTTTGCGCTGTCGCGCGTTTCCGTTGGTGCCCGTTATAGTTAGACACAAATTCCCGAACGTAAAAAAAACAACTCAGCCACAAACCGGGTTTGTAACTGATAACTTTTTTTTTGACGTTGTGGTTAGGTGGCGGGCGCTCCGAAAATCTTGGCGTGCAGTTTGTCGAAGTCTCGCGCCCAGCCCTCCAGCGTGCGCGGCTCAACTTTCCAGACATTCGCCAACTGGTGCAGGACTTCTTTGTTGCCCTCGCGCAGCAGCTCGCGGCGTTCCTCGTGAGTGATGTCGTCGAACTCCGCCAGCGGCGGCCAGTGCAGCGGCGCCGGCTTTGGACTCGGCTCATTCCCGCAGCCGATTCTGTCGGGAGATTCCTTAACTCTCTCACGGCTCGCGGCTTGCCGCGCGCTGGCAAACTCGCACGCGCTGGCAAACTGCCTCGCCGTCATTCCGCAGGCCAACTTGACGGCCGCTTTGCGCTTCGGCTGTCTTGCGCCGGCGACAATCTCGGACAGCACCTCCCGCACTCCGGCCGGGATCACCGCCTCGCGGCGCACCCTGTCCGCTAGCGGCTCGGGATCGCCCATGTCGAACGCCAGAACGGCGGTGGTCCAGCAGTGCGCTTCGTCGCGCGCGATCACGGCCGCCCTCCGCGAATCGACACCACCTCAGCCATAGGGCGCTTGGACGCGGCGCCCAGCAGTTCAGCAGCGCGCTCGGCGGCATGCCGAAGTGGATCGTCGGCGACGTGCGCATAGCGCTGCGTGGTGGCTGCCTGCGTATGCCCGAGCATTTCGCCCACGACGCGCAGGCTCAGGCCCGCCCCAACCAGTTGCGAGGCGAAAGAGTGTCGCAAATCATGGATTCGAACGTCAGGAATGCCCGCCGTCGTGCGAATGGTTTCCCAGGCGCGGTTCAGGCGCTGCTGGTGGGCGGCGCCGGCTCGACCCGGGAAAACATAGGCGCTCGTCCTCGGCAGCGCCGACAGCAGATCTATGGCCGCCCGAGACAGTGGCACCCGGTGCTCGGCCTTCTGCTTGGTGCTGGCGCTCGGCTTGGTCCAGATGCCGAGCTTCAAGTCGAACTGACCCCAGGTCGCCGACAGCGTCTCGCCACAACGCGCACCGGTCAACAACAGCAGCTTGACGATCGCCGCCGTCTGCGCGCGCCAGGGATCACTCTCGCCGCGCCCCATGTCTTCCCAGTCGGCCAGTGCCCGGGACAACCGCGCGATCTCGTCATCACTCAAATAGCGGCGCCTCGGCGGCTCCGGATTGCGCTCGACACCTTTGCAAGGGTTGTCCGCGCGCATCTGCCAGCGGATCGCCAAGCTGAATGCCTTGCTGAGCGCCGCAAGCGTCCGGTTCGCCATGAAGGGGCCACTCTTGGTCGAGACGCGGCGGTGCAGGCCATCGATATCGGAAAATCGCACCGCGGCGACTTTGAGCCGGCCCAGGGCGGGCCGTATCAGCCGATCCACCAGCCGCTCGGTGTTCTCCGCACTGGTCGGCCGGTTCTTCGGTCGGACGTGCTCGGCCAGGTAGCGGTCCAGCAGATTGTTGACGGTCGCCGCGGCGCGGGAACTCTCGCGCTCGCCCAGCGGGTCGCGGCCGGTGCGAATGGCCTGCCGCAGCTCGGCAGCGCGCTTGCGTGCGGCGCCGGTACTCCATTCTGCCGTGCTGCCGATGGTCAGCCGCCGTTCGCGGCCATCCACCCGGTAATTCAGGATGAACGCGGCCTTGCCATTCGCCATGATCCGGACGCCGAATCCGGGCAGGTCGCTGTCGTAGTGGATCGCATACTTCCTGCCGCCTTCTGGTTTGGGCAGGGCGGCGATTGCCTTGTCGCTCAATCGGGTGGTTTTGGTGGTCATTGGTGCTTCTCCGCTGGTCTGTGTCCGTACTGTGTCCGTACACAAACGGCATTATAGCGGAAAGCAACGCAATTCAAGGAAAACCAGAGCACACGTAACTTATTGTTAGAAACGGAGATTTCTGAAAAACCGCAGCGGAGACAGTGGCTTAGAAATTGCGTGTGTAAACACTGTTAATCATTGGGTCGCTGGTTCGAGCCCAGCAGGCGGAGCCAGACAAATTTTCCGGCGGGATGGTCTTTGAGGGTTCGCCCAGGGACGTCTTGCTGGATTCACAAACGCCGGGCCCTCCAGCCTTTGTCGCTGCATCGGAACCGGTTTTGATCTCGCGCAGAGCTGATTCCACGCTGCGCTCCAGCCTTAGTACGCGTTGCGATCAGACCACAAACGACTCACCGTCAAGGCGATGATTTTCAAATCGAGCCCGAGACTCCAGTTGTCGATGTACCAAAGGTCGTGTTCAACCCGGGCTTTCATCGCGTCAAGCGTGTCCGTCGCACCCCGCAGTCCGTTCACCTGCGCCCAACCGGTAATGCCCGGTTTCACTTTATGACGCCTCATGTAGGACTCCACCAGATCCTTGTAGTATTCGTTGTGAGCCAGCGCATGGGGCCGCGGACCGACAATCGACATGCGACCTTGCAGTACGTTGACAAATTGCGGCAGTTCATCGAGGCTGGTGCGCCGCAAGAAATGTCCTACCGGCGTAATACGGGGATCCCCCCGGGTCGCCTGAGTGACGCGACCCTCGGGTTCGGTATGCATGTGCATGGTTCGGAACTTGTAAATTTCGATGGGCTTACCGTCGGCGCCATGCCGATACTGGCGAAACAGTACCGGACCAGGCGAACCGAGTTTTACCGCCACGGCCACCAGTAGACACAACGGCGCGAGGATGCCCAGCAGCGCGCACGTCAAGATCACATCTTCGGCTCGCTTGAGAAGCGCATTGCCCCCCTGAAGCGGTGAATAGGTGAGATCAATCACCAGGTTGTTCCCGAAGCGACCAATGCGCTGGCGAAATAGCCCCAGGTCATCAATCTGCGGAAAGTAACGGATGTCCACCAGGGTATCGCGCAGCCGGTAGAGCACATCGCGCAGGAGTGCACTACTGGCCAGCGGCAGGGATATCCATAGTTCCTGAATTTGCAATTGCTTTACGGCGGCCTCGATACCGGCCGCATCCAGGCCCGCATCGAGCGGCAGCATCTTGGCCACCACGCCGCCTTGACTGGCAAAACGTTTGGCCAGTTGATCACCTTGAGCGTCGGCGCACACTATGGCTACACGGCGTGGTTGTACTCGCTGCCGCAGCACATGCACCAGACGATGGGACAGATGGTGCAGGGAAACCACCAGCACCAAGGCGAAGACCACCCACAGACCCAACCACGCGCGCGAAAACCGTTCGGCGACCTTAAAAAACACCAGGCACAAAATGAATATCCCAAAGCCTGTCAGCAAATAGAACAGCGTCCGGGAAAGGGGGTTTCTTGCCAGTCGGCCGGCCGCAAAAAAATTGCCGTCGAACATCAAGACAAATGACACCACCAGCGCGCCATAGTGAATCGCCAACTGATACTGATCGGGCGCGACCAGTGCGCCGAAGCGCGCAAACAGGGCGAGATAACCAGCAACGGCGATCAGCGCAAAATTGGTCAAAAATGCAAAGCTACGCACCTGACGGCCCCAGTCATGCGTCTTGATAATATCGCCAGGGCGGGTCATTTCGCGCGTTGCCGGTCTCGGGTGCAACAAAAAAGGCCACGCTCCGAAAAACGTGGCCGCACGGTTTCGATCCGAGCATCAAAAAGCGATTCTGCCCTCATTTTGCTTGAGAATCGCCTCTCCGATGCCCTTGACATTGAGTAGCTGCGCCTGGTCCTTGAAAGGACCGTTCGTTTCCCGGTAGGCGACGATCGCCTGAGCCTTGGCGGGTCCCACTCCAACCAGTCCCGACGCGAGCTGCTCGACACTTGCGGTATTGACGTTGACCGCCGCCTCGGTCCTGGTCGCTGCCTGGGTAGTGCTTGTCGGAGGCTTATCAACGCCAGCCTTGCCCTCCACGGCCCAGAGTGAGGTTGAAGGCAGCATCAAAGCCATGGCCACCAAAGCCATCTTTTCCAATCGACGCATCTTTTTCATGTTGAACTCCCTGCACTTGCGTGCTCCTTGTCAATGAATGAGCGCGATCACTTCGCGCCCGGTCAATATTCTGCGATTTGCCGGGCCATATCAAGCAGGACTGCCACGGGGTCCGTGGACAGCGTTACCGGTCGCCCCACGACCAGATAATCGCTGCCGGCCCGGACCGCCTCCAACGGCGTCATCACCCGCGTCTGGTCATCACCGGCGGCTATCCCGGTACCGCCCCTGATCCCGGGTGTGATACAGAGAAAGTCGTCACCGAGCCGGCGGTGTATCGCGTGCGCTTCCCATGGCGAGCACACCACGCCGTCGAGCCCGCTGCGCTGGGCCAAGGCGGCAAGATGAAGGGCTTGCTCTACCAGCGGTCGCTCGCACCCGATCTCGTCGAGATCCGCCTGGTTCATGCTGGTGAGAATGGTAACTGCCACCAGCAGCAGCTGTTGCCCCGCCGCGCGGAGGGAGTCTGCCGCCGCCGCCATCATGGCGCCACCGCCCGCGGCATGGACGTTGGTCATCCAGACACCGAGGTTGCCGGCCGCAGCAACTGCCTTGGCGACCGTCGAAGGAATATCGTGAAATTTCAGGTCGAGGAACACGTCGAACCTCGACGCCACCAGGCGCTGAACCAGTTGCGGCCCGGCTGCGGTAAACAGCTCCTTGCCGACCTTGAGACGACAGAGATCCGGATGCACTTTGCCGACGAATCTCAGCGCCGAGTCCGCGTCAGGGTAATCCAGGGCCACGATTATGCGTGATCCCCGGGGGCACTGAGCCATTACCCGCCACCCGTCATTTCGCGATGGTCTTGAGTCGCGCGACTTCGCGTTCAAGACGCCGTTGCCGCAACCTCGCGGCGCCCAGCACGGGTACGGTCGCGAGCACGGTGCTCAGCACTCCGATCAGAAACGTCAGTGTCAGCCAGATACCCAACGGCAACTCCCCCAGCGGAAAGCCGAGCAGCACCAAGGCCACCGAGGTGTCGTTGTCCTGCACGAACCACACACCGATGCCGGCCATCGGCAGCGCCAGCAACGCCCAGAACAATGCCTTGGTTCGGCGCACGGTGCGGTTCCTCGCGCTTCAGCGCTCCAGCGACGCGTTCACACGCTCGCGGAGTTCCTTGCCCGGTTTGAAATAGGGAACCCATTTTCCCGGCAATTCCACGGCACCGCCAGTCTTCGGGTTGCGTCCCAAACGGGGCGCGCGGTAGTGCAGACAAAAACTGCCGAACCCTCGAATTTCGATACGCCGATTGTTGATCAGCGCCCGTGCCATTTCTTCCATGATCATTTTGATGGCCATTTCCACATCCCTGGGCTGCAACTGATCCTGCCGCGCAGCGATGCGTTCTATAAGGTCGGACTTGGTCAATGGCATAGGCACCACCGCGTATAAAGTGCAAACCCGATTAGCGATCCGCGCTGTCCATTTGCGCCTTGATCAGATCGCCGATAGTCGTGTTGGGCATCGCCTCGGCTTCCTGACGCTTGTGCGCCTTGACCGCGGCACGCTCGTCGGTGGACTCCCTCGCCTTGACGGAAAGATTGATGATGCGGTTCTTGCGATCGATATTGATGATCTGCGCTTCCACCTTGTCATCGACACGCAAGGCGTTACGCGCATCCTCTACCCGGTCCCGACCGATCTCGGATGCCTTCAACTGCCCCTCGATGCCGTCGCCAAGATCGATGATGGCGCCCTTGGCATCCACTTCACGGACCGTTCCGCTAACGATGGCACCCTTGTCATTGCGGGCAACGTAGTTGGAAAAGGGGTCATCCGCCAGTTGCTTGATGCCGAGCGAAATCCGCTCGCGCTCGGGATCCACGGCCAGAATCACTGTTTCGATCTCGTCGCCCTTGCGATAGTTGCGTACCGCTTCTTCGCCGGGCTGATTCCAGGAAATATCGGACAGGTGGACAAGGCCGTCGATCCCGCCGTCCAGGCCGATAAAAATACCGAAGTCGGTAATGGACTTGATCGTGCCCTTGATCAGATCGTTCTTGGAGTGGAGCTTGCCGAACTCGTCCCAGGGGTTGGGCATGCATTGCTTCATGCCCAGCGAGATGCGGCGCCGCTCTTCGTCGATGTCGAGCACCATGACTTCGATGCGGTCACCGACCTGGACCACTTTCGAGGGATGGATGTTCTTGTTGGTCCAATCCATTTCGGACACATGCACAAGCCCTTCGACACCGTCTTCCAGTTCGGCAAAGCAGCCGTAGTCGGTGAGATTGGTCACGGTCGCCAGTAGGCGGGCATTGCGCGGGTAACGCGCCACGATATCGCTCCAGGGATCTTCGCCGAGCTGCTTCAGGCCGAGGGAAACACGGTTGCGCTCGCGGTCGAACTTGAGCACCTTGACGTCGATCTCGTCGCCCACCTCAACGACTTCACTCGGATGCTTGACGCGCTTCCAGGACATGTCGGTGATGTGCAACAGGCCATCGATACCACCCAGATCGACAAAGGCGCCGTAATCGGTGAGGTTCTTGACCACGCCCTTGCGGACCACGCCTTCTTCCAGGGTGCGCAGCAATTCCTCACGCTCGACGCTGTTGGCGGCCTCCATGACGGCGCGGCGCGAAACCACGACATTATTGCGCTTCTGATCGAGCTTGATGATCTTGAATTCTAGCGGCTTGTCTTCCAGATGCGTGGTTTCGCGCACCGGCCGGACATCGACGAGGGAGCCGGGCAGGAAGGCGCGCACGCCATCCAGATCCACGGTAAATCCGCCCTTGACCTTGCCACTGATGATCCCGGTCACCGCGTTGCCTTCGGTGAACGCCTTTTCGAGCACCATCCAGGATTCCGCGCGGCGTGCTTTCTCCCGTGACAAGCGGGTGGCGCCAAACCCGTCCTCGACAGCCTCCAGGGCCACCTGCACTTCGTCGCCGATGGCAACCTTGGCGATGCCGTTTTCGTCGAAAAACTGGCTCAGCGGAATGATGCCCTCGGACTTCAATCCGGCATGGACCGTAACCCAGTCCTTGTCCACATCGATCACGACACCGGTGACGATGGTGCCGGGCACCATGTCGACAGTTTTCAGGCTTTCTTCAAACAGTTGGGAGAAACTTTCGCTCATTGCGTCTGATACTCATGGTGGTGCGCTTGCGCGCCGACCCGCTGCCAGCCCAGGGGTCGTCTGCTTGGTTGAGGGGTCCGCGGCCCGGACTGGAATGAACACCGCGCACCCATCGTTAAACGTCGTTAAAAACCCACGGCGTGTGCGACTGCTACCGCAATCGCTCCCGCGCCACCGCCAGGATCGCCTCGACCACTTCGTCGATGGTCATTGTGGTGGAATCCATGACCGTCGCATCGTCCGCCGGTCGCAGCGGCGCCACCGGGCGGGTGCGATCCCGCTCGTCGCGCTCGTTGACCTGTGCGACAAGGTCGCGAAGGCTAGCAGTTTCCCCTTTTCCAATCAACTGGTTATAGCGTCTCCGGGCACGTTCGTCGGGACTCGCGGTGAGGAACACCTTCAGGGCGGCATCCGGAAAAACCACCGTGCCCATATCCCGGCCGTCGGCGACCAGCCCCGGCGGGCGGGCAAAAGCCCGCTGCCTGCGCAGCAGCGCTGCGCGAACTTCGGGGAAGGTCGCCACAAGAGACGCCTGCGCACCGATCTGCTCTGCACGCAGCAATCGGGTGACATCCTCTCCCTCCAGCGTAATGGTGGGTTCCGCGTCGCCCGGGGCCATACGGAACAGGACATCCATATGGGCGGCGAGCACGGCAAGACCATCGATATTGCTGAATGTCACCTGATGGCGCGCGGCCGCCACGGCGAGCAGTCGGTACAGAGCCCCGCTGTCGAGGTAATGAAAACCCAGCCGACGGGCCAGAATCACACTGACCGTGCCCTTGCCCGCGCCGCTCGGTCCGTCGATGGCGATCACGGGCGTCGCTGCATCTTTCATTCCGTCACCTCGACAATTCCCAGTCCAACGCCATTCGCCAGCTGGGGAAAACCCGGAAACGATGTCAGCACATTAGTGCAGTCGCGGATAACAACGGTTCCTGTCGCGCGCAGCGCGGCAATGGCAAAAGCCATGGCGATACGGTGATCGCCCTGACTCTCGACCGTACCCGCGCCGAGCGTACCGCCCACGATGCGGATACCGTCTGGCGTCGGCTGGGCGTCGATACCCAGCAGGTTCAGCCCATCCGCCATGGACTGAATGCGATCGCTCTCCTTGACCCGCAATTCCGCGGCACCGGTCAATACGGTGGTGCCCTCGGCACAGGCGGCGGCGATGAACAGCGCGGGAAATTCATCGATTGCGTTGGCCACGAGATTTGGCGGTATGACAATCCCCTTGAGCGGCGCGGCACGCACCCGGAGGTCGGCGACCGGTTCACCGCCGACTTCCCGCATGTTCAGCAGTTCGATATCGGCACCCATGGCGCGCAGGATATGAATCACCCCATCGCGAGTCGGGTTGACGCCCACCCCGCGCAGCGTCAGATCGGAGCCGGGAGCAATGCTCGCACCGACCAGAAAGAACGCGGCGGATGAAATATCGCCCGGAATCTGGAGGTCGCAGGCCACCAGCCTGCCGCCGCCGGTGAGGCGGATACGGCCCTCTTCGTCGCGCACGGGGTACTGAAAGCCGCGCAGCATGCGCTCCGTGTGGTCCCGGGTCGGGGCAGGCTCGAGCAGATCGGTTTCGCCCTCGGCGCGCAGGCCCGCGAGCAGCAGACAGGACTTCACCTGAGCACTCGCGATGGGCAAATCGTAGCGAATTCCGCGCAACTCCTGACCACCGGTAATCACGAGTGGCGGCGTTCCCGCCGCGGTCGCCTCGATCCGGGCACCCATGCGCGCCAGGGGTTCGGTCACGCGCCGCATCGGCCGTTTCGACAGGGATGCGTCGCCGGCCAGGGTGACATCGAAGCCTTGCCCCGCCAGCAAACCGGTCAGCAGTCGCATGGAGGTGCCGGAATTGCCGAGATAAAGCGGCCCGGCAGGCGGTTTCAGCCCACCCATGCCAACGCCGTGAATGACCAGAGCGCCATGATGCGGGCCTTCGATGACCACGCCCATATCCCGGAATGCCTGCAGCGTCGCCAGACTGTCCTCCCCTTCGAGAAAGCCCTCCACCCGGGTGACACCCTCGGCGAGCGCGCCCAGCATGATGGCGCGATGAGAAATGGATTTGTCGCCCGGCACGCGGATGTCGCCGGTCAAACTGCCGCCCGGGGCAACGCGGTAGGCGCTGCGGTTGGTGGAGATGCTCATATAGGGTTTGCTCTCCTGCATAACCTCGAAATGCCGGCGCGCCGCCTGGGCCCGGGTAAAAATGCCGGTAAGAAAGTCGCTGTCGCCGCCGGCAATCGCCGCGCGCAAGGCGGCGAGTTGCGTCTCGAAGCGATCGAATACCGCCAGCAACGCCGTCCGATTCGCCAAGGCAATGTCGCGCCACATCACCGGGTCGCTACCGGCAATGCGGGTAAAGTCCCGGAAGCCGCCGGCGGCATAGCGGAAAATTTCCTGGCTGCGCGCCATTTCGGCCAGGGCGTCCACCAGACCGAAGGCGAGCATGTGGGGCAAGTGGCTGGTGGCGGCCAGCACCTGATCGTGCACCTCGGGGGTGAGCTCGCTGACCCGGGCGCCGACACCGGCCCACAGATTGCGCACCCGCTCCAGGTGGGCAGGATCCGTCTCCGCAACCGGCGTCAGGATGACTTCGTGGTGCTCGTACAGATCGGCGCGCGCCGCGCCGACACCGCTTTTCTCGGACCCCGCAATGGGATGCCCGGGCACGAACTGCGGCGGCATGGCGCCATAGACACGCTGCGCGGCCACCACCACGCTGCCCTTCACACTGGCCACATCCGTCAGGGTCACGCCGCTGTCGGCATGGCGTCGAATCTCCGTCAGGATGTCCGGCACGACCTGGGTCGGCACCCCGATCACCACCAGATCGCCGGACGTCAGTTGCGACAACGCGGTCGGCAGATGGGGTTCGATGCGGTCGACAACCTGCAGGCGTACGGCGTCCGCCAGAGTGCCTTCGCTGCGTGAATAGCCGATGACTTCTCGACACAGTCCCCGCTGGCGCGCCGCCAACGCCAGACTGCCACCCATGAGACCGAGTCCCACGATCAACAGGCGCCCGACTCCGGCGTGGCGTTCGTTCACCTTGCGCGACACCGACTCAGAGCACCGCGCGCGGGTACGACCCCAGCGGTCGAAGTTCTACCACGCTGGGCCGGATTTCGTCGAGTGCCAGCCGCACTTCCGGATCGTCGCGATGGCCCGCAAAATCGATGAAGAAAACGTAGCTCCATTTACGACTCCGGGAGGGCCGGGTCTCGATGCGGGTGAGATCGATGCCGTGATTGCGAAAGGGTTCCAGCAACCGGTACAGGGCGCCCGGCTCGTTCTTTACCGACACCATGATCGATGTCTTGTCGTCGCCGCTGGGCGGCACATCGCTGCGCCCGATAATCAAAAACCGCGTGGTGTTATCGGGTTCATCCTCGATATTGCTGTGCAGGCGCGTCAAGCCATACAGGGATTCCGCCATGGCGCCGGCGATGGCGGCGGAGCTCCATTCGCCCGCCACCCGTTTCGCCGCTTCGGCATTGCTGTTGAGCGTCACGCGCTCGGCCTTGGGCAGATGGGCGTCGAGCCACTTGCGGCATTGCGCCAATGACTGGGGGTGCGAATAAACCCGCGCAATCCCCTCCGGCCTGGTGTTGGGACCGATCAGCAAATGCTGGTGAATCCGCAGTTCCACCTCGCCGCAGATCTGCAAACTGGAATCGAGAAAACTGTCGAGCGTGTGATTGACCACGCCCTCCGTGGAGTTTTCCACCGGTACCACGCCGTAATCCGCGGCGCCGGCCGCGACTTCGCGAAACACTTCGTCGATGGCGGGCAACGGCACCGCCACGGCGGAATGCCCGAAATGCTTCAGGGCCGCCGCCTGGGTGAAGGTGCCCTCCGGCCCGAGGAAGGCGACCTTTATGGGCTGCTCCAATGCCAGGCAGGCCGACATGATCTCGCGGAACAGCCGCGCCATCTCCTCGGCCGCCAGGGGTCCCGGATTGTTCTCCTTGACCGCGCGCAGAATCTGCGCTTCGCGTTCCGGTCGGTAGAATTGGGTATCGCCATTATCCGCCTTGACCTTCGCCACCGCCTGCGCGCAGCCGGCGCGGGCGCTCAGCAGCGCGATGAGCTGGCGATCGATGCCGTCTATCTGTTCACGCAGACGCGCGAGCGCCGCCGAGCCGTTGTCCGATGACGATGTCATCTCAGGTCTCCGCTTCACTTCCGTCATCGCTGACGACCGCGATTCCGACCAGGGTTTCGTTTTCACGCACCCGGATCAGGCGCACGCCCTGGGTGTTGCGACTGAGGACGGAAATTTCGTCGACCCGGGTTCGCACCAGGGTGCCCTGATCGGAAATCAGCATGATCTCATCGCTGTCGGCGACCTGTACGGCACCCACCAGCGCACCGTTGCGCGCGGAGGTCTGCATCGCAATCACCCCCTGCCCGCCCCGGTTGTGCACCGGAAACTCGTCCGGTTCGGTGCGTTTGCCATAGCCATTGGCACTCACCGCAAGCACCCGGTGCCCGGCCTGCGGGATGATCAGGGAAATCATGCGCTCGCCCTCGGGCAGACGCATGCCGCGCACGCCGCGCGCGGTGCGCCCCATGGGTCGCACATCGGCTTCATTGAAGCGTACCGCCTTGCCGGTGCTGGCAAACAGCATCACATCCTCGTCGCCGCGGGTGATCGCGGTGCCGACCAGGCTGTCGCCGGGATCCAGATCCAGCGCGCGCAACCCGACGCTGCGCGGGCGCGAAAACTCGGTCAGCACCACTTTCTTGATGATGCCCGCGGCGGTCGCCATCAGCACGAACCGATCTTCGCGATATTCGGCGACGGGCAGCATCGCCGTCACCCGCTCGCCCGGTTCCAGCGGCAGCAGGTTCACCAGCGGTCGGCCGCGTGCGCCGCGACCGGCCAGCGGAATCTGATAGGTTTTCAGCCAGTACACCTTGCCGGCGCTGGTAAAACACAGGATGGTCGCGTGGGTGCTCGCCACCAGCAGGCGCGCGACGAAATCCTCCTCCTTGACCGCCGTCGCCGACCGGCCGGTGCCCCCGCGTCGCTGCGCCTGATAATCCACCAGCGGCTGGCTCTTGGCGTAGCCGGCGTGGGAAATGGTCACCACGCGGTCCTCTTCCGGAATCAGATCCTCGACGGTGAGATCGAGCTGCGACGCGACGATTTCGGTGCGCCGCGCATCGCCGAAATCGCGGTCGACCTCCAGCATTTCGTCGCGGATCACCGTCTTCAGCCGCTCCGGATCGCCGAGAATATCCAGGTAATCGCGGATCTCGTCGAGCTTCTCCTGGTACTCTTCCAGCAGCTTGGCGTGTTCCATTCCGGTCAGGCGATGCAGGCGCAATTCCAGAATCGCGCGCGCCTGGGCTTCCGACAGGTGGTAACCGTCCGGATGCAGTCCGCACGCTGGGTCCACGTCGTCCGGCAAGCTGGCGTCGTGACCCGCCACGCTCAGAAACGGCATCACTGCCGTCGCGTCCCAGGCCCTTGCGATCAGGGCCTCGCGCGCTTCCGCGGCGCTGGCCGACGCCTTGATCAACTCGATGACCGGATCGATATTGGCGATCGCCACCGCCAGACCTTCCAGCACATGCCCGCGTTCGCGGGCCTGCCGGAGGAGATACATCGTGCGGCGCGTGACCACCTCGCGGCGATGCCGAATAAAGGCTTCGATCAGCTGCTTGAGGTTCAGGATTTTCGGCTGGCCGTCGACCAGGGCAACGATATTGATCCCGAACACGGTTTCAAGCTGGGTCTGGGCATAGAGCTGGTTCAACAGCACTTCGCCGGACTCGCCGCGCTTGAGCTCGACCACCACGCGCAACCCGTCCTTGTCCGACTCGTCGCGCAGTTCGGAAATACCTTCGATTTTCTTTTCCTTGACCAGCTCGGCGATTTTTTCGATAAGCCGGGTTTTCTGCAATTGATAGGGTATCTCGGTGATGACGATACGGTCGCGATCCCCCTTTTCCATGGGCTCCACCTGCGCCCGTCCCCGCACCAGGATGCGGCCGCGACCGGTACGGTAGGCTTCGACGATCCCGGCACGCCCGTTGATGATGCCGGCGGTGGGGAAGTCCGGTCCCGGGACGATCTCGATCAGCTCGTCCACGCTCAACCCGGGGTCATCGAGCAGCGCAATACAGGCCTTGATGACTTCCGAAAGGTTGTGGGGCGGGATGTTGGTGGCCATGCCGACCGCGATCCCGGACGATCCGTTCACCAGCAGGTTGGGCACCCGGGTCGGCAGCACCGTGGGAATCTGCTCGGTCTCGTCGTAATTGGGCGCGAAGTCGACCGTTTCGCTGTCGAGATCGGCCAGCAGCGCGTGGGCGATGCGCGACATGCGAATTTCGGTGTAACGCATCGCCGCTGGCGCATCGCCGTCGATGGAGCCGAAGTTGCCCTGACCGTCCACCAGCGGATAACGCAGCGAGAAGGATTGCGCCATGCGCACGATGGTGTCGTAGACCGCGGAATCGCCGTGCGGGTGGTATTTACCGATGACGTCGCCGACCACCCGCGCCGATTTCTTGTAGGCGCGGTTCCAGTCGTTGTTGAGCTCGCTCATGGCGAACAACACGCGCCGGTGGACCGGCTTCAGCCCGTCGCGCACATCGGGAAGTGCCCGCCCGACGATGACGCTCATGGCATAGTCCAGATAGGACTGGCGCAGTTCGTCTTCGATGTTTACCGGAAAAATTTCTCTGGCGATCGACTCACTCATCTCGCGTCACTTCTCCGGCAATCGCTGCCAGTACCGGCAGGCTCGACCCGCGGTCGCAGGCGTTCAAAAGGGCGGCGCATTGTAGCACAGGGCCCCACCGCCCCGGCCGCGCTATACTGCCGCCGCCATGAGTCTGCCGCCCTCCCCGCCACCGCAGTTTCCTCGCGCCGACCTGGTGGTTGCCGCGGGCTGGGTAGTGCCCGTGGTGCCCCAAGGCGCGGTCTATCGCGACTGCGCCGTGGTCATCGCCGGGGAGCGCATCGTGGAGCTGCTGCCGCGCGCCGAGGCCCTCCGCAAGCATCCGGCAGCGAAGTTCCTGCACCTTCCCGACAGTCTGCTGATGCCCGGTCTGGTGAACGCCCACGGCCATGCCGCCATGTCGCTGTTCCGCGGCCTCGCCGACGACATGCCGCTCAATACCTGGCTCGAACAGCACATCTGGCCCGCCGAGGCGCGCTGGGTCGGCGCCGATTTCGTCGCCGACGGCACCCGGCTCGCCATCGCGGAAATGCTCGCCACCGGGACTACCTGCTTCGCCGACATGTACTTCTACCCCGACGTGGTCGCCACGGTCGCGCGACAGGCCCGCATCCGCGCCCAGATCGCCTTCCCGATCCTGGAATTCGCGACGCCCTGGGCACGCAATGCCGACGAGTACCTGCACAAGGGTCTCGCGGTCTACGATGACAACCACGGCGACCCGTTGCTGCGCGTCGCCTTTGGTCCGCACGCGCCCTACACCGTGGCCGACACCACCCTGGAACGCATCGCGACCTACGCCGAGGAACTGCAAGCCTCGGTTCACATCCACCTGCATGAAACCGCGCGCGAGGTGGCCGACGCCATCGCCACCCACGGCGAGCGTCCGAGCGCCCGGTTGCACCGCTTCGGGCTGCTGTCGCGCACGACCCAGTGCGTCCACATGACCCAGGTGGACACGAGCGATTGCGAACTCCTGGCCACCACCGGCGCCAGCGTGATCCACTGCCCCGAATCGAACCTCAAACTCGCCAGCGGCTTCTGCCCGGTGCACATGCTGCGCAGCGCGGGCGTTGCGGTGGCGCTGGGTACCGACGGCGCCGCCAGCAACAACGACCTCGACCTGTTCGACGAAATGCACACCGCCGCGCTGCTCGCCAAGGGTCTGAGCGGCGACCCGTCCCATCTCGGTGCCGCCGAAGTGATCGAGCTGGCGACGCTCGGCGGCGCCACGGTGCTCGGTCTGGAGGACGAGATCGGCAGCCTCGAAGCCGGCAAGGCCGCCGACATGATCGCCGTGGCGTTCACCGATCCGGGCGCACTGCCCCTGTACAATCCGCTCTCGCAACTGGTGTACACCGGCTGCGGGCGGCGCGTGAGCCACGCCTGGGTGGCGGGTCAGTGCGTCCTCGACGGTCGCGCGCACCAGACCATCGACCTGCCGGCACTGGAGGTCCGCGTCCGGGAATGGCGCGACCGCATCGCCGCCAACACCCGCTGAGACCCCACCCCTGTCGGTGACCGCCCATGTCCGCTACTGATTCCGGCCCCGCCGTCCACGGCAACGTCGATCCCGCCGAAATCGCCCGCTTCGCCGCACTGGCCGCGCGCTGGTGGGATGCCACCGGCGAATTCAGGCCGCTCCATGAAATCAACCCCCTGCGCGCCAACTGGATCGACGAGCGCGCCCCGGTCGCGGGCCGCCGGCTGCTGGATGTGGGCTGCGGCGGCGGCATTCTGGCGGAAGCCATGGCGCGCCGCGGCGCGCAGGTCACCGGCATCGACCTGGGTGAAGCGCCGCTTGCGGTGGCGCGCTTGCACGGCATCGAGTCCGGTATCGCCGTCGACTATCGCTGCATCGCCGCCGAGGCACTGGCCGCCGAAGCGCCCGGGACCTTCGATGTGGTCACCTGCCTCGAAATGCTGGAGCACGTCCCCGACCCCGCCGCCGTGGTACGCGCCTGCGCGCAGCTGGTCAAACCCGGCGGCCACCTGTTTTTCTCCACCATCAACCGCAATCCCAAGGCGTTTGCACTGGCGATCGTCGGCGCCGAATATCTGCTGGGTCTGCTGCCGCGCGGGACGCACACCTACGCCCGCTTCATCCGTCCGGCGGAACTCGCCACCTGGTGTCGCGCCGCGGGGCTCGAGGTGCGCGACATGACCGGCATGCTCTACAACCCGCTGACCCGCAGCTATCGCCTGAAGGCAATGGCTGTGGACGTGAACTACCTGCTCCACGCCACGCGGGCCGCTCCCGGGGAAGCCGCGTGAGCCGCTATCGCGCCGTCCTGTTCGATCTCGACGGCACATTGCTCGACACCGCGCCGGACTTCGCCTACGCGTTGAACCAGTTGCTGCAAGCGCACGCCATGGCACCGCTCGCGGACACGGAGATTCGGACCCTGGTCACCGACGGCTCGGCGAGTCTGGTAGCCCGGGCCTTCGGCTGTACGGCGGAGGATCCCCGGTTCGAGCAGATCCGCGCCGAATTCCTGGCGATCTATCGCGCCAATCTGTCGCGTCACACCCGACCGTTTCCCGGTATCGAAGCCGTGCTCGCGCGCCTGGGCGCAGCCGGCCTGCCCTGGGCCGTGGTCACCAACAAGCCCAGCACCTACACCACGCCCCTGCTGCGGGACATGAATCTGGCGCCGGCGCCCGGCGCGGTGATCTGCCCCGATCACGTCACCCATGCCAAGCCGCACCCGGAGTCGATCCTGCTCGCCTGCGCCCGGCTTGGCGTCGCGCCGGACGCCTGCATCATGATCGGCGATCATCGCCGCGACATCGACGCGGGTCGCAGCGCCGGCACCCACACGGTGGCGGCGGTGTACGGCTATATCGATGCCGGCGAAGACCCCGCCGACTGGAACGCGCACCATCGCATCGCCAGCGCTCACGAGCTTCACGACCTGCTGTTTTGACCCTGCCGAGAACCCCATCGCCGCCATGCCTGTTTCCACCGTACCCAGCAACTACACGCCCTCGCCGACTCTGTTGCGCGACCGGGTCATTCTGGTGACCGGTGCCGGGGCTGGTATCGGTCGTTGTGCCGCCACCACCTATGCGCGCCACGGCGCCACCCTGATCCTGTGCGGTCGCACCGTCGCCAAACTCGAAAGCGTCTACGACGAAATCCGCGCCGCCGGCGGCCCCGAGCCCGCGATCTACCCGCTCTGCCTCGAAGGCGCCACCGAAACCCATTACCAGGCGATGGCCGCACAGATAACCGACGAATTCGGTCGTCTGGATGGCCTGCTGCACAACGCCGCGCTGCTGGGCGAGCGCACCACCATCGCCAACTACGATGCGGCGAGCTGGGCGCGCGTGCTGCACGTCAATGTGACGGCGGAATTTCTCCTCACCAAGGCGCTGCTGCCGGCGCTGCGCGAGGCACCCGACGCCGCGGTGCTGTTCACTTCTTCAGGCGTCGGCCGCGAGGGTCGGGCGTTCTGGGGCGCCTACGCGGTATCCAAATTCGCGGTCGAGGGGATGAGTCAGGTGCTGGCGGCAGAACTTGAGCGCACCAGCCGGATTCGCGTGAACTGCATCAATCCCGGCGCCACCCGCACCGCCATGCGGGCCGCGGCGTACCCGGCCGAAGATCCCGCGACCCTGAAAACGCCCGCCGATCTGATGCCGGCCTACCTGTATCTGATGGGGCCGGACAGCCAGGGCGTGACTGGACGATCTTTCGACGCCCAGTAGGGCAAGACCCAGGGGTTAATGCTTGCGGGACTGCCCCCGGCGCCCGCCGCCCGCCCGCAGCCGGCGTTCCTGGCGCTCGCGCTGCTGAAGTTCATGGGGCACCAGGGGCGCCACCGCGCGCTCCAACCCCGCCGCCTTGTACAGCCCGGCGATTTGCCCGGGCGGGAGGTCGGCCCACTGCCCCAGGCGAATCCACGACGGCAGCACCACGGGTCCGTAGCGGACCCGCTTGAGCCGGCTCACGGTACAGCCCTGGGATTCCCACAGACGCCGCACCTCGCGGTTGCGCCCTTCCCGCACGATCACCGAAAACCAGCGGTTGGCGTTCTCGCCGCCGCCCGGCACGATGCGTTCGAAGCGCGCCGGACCGTCGTCCAGCTCGACCCCGGCGGCAAGACGCGCGATGATTTCGTCGGTCACTTCGCCGCGCACCCGCACCCGGTATTCCCGCTCGATCCCGGTCGCCGGATGCATCAGGCGATTGGCGAGCTCGCCGTCGTTGGTAAACAACAGTAGACCGCTGGTATTGACGTCCAGGCGCCCGACCGCGACCCAGCGTCCGGTCCTGAGCGCGGGCAGCGCGCCGAACACCGTCGCCCGCGCTTTCGGATCGGTGCGGGTACTGATCTCGCCTTCGGGCTTGTTGTAAACCAGAACCCGCGGCACGGCGGTTTCCGCGAGCGCGACGCGTCGACCATCGACGCAGATGACGGCGGTGGCGGTGGCGCGATCGCCAATGCTCGCGAGCTTACCGTCGACCGTGACCCGGCCACCGCCGATCCAGCCTTCGATCTCCCGGCGTGAGCCCAGGCCGGCATTGGCGAGCAATTTCTGGATTTTTTCGCTCATGGTGCGGATGCCGTTGCCGGGGCGGACATCCGGTCCGCGACCGGTGAATCGGCACCGGGTGTTTCCACAGCGCCCGGCTCGGCAGCACCAGGCGCAAGCGCAGCCGCGGCGGCCAGCTCCAGCTGGGGCTCCAGCAACTCGAAATCCTTGAGTTCGCTGAGGGGCGGCAGCTGATCCAGGCTCTCCAGATTGAAATAGTCCAGAAACTGCCGGGTGGTGGCGTAGAGCGCCGGCCGGCCTGGAACATCGCGATGCCCCACCACGCGGACCCACTCCCGCTCCTGCAAGCCTTTGATGGTATCGGAACTCACGGCCACGCCGCGCACGGCTTCAATGTCGCCCCGCGTCACTGGCTGGCGGTAGGCGATCAGGACCAGGGTTTCCAGGAACGCGCGCGAATAGCGTCGCGGTTTTTCTTCCCACAGCCGCCCGATCCAGGGCGCCAGCTCGGCGCGCACCTGGAGCCGATAGCCGCTGGCGGTCTGGCGCAGCTCCCAGGCGTGCTCGGCACTGGCGGCGGCGATGGCGTCGAGCGCCGTCCGGATGGCATCGTGGCCCGGCTGTTCCAACGGATCGAACAGCGCATCCAGCTGGACCAGATCCAAGGGTCGCCCGGCAGCCAGCAATGCGCCTTCGACGATCCTGCGCAAGCGATCAGCTTCCATCGGTCGATCTCCCGGCAACATGAATGGGGCCGTAGGGCTCGGCCTGGACGATTTCGATCAGGGATTCCTTGACCAGCTCCATGATCGCGAGAAAGGTGACCACCACCCCCCGCCGCCCCTCGGTGAGCCGGAACAGCACGACAAAGGGCACGAACGCGTCGGTGCGCAGGCGATCCAGTATTTCCGCCATGCGGGCGCGGGTCGAGAGCGGCTCGAAGCGGATGTGGTGGTGTTCCTGAAGCCGCGCTCGCTGCATCACGCCGGCGAGGGCAACCAGCAACTCCCGCAATTCCACCGGCGGGTGCGGGCGCTGCTGCGGGCCCTCCGGCGCCGGCAGCGTCGCGGGAAAGACATCCCGCTCGACGCGCGGGAGCAGATCCAGCGCCTCTGCGGCCTGCTTGAAGCGCTCGTACTCCTGCAACCGGCGAATCAGCTCGGCGCGGGGATCGTCCTCCTCCAGGGTCTCGGCCTGACGGGGCAGCAGCATGCGGGACTTGATCTCCGCCAGCATCGCCGCCATCACCAGGTACTCGGCCGCCAACTCGAAGCGCAGCGCCTCCATCATCCCGATGTACTCGATGTACTGGCGGGTAATCTCCGCGACGTTGACCAGCAGGATGTCGAGATTGCGACGCCGGATCAGGTACAGCAGCAAGTCGAGGGGGCCTTCGAAACTTTCCAGCACCACCTCGAGCGCGTCCGGCGGAATATAGAGATCCGCCGGCAACTGGGTCATGCGCTCGCCGAGCACGATGGCGAACGGCAGCTCCTCCTGGCAGGGCGCCCGAGGCGGTGTCGCGACCGCGGGCAGCGCCGGAAAGTCCGCTGTACTCATGCAATCTCCGTTGACCGTCGATGGCCGTAAGGGCGCGGCCATTATAGGACGCTGCCGCGACGGCAGTGACCGCGATTCGCATCAGGCGCAGCCGAACGGCTCCGGATCGCCCATGCCGCGCCGCAGCAGCCGGGGCTCGGGGCCGCTCAGATCGATCACGGTAGTGGGCTCCAGCGAACCGAAACCGCCATCGACGAGGGCGTCGATCCGCGTGCCCAGCCGATCCCGGATGTCGTCCGGGTCGGACAGGGGATACTCGTCTCCGGGCAAGATCAGCGTGACACTCATCAGCGGCTCGCCCAGCTCGGCGAGCAAACCCTGAGTGATGGCGTTATCCGGTACCCGCAGTCCTATGGTCTTGCGCTTGGGGTGCATGAGTCGGCGCGGGACTTCGGAGGTGGCGTTGAGAATAAAGGTATAAGGCCCAGGCGTATGGGCCTTGAGCAGACGAAAAACCTGATTGTCGACCTTGGCGTAGCTGCCCAGCTCCGACAGATCCCGGCACACCAGGGTGAAGTTGTGGTGTTTGTCGAGATCCCGAATGCGACGGATGCGATCCACTGCGTCCTTGTCGCCGAGATGGCAGCCGAGCGCGTAGGCCGAATCCGTGGGATAGGCCACCAGACCGCCATGGCGGACGATGTCCGCCACCTTGCTCAGCAAGCGTGCCTGGGGGTTGTCGGGGTGGATATGCAAGGTTTCGACCATGACCAGGTCCAATGCAGGGCACGCCAGCGGTGGCGCGCGGCACTATAGCAGCTTGCTGAAAAACCTCGCGAGAGGGTCCGCGACGCACGGCGCGCAACGACCGAAACCGATCAAATGGATAGGCGAAGGAGCGAACACCGCGCATGGCTTGCCACACGCGAACCCGCCCCGAAAATTGTGCGTACGCCAGCCCCCGCGTCTGTGCCCTGACGCGCCAAAGCGGTAGAATCCACGCCTTTGCGGACCTCGTTTCCCCATGACCGTCACCACTGCGCCACCTCGCGAAAGCCTGTTGCTCAATCTCGGGCTGAATATCGTTGCGCCCTCGCTGGTGCTGATGAAATTGAGCGGTCCGGATGCCCTGGGGACGACAGGAGGGATCCTCCTGGCGCTCGCTTTTCCCATCGGCTATGGCCTGTGGGATTTTTCGCGCCGCCGGAAATTCAACCTGTTCTCGGCGATCGGCGTGATCAGCGTGTTGCTTACCGGCGGCATCAGCCTGCTGGCGCTGCCGCCGCGCTATCTGGCGCTCAAGGAAGCGGCCATACCCGGACTCCTCGGTATCGGCATCGTGCTGTCCCTGAAGACCCGCTGGCCGCTGGTGCGGAGTCTGCTGCTGAACGACGCCGTAGTCGACACCGCGCGTATCCACACCGAGCTGACGGCGCGGGGAGCAGTAGCGTCCTTCGAACGCGCGTTGGTGCGGGCTTCCTGGATGGTGGCGGGTTCCTTTTTTCTTTCCTCCGCGCTCAATTATCTGCTGGCCAGCGCGGTGGTCACGGCCACCGCCGGCAGCCTCGAATACAACGAGCAACTGGGCCGGCTGACGGCGCTGAGTTATCCCGTGATTGCGCTGCCCGCCACGCTAGTCATGATGGGCGCCCTGTTTTATCTGTTTCGCTGCATCACGCGCTTGACCGGCCTGACGTTCGAGACGCTCCTGCGGACTCCACCCGACCCCGCGCAGCATTGAGGCCCTTCCGGCATGTGGTATGCGTTCATCTGCGACGACACCCCCGACAGCCTGACAGCCCGGCTCCGGGCGCGCCCGGCGCACCTGGCGCGCCTCGAAGCGCTCAAGGCCGCCGGCCGGCTGCTGGTGGCAGGGCCGACTCCCGCCATCGATGCGGATAACCCGGGCGCCGCCGGCTTTACCGGCAGCATCGTCATCGCCGAATTTCCCTCGCTCGCCGCCGCCCAGGCCTGGGGTGCCGACGACCCCTATATCGCCGCCGGCGTCTACGCCTCGGTGACCGTCAAGCCCTTCAAGCGAGTGTTGCCCTGATGCCAACCGCGCAACCCCCCGAAACCGTTCGCCGTCCGGACTTGCATCGACCTGGCTTTCGCCAGACAAACGCGCGCTACCCGGATCTTCCTCGTCTCGGTCGCCTGCTCATCGCGAGCGGCCTGCTGTGCGCCACCACCCTGGCTCCGGGTCTCGCGCGCGCGGACACTGCTTACATCGTCGATGAAATCGTGGTGTCTCTGCGGGAAACGCCCTGCAGCAGTTGCCGGATCGTCCGTCCGGGAATGCGTTCCGGCCAGTCGGTGAAAGTACTGGAAACCGGCGATGGCTGGACCCGAGTCGAAACCGCCGAAGGCGTTGCCGGCTGGTTGGCGAGCCGTTATCTCAGCTCACAGCCCATCGCACGGGACCAGCTCGCCGCCCTGCACGAGGAAATCGAGCGCCTGGAGGCTGAAAACCTGAAACTCCGTCAAGGTACACCGGCGGCAACCGCGGAGGGCGCAACCGTGCCGGCAGCGCCTGCGAGCGAAGCCCCGATGACCGGCGATGCGGCCGACACCGACGAACTGCACGCGCAGAATCAGGCACTGCTGACGCGCAACAAGATGCTGCAATCCGAAATCGATGTACTGCACGCCACCAAGGAAGAACTGCAAAGCAACGATGTCCAACGCTGGTTCATCTTCGGCGGATTGCTGGTGGCGTTGGGTGCCTTGCTGGGTACGGTTCTGCCACTGCTCAAACCGAAACGACGGGGATATTCCGAATGGAACTGAAAACTTTTGTGCAAAAAAAGCTGTCGCTGAAAAATCTGGCGCTGATTCTGTTGGCCAGCCTCGGTCTGGCGGTCCCGGCGGCGCACTCCGCCCCAGCCGGCAATCCGGTGGTCGAGCTGAAGACCAGCGTCGGCGATCTGCGGGTGGAGCTGGATGCCGAGCGCGCCCCGGCGACGGTCGCGAACTTTCTGCAGTACGTCGACAGCGGCTTCTACGATGGTCTCCAGTTCCACCGCGTGATCGCCGGATTCGTGGCCCAGGGCGGTGGCTACGCCGCGGATGGCAGCGAGCGCCCGACCCGCGCAACCGTTCGGAACGAATCCGTCGGCGGTCTCGGCAATGCGCGCGGCACCATCGCCATGGCGCGCAAGCCCGATCCGGACAGCGCTTCCGCCCAGTTTTATTTCAATCTGAAGGATAACGACGCGCTCAACGCCAAGGGCGACCAGCCCGGTTACACGGTGTTCGGCCGCGTCGTTCGGGGCGAAGACGTGCTGGATCGCATCGGCGCCACCCCGACCGTCAACAACGGCGGCGCCTTTGCTCAGCAACCGCGCGAGCCCATCCTGATCATCCAGGCGAAGCGGATCTAATCCGGCGGTGACGGCCCTCAGCGTCAACCTCAACAAGATCGCGTTATTGCGCAACTCCAGGCCCGGCAATTATCCCGATGTGGTGGCGCACGGGGTGGTTTGTCTGGCGGCGGGCGCGGCGGGGATCACCGTCCATCCGCGCCCCGACCAGCGCCATATTCGCCCGGACGACGTGCGCGCGCTGGCCGCGCTGGTGGCAACTTACCCGGGGCGCGAACTCAACATCGAAGGCAACCCCTTGGCTCCCGCCTCCGGCGGTTATCCGGGACTCTTGGCCCTGGTGGCGGAAACCCGCCCGCAGCAATGCACACTGGTGCCGGACGGAGCGAGTCAGCTCACCTCCGACCACGGCTTCGATCTCGCGCGCGATGGCGCCGCACTGGCGCCGGTCATCGCGCAGCTCAAGGCCTGGGGGGTGCGTGTCAGTTTGTTCCTGGACCCGGATCCGGCGCAGATCGCGCGCGCCGCCGCCCTCGGCGCGGATCGCATCGAGCTCTACACCGGCCCCTACGCTGCCGCTTGCCTGGAGGGCACGGGGAACACCGCGTTGGGGCCGTATCGGCGGACGGCGGCGGACGCCGCCGCGCTCGGGCTCGGCGTCAACGCGGGCCACGACCTCAATCTCGACAATCTGCCCGGCTTTGCCGCCGCGCTGCCCGAGCTGCTCGAAGTCTCCATCGGCCATGCCCTGATCGTGGATGCGCTCGCCATGGGCCTCGCCCGCGCCGTAGCAGCCTACCTCCAGTGCCTGGATTGAGCAGGCGCCCCGTGGATTACCGCGAAAAGAAGCAGTTCTACGCCAGATTCATTACCGTCTACGGACGCAACCCGGTCCTCGAAGTGCTGCGCGATCCGCACCTGAGCGTGCATCGCCTGCATCTGGCCACCAGTAATCGCCCGGACGGCACGATCGCCGAACTGCTCGTACTGGCGCAGCAACGGGGCATCGAAGTCCGCCACCACAGCCGCGAAGCGCTGGCGCGGATCTCGAAGAACGGCCGCCAGGATCAGGGCGTCGCCGCCGATATCGCCTGCCCCCGGCACGCCGACTACCGCGATCTGCCGCTGTCGGGCACGCGACCACTGCAACTCCTCGCTCTGGATCGCGTCACCAATCCCCAGAACCTGGGCATGATCGTGCGCACCGTCTGTGCAAGCCCCCTGGACGGTCTACTGCTGCCGCGCCAGGGCTGCGCGGCCCTGTCGCCGCTGGTCGTCAAGGCCAGCGCCGGGACCCTGTTTCGCTGTCCCTTGTGGCGCTGCGAACGCCTGCCCGATGCCCTCGCCGAGCTCGCGGCCGGGGGCGTCGAGATCGTCGTACTGGCCGCCGATGCTCCCGTGGCGCTCGGGGCTTACCGACCCCGGGGCGCGGTGGTCTATGTGCTCGGCAACGAGACCGAGGGCGTATCCGCGGCGGTATCGGCGCTCGCCAAGTGCCGGGTGCGCATTCCCATGGCCAATGGCGTGGAATCGCTCAATGTCGCGGTCACGGCGGCGCTGATCGCCTTCCGGAGTCAGCTCGCCACACCGGAGTAAAGGTCGCCAGCACGGACGCGACCAGGGTGCAGCCGCCCAGCGCGGCCAGTGCCGGCAGCACGCCGAACCCGGCGACCATCTGCCCCGTCAGCCAGGCGCCCAGGGGCGCGGTGCCGAAGAACGCCAGCTGATAGATGGATACCACGCGGGAGCGGTAGGAATCCGGCGCCTGGGTATGGGTGAGCACCCGACCCAGGGTGATGGCCATGCCCGAAAACATGCCCCAGACCACGACGCCCGGAAACAGCGCCCACAGGGGCAAATGGAATGCCAGCACCGCCAGCACGATGCCCCGCCCAAACAGACTCACTATCAGCGCCCGACCCGGCCGGCCCAGGGATGAGCCGCGGCGCATGAAGAGCAGGTTCGCGCTCAACACACCGAGCGTGAAACACAATTGCACCAGGGAGAACAGTCCGGCACCGCCGTGGTAGATCTCGCGGATCATCAAGGGTACCGCTACCAGATAGGCGCCGAAACCGAAAAAGCCGGTGATGCTGACCACCGCCATCAGCGCGCGTAGCCCTGGCAGCCGCCAGACCGTGGCGAAACCGGAAACCACGCCCAGGGGCTCCCGGCGCCGTCCCGTCTGCAAACCTTCATGCGCCGGCTGCGCGCGACGGAACAGGCTGCCGGCGATCACGAACATCGCCATCTGCATCAGCAACAGCAGCGGCAAGCCGATACGGTCGAACTGCCCGGCGGCGACGATACCCAGGCTCTGGGCCGCGAACTGCACGAAAGTGGATTGCGCCACGGACTGCTGGATATTGCCGGCATAAACCTGCGGCAACAGCGCCTCCCGGGCCGGCTGCACGAAGGCGGTGATGGTGCCGTAGCACACACCGAACAGCATCAGCAGCGGATAATCGAGCCGCGCGGTCAGCGCGGCCCAGAGCAGCACGCCGCAGGGCAGCACATAGAGCAAGAACAGGCGCCGCACATGGGTCCCGAGATGGCGGTTGTCGGAAATGGCACCACCCAGCAGAATCAGCAGCAGGCTCGGCACCAGGACCGCGGTCTGCGCCAGCCCGACCCGGGCGGGCGTTTCGTGCAGCACCCCGACCAGGATCCAGGGAAACAGCACAACCTGTAGCCCCATCGCGACGGCGCCCGTGCCGACGCCACCGAGATACCAGTGAAAGCGTCCGGGACGCACGGGATCAAGCACCGCGATTACCCTGCGCGTTCAGGCCTAGCGACGCGCACGCCGGCACAAACCGACCGGGCCGGCTCAGGACTCGTGACTCCACTCGCAGCGCATGCGCGGCGCGGCGCCACCCGGGCGATGACAGTCGCCGGTGCTTTCCCAGTGAAAGGAATGCGTACCGGCAAGCTCGGTTTCAAGGTGCACCGTCGCCGATACCCAGTACATGCGCGCGAGCACGGTCTCGAATTCCCGCAGCCACAGCTCCCACTCGTATTCGATGCCTTGATAGGCGGCGCCGAAATGCACGACCTCGGTGTGCGGGCCATTGAGCAGCAGCGAACGCGCGGGGCAACCGAACATCTCCCGGGAGATCAACGGCCAGGTGTCGACCGGCGGCAATTCTTCGATCACGCCGCGATTGGTCCGCAGCCGCTCCTCCGCCTCGCGACTCGGGACGCAATCCTTGATGCAACCGTACACCACTGTTTCACCGTCCAAGCCCGCTCTCCAATCTGTTTTCATGCCTGTCCTGTCGCTTCCCCATCGATCCGGCCGATCGCTCCCGGCGCGCCAGATGCGTCCGGTCAAGCGCCGCTATTGTATTGCAGCGATTCCATGAACTCCTCTTCGTCGAGGATTCGCACGCCCAGCGCGCGCGCGCGTTCGAGTTTCGAACCCGCCTTGGCGCCCGCGACCAGGGTGTGGGTGCGTGCGGAAACACTGCTGGCGACCGTGGCGCCCAGGGCTTCGAGGCGTTCCCGCGCCTGGTCCCGGGACAGGCGTTCCAGGGTTCCGGTCAACACCCAGGTCTGGCCCGCAAGCGGCAACGCGGCGGTCTCGCGTGGCTGTTCCGGCCAGTGGACGCCCGCCGCGCGCAGCGCCAACACCACGGCGCGATTGTCCCGGTTCCGGAAAAAATCCTTGATGTGACCTGCAACGATGGGTCCCACGTCCCGCACCTGCGACAGCAGTGGGGATTCCGCGGTCGCGGCATCCGCTTCCGCGGCCGCCATCAATGCATCCAGCGTCCCGAAATGCCGGGCCAATGCCCGCGCCGTCGCCTGACCCACCTCGCGGATACCCAGTCCGAACAGAAAGCGCGGCAAGGTCGTTTCCCGGGAGCGGGCGATGGCGGCGAGCAGATTGTCCGCCGATTTCTCCGCCATGCGGTCGAGATCCGCGAGCTGGGCGCGCTGGAGCCGGTACAGATCGGCGACCGTCGTCACCAGTTCCCGCTCCACCAGTTGTTCGATGATCCGGTCGCCGAGCCCTTCGATATCGAGCGCGCCGCGACTGGCGAAATGCCGGATGGATTCGCGGCGCTGCGCGCGGCACACCAGGCCGCCGGTGCAGCGCACGGCGGCCTCGCCGGGCGTCCGCTCCAGCAGCGATCCGCACACGGGGCATGTTTCGGGAAACGCGATGGGCCTGGCTTGCGGTGGTCGCAGTTCACTGACCACGCGCACCACCTGGGGAATCACGTCGCCGGCGCGGCGCACCACCAGGGTGTCCCCAATCCGCGCATCCAGCCGGGCGATCTCGTCGGCGTTGTGCAAGGTTGCGTTGGCAACCGTCACGCCTCCGACAAACACCGGACGCAAGCGCGCCACCGGCGTCACGACCCCCGTGCGTCCGACCTGGAATTCGACATCGAGCAATGTCGTGGTGGCCTCTTCCGCCGGAAACTTGCAGGCGACCATCGAGCGCGGCGCGCGCGCGACAAAGCCAAGCTGACGTTGCAGATCGAGACGGTTCACCTTGATGACGGCACCGTCGATGGCGTAGTCCAGCCCCGAACGCAGCGTGCCGAGACGCTCGAAGTAGGCGATGACTTCGTCCAGCGTTGCCGCCACCGTCAACAGCGGACTCACCGGAAAACCCCAGGCCCGCAGGCAGGCCAGCATCTCCTCCTGGGTGTCGGGGTCATCCCAACCTTCCACCTGGCCGATCCCGTAAGCGCAGAACCGCAGCGGCCGGCTTGCGGTGATGCGCGAATCCAGTTGGCGCAAACTGCCCGCGGCGGCATTGCGGGGATTCACGAAAATCTTTTCCCCGGCCTGTTCGGCGCGCGCATTCAGCGCCGCGAAGCCCTGGAGCGACATGTACACCTCGCCGCGCACCTCCAGCACCGGCGGCACGGACGCGCCGTCAAGCCGCAGGGGGATCGACGCGATGGTGCGCAGATTGGCGCTGATGTCCTCGCCGGTTTCGCCGTCACCCCGGGTGGCGCCACGGACAAAGACACCATCCCGATAGTGCAGGCTCACCGCGAGACCATCGAATTTCGGTTCGCAGACATAGTCCGGCGAGGCGTCGATGCCAAGGCGTTCGCGCACGCGGCGATCGAATTCCCGCAGTTCTTCGGCGCCGAAAGCATTGTCGAGGGAAAGCATGGGTACCGCATGTCGCACCGGCGCGAAGGCGGCGAGCGGTGGCGCACCCACCCGCTGGGTCGGCGAATCGGGGGTGCGCAGATCGGGGTGCAGATTTTCGATGTCCTGAAGTCGCCGTAGCAGGCTGTCGTAGTGCGCGTCGCTGATCCGCGGATTGTCTTCGACGTAGTAGCTGATGTTGTGGCAGTGAAGCTGCTCACGCAGCAATCTGGCCTCCTGCGCGAGCTCCGGGGGTGCCGTCATATCCGGCACGGCAATCAGTCCGGGAGGCCGTGCCGGCGGCTGTAATCGAGAATGCGCTGGCGGTAAAGCGCGATGCCGCCGCGTGTCAGACTCGCGCGCTGTTCGTCTCTCAGCTCGGCGTCCAGCTCCCGCGCTGCCGCCTGCGCGGCGGCCAGCATGTCGTCGAAGACGCCGAGCGGATCCGAGCGCGCGTCAATCAGCATGAAAAACGCCACGCCCGGGGTGCTGAACTCATGCAGGGAACCCTCGAAGGCCCCCGGCTTCAGCGCGTTGGCGACACTGAAGCGCGCCACGGATTCGCCGCCGGCACTGTCGTCGGCATAACTGTGGAAAATATTGCGCTCGCCGAATTTCAATCCGGCGTTCAGCAACGCGGCAAACAATGGCCTGGCACTGAACATCTGTCCGGGCGGCGCCATCAGGTGAATGACCACCGCATCGCCTTCTCCCACTTCCTTGGCGGCCGGATCGACTTCGGTCGATGCCCTGCCCCGCCGCTTTCCTCCTCGCGCCGAGCGCGCCGGCGTTGGGGCGTTTACGGATATTTTCGGGGCCGGCTCGCCGCGGAAGAGCGGCAGGTCATCCACGTCGAGTTCGAGCTTGCCGGCGCATTCGACATCGGGCTCCCGTTGCGGAATCAGGGTGTCGGTTGCGATGACCGGTTCGGGCATTGACTCCGCGATCGGATCCGGCACGTCGGTTTGACCCACCGACCGGGGAGGGTCCGGCGCCAACTCATCCCGGCCCTGCTCCTGTTCTGGCTCACTGTAAGGCTTGGCACGGAAAGCAAATGTGGGATCGCTGCGCTTGCGCAGGCTCTGGTTGATCTCCGCCGCCGCCTGTTCGTCGCGAATCGCCACGACCCGGACCGAGCCCGGCAACTCATCGTTACCGTGATCGATGGGGGCGTGGCCGTCGTCGTCAAAAATGGATTGCCGACGCGGGCCGCGCAAACTGCCGCGCCGGGCCGCCCGCATCCGGCGCACACCGTCCAGAATGATGCCACACACCAACAGGGCGCCCAGTGCAATGAGGACCTCCCGTGGGCCTAAATCCATCGTTACCCTACCTCGTTCTGGTTGATCGGTGAGTTTCAGTCGACGGTCTTACCCGGCTTCGGCCAGACGGACAGCCTCATCGACATCCACCGCCACCAGCCGCGACACACCGGGCTCGTGCATGGTAACACCGAGCAACTGACCCGCGATTTCCATGCTGATTTTGTTATGGGTTATGTAAATGAACTGCACTTTTTCCGACATCTCCCGCACCAGCCGGGCATAGCGATCGGCATTGATATCGTCCAGCGGCGCATCCACCTCGTCGAGCATGCAGAACGGTGCCGGATTGAGCTGAAAGATCGAGAACACCAACGCAATGGCTGTCAATGCCTTCTCGCCGCCCGAGAGCAGATGAATGGTGGCATTCCGCTTGCCGGGCGGCTGCGCCATGATGGTCACACCGGTATCCAGCAGATCGTCGCCCGTCAACTCCAGACCCGCCTGACCGCCCCCAAAGAGCTTGGGGAACAGCTCCTGGAGGGAGCTGTTGATCTTGTCGAAGGTCTCCCGAAAGCGCGCGCGCGTTTCGCGATCGATCTTGCGGATGGCGGTCTCCAGGGTTTCCAGGGCGTCCCGCAACTCGGCGTCCTGGGTGTCGAGATACACCTTGCGCTCCGATTGTTGCCGAAACTCGTCGACCGCCGCGAGATTGATCGGCCCCAGCCGCTGGATACGGCGATCCAGCGCGTCGAGCTGCTCCTGCCAATTGGGCGCCGCGGCCATATCCGGCAGATCGGCCAGCAGCGCTTCGACCCCGAAGCCCTGCCTCTGAAGCTGCTCCGCGATGCCGTCGGCGCGGGTGCGAACCTCGCGTGCCGTCAGCCGCAACTGTTCCAGCCGCTCGCGCTGTTCCTGTACCTGGCGCTCGGCGGTCACCCGCCGCGCTTCCTCGGCGCGCAGGGCGCTGTCGAGACGCTCAACTGACGACCGCGCCGTAGCGAGCGCAGTTTCCGCCGCCAGTCGCGCCGCGAGCTTGTCCTGGAGTTGCTGTTGCAGAAACGCGATCGGATGTTCGCTGCTCGTGAGTTCGCGCGCCAACCCATCGCGACGCTCGGTCAGCCGCTCCACTTGCGCACGAATGCGCTCGAGTCCCTCGCGCACCGATCCGAGCTGGGCGCTCAGCGAACGCTCGCGCAAATCGAGTTGATGCAGGGCATCGCGGCAGCGTTGCGCCACCCCGCGCGCGCCTGCCACCGCGTCGCGACGGCTATCCCGCTCCACGGCAATCGCCTCGAGCGCGCTGCTCGCCGTCTGCATCTGGTCGAGCAACATCTGGAGATCGCGGCGGGCATCGCCGACTTCGGCGACTTCCCGCGCCAACAGTGTGTCCGCTTCGTCAATCTCGCGCAGCACGCGTTGGTTGCGCTCGTCGAGCTGCTTGCGGCGCGCCTGGTCGGCGCTGTGTTTGGCGCGCACGTCGGCGTAGTCACGCTGGGTGCGCGCCAGCGCGTGTTCGGCGGCGCCGCGCTGCGCTTCCAGATCGCGCATCGCCGCCTCGGCCTCGGCATGCTGCACGGTCGCGGCACCAATGCGGGCCTCGGCGGCAACCATTTGCTGTTCCACCGCCGCCAGCTCACGCTTGCGAATCAGGACACCGCCGGCGAGATCGTCGCCCCGGGTCAGGCGCAACCAGTTGGCACCGAACCATAGGCCGTCACGCGAGATTATCGATTCGCCGGCGCGCAGACCGTCGCGCAGTGCCCAGCCGGACTCGAAATCGTCCGCGGCATAGATATTGGCCAACAGCGGCTCCGCCAGTTGCCGGGCGTCCCGCAATTTGTCGGCCAGAGGGGGCAGGCTGCCGGCGGGCGCGGGCGCCCGGACTCGGCCAGGCTCCAGCAGCGCCAATTGGCCGCGCGCGAAGCTGGCAAATTCACTGCGCAATGGCTCGATGGCGTCGGCGCACAAGGCCTGCAGATCCGCACCGAGCGCGGTCTCGACGGCCAACTCCCAACCCGGCTCCACGTCGAGGCCGTCGGCAAGTCGCGGTGATTTCTCGATGCCGCGCGCGCGCAGCCAGGCGGCCGCGCCCTCGCCGGTCGTGCGCGCGGCATCCAGCAAGGTGACAAGTCCCGCGCGCCGGCCTTGCAACTCCTGGAGATCCTTGCGTTCGGCATCGAGCGTCGCGCCTATGGCCACCTGTTGCACACGCATCGCGGCAATCGCGGTCGAGACTTGGGCGAGTCGCTCCTGCCCAGCCACGCTGGCCGCTTCCTGCTCGGCGAGGCGTTCCGCCAGGGCCTCGAGATCGGCTCCCGGCCGTGCTGCATCCACCTCGGTCAGTTCGGCGCGCAGCCGCCGCAAACGATCCGACGTCCGGGTGATGGCGCTGTCGAGGTGCTGGACGCGCGCCTGTGACTTGTCCATGCGCCGTTGGACATCGGCACTGTCGCGCTGCCCGGCTTCCCAGCGCTGCTGAACGTCGTGCAACAGCCGCTCGTTTTCCTGGAGTTCAACCGCCGCGGCCGCCGATTGCTGTTGGGCGGCGACGCGCGCGGGTATCACCTCGGCCAACTCGGCGGACCAGGCCGTGTGACGCAGGACATCCTTGTCCAGATGTTCGCGGGACTCGGCCAGATTCCGTTCGACCTGCTCCAGATCGGCGCGCAGACGGCGGATCTGTTCCCTGCCGTGCTGGATTTTCTGCTCCACCGCGGAGACTTCGGCCCCGATGGCGTAGAACTGCTGCTGGGCGCCGTTGAGTGCGTCGCTCGCGCCAACATGGTCGGCACGCAGACGTTCCATGGCCGCCTCGGCTCCATGACGTTCGGCAATCAGGGCTTCCAGAGCAGTCGCCTGCTCCGCAATCACGCTTTCGTGGCGGCGCGCCTCGGCGTCGTAATCCCGCCAGTTGAGCGCGAGATGCTGGGCATTGAGCTGGCGCTCCTCGGCCTTGAGCACCCGGTACTTTTCGGCCGCGGCGGCCTGGCGCTCCAGGCGATCGAGCTGGCGCCCCATTTCGTCGCGGACATCGGTAAGGCGCTCGAGGTTCTCGCGTGTGCTGCGGATGCGGGTCTCGGTGTCCTTGCGCCGTTCCTTGTATTTCGAGATCCCCGCCGCTTCCTCGATGTAAATCCGTAGATCTTCCGGACGCGCCTCGATCAGGCCCGAGATCATGCCCTGCTCTATGATGGCGTAGCTGCGCGGGCCCAGCCCGGTACCGAGAAATACGTCGGTAACGTCACGGCGGCGACACCGGCTGCCGTTGAGAAAATAGGCGGACTGCCCGTCCCGGGAGACACGCCGCTTGACGGAAATTTCCGCGTAGGCGGCGTATTCACCGCCGAGCTTGCCGGCACTATTGTCGAAAATGAGCTCGATGGTAGCCTGTGCGACGGGTTTGCGGGTGCCCGAGCCACTGAAGATGACGTCGGCCATCGACTCGCCACGCAAGTGCTTGGCGGAGATTTCCCCCATCACCCAGCGCACCGCGTCGATGATGTTGGATTTGCCGCAGCCGTTCGGACCCACAACGGCACAGAGATTGCCGGGCAAATTGACCGTGGTGGGATCGACGAAGGATTTGAAGCCCGCCAGTTTGATACACTTCAGACGCATCGAGGATTGGTGACCCTGGGTTCACACCAGCCCCGGCGGGGCCTTGCGCCATGGATTTTACACCCTGTATCGCCTCCGACAAGGTTTTACCCGCGGGCTCCGAGCGCCTCTTCCCACCAGCGATCACATGCTGAATATTGTTCTCATCGAGCCGGAAATTCCGCCGAACACTGGCAATATCATCCGCCTGTGTGCCAATACGGGATTTTTGCTCCACCTGGTCGAGCCGCTGGGTTTCGCGCTCGATGACAAACGTATGCGGCGGGCCGGACTCGACTACCACGAGTGGCAGCCGTTGCGGGTCCACTCCGACTGGGCGAGCTGCCTTGCCGCGCTCGGCGCCGGTCGTCTGTTCGCCTTCTCGACCCGGGCGGAGCGCCGCCATACCGAGATCGCGTACCAAGTCGGCGACAGCCTGCTGTTCGGCGCCGAAACCCATGGGCTCAACGCAGAGGTCCTCGCCGCGGTCGCCCCCGAACATCGCCTGCGCATTCCGATGCGCCCGCATAGCCGCAGCATGAATCTCGCCAATGCGGTGGCAGTCGCCAGCCATGAAGCCTGGCGCCAACTGGGCTTCGCCGGTGCCCGCTGACATTTCAGTCCCCGTCGCGGGCCTCTTTTACGGCTCTTCGACCTGCTATACCCGGATGGCGGCGGAGCAGATAGCCGCCGCCCTTCCCGATTTTCGCGTCGAGATCCACGACATCGCCTGCACCCCCCTGCGCATCGCGAACCGGTATCGCTTCGTCATCCTGGGCATCCCGACCTGGGACTATGGCGAGTTGCAGGAGGATTGGGAACGGGCCTGGCCAGACCTGACGGCAGTGGATTGGTGCGGCAAGGTCGTGGCACTGTACGGGCTGGGCGATCAGGAAGGCTATCCGGAGTGGTTTCAGGATGCCTTGGGTTATCTCTGGAAAAGAATTACCCAGCTCGGCGCGACGACGATCGGATTGTGGCCGGCCGCCGGCTACCGATTTACGCATTCGGTGGGACTGACGTCCGACGGCCAACATTTTCTTGGGCTGGCACTGGACGAGGCCAGCGAATTCGAACGCTCTGAGGCCCGCATCCGAGCTTGGTGCAGGCAGATCGCGGAGGAGTTCGCAGCGCGCGACGGGATGTAGACCCGGCTTGCCTGCGACGCTCATGCCCGGCACAAACGTCAGATCACCCTCGACCCCTTCATTGACCGATGCACCCATGGTTCGGGTCAAAACGACGCGCGATCTTCAGGCGATACCGGTGATTTCACGCGCGCCATGCGCGGCAGGCTCGATACGAAATGTCCGCATCGCATCCGCGCTCAGGGGACGGGAATACAGGAAACCCTGCGCCAATTCGCAGCCGGCAAGCACCAGCTCGGACTCTACCGCACTGCTTTCCACGCCTACGGCGGTCACCGCTTTGCCCGCCACTTTGCAAAGTGCCACCAACGCCGGAATGAATCTCGGGTCATGCCTCGCGGGGATCTGGTTCGACAGCAACCGCTGATTGATTTTCACGGCATCGACAGGAACCTTGCCGATATAAGCGTATTCGCCGGTATGAACGCCAAATTGGTCAATGCAAAGCCGCAGCCCCAGTTGTCGCGCACGTTCGAAGAAGATGCGGCAAAGACCTGGGCTGCGCAAATAGATTTCCTCGTCCACCTCCAGCATGATCGCGGCCGCCGGAATCCCATGTTTGGTCATCACATCAACCACCGTTTGGGGATAACGGGGATCCTTGATCTGCGAAATGGCAATATTTATCGCTACCTGCCGGACCGGCATCCGCCAGCGTCGCCACGCCTTGAATTGCTTGGCGACCTGTTCGAGCGTCCAGGTGCCGATGGTATCGATAATACCGGCATCTTCCGCAAGACCAATGAAGTCCGCTGGATTGATACTGCCGCGACAGTGATGATCCCAGCGCAACAGCGCCTCCACACCCATCAGACCACCATTTTGGAGATCGATCTGCGGCTGGTAGACGATTTTCAGTTGATCGCGCCGGATCGCCAAGCGCAACTCGGATGGAAAATACAAGCCTTCGCTGTAAGACCCCAACTTCTCGGGGGCCGCCGCTTCACGGCCTTTACTCGCCGCCTTGGTTTCGTACATGGATTGGTCGGCGCATTGCATCAGGCTCTCGATACTTTCCCCGTCGTCAGGGTAAGTGGCGGCACCCACGCTCGCACGCACCTTGATCGCTCGGTCTCCGACATGAAACAGTTCTGAGAGGCAAGCGGAAATCTTGCCCTGAATGGCGGCAGCTTCCTCGTGGGGACTGTCGGCGATCACCGTAAACTCATCGCCGGCCAGCCGAGCCACCGTGTCGCTATCGCGTACCGCCCCGAGCAATCGGCTTCCGGCCTGCCGCAGAATCTCGTCGCCTACATGATGGCCGTACTCGTCATTGATACCCTTGAAGTCATCGAGGTCGATAAAAAATATCGTCAATTGCCGCTGTTCACGGCGCGCGCGACGGAGACCTTGGTCGAGACGGTCGAGAAACAGGCGGCGATTGGGCAGATCGGTCAGGTTATCGTGCGTCGCCAGATGCCGCAGCTCATCATGGATCTTTTTGGTCTGGCTCAAGTCGGCGAAAGTAACGATGTAGTTGATGGTTTGCCCTGAGTTGTCTTTCACTTTGCAGACAACCAACCGAACGTCGAACAGATTGCCTGACCGGTGCCGCAGCATGGTCTCGCCGTGCCAGGAGTCCACGCCATCCAATTGATCGAAGATGCGTTGGTAGTAGTTTTCGCCCGGCGGCTTCGACAGTAACAGATCGTCGCGCTGCCCCATCGCGTCTTTCTGACTGTATCCGGTTATCGTGGTGAATGCGGCGTTCACCGCGACGACAACCCGCTGACGATCGAGCACCAGGACCGCATCGCTGGAGTGTTCCTGGAGCGCATTCCACAGGCGCGCCGTAGCCGCTTCACTGCGACCTTGCGAAAGATCCTCGGAAATACAGGTCAATCCGCCATGCTCTCCCTCCAGGGACTGGGGGATCATTCGATGACGGTACGAAACACCGTTGATTTCGGCCTCACCAACACTCGGCAATCCGCTCCGGGCACGTTGGACAAGCGCTGCGAGAGCGGGATTGTTCGCGGTGACCGCGTCGATGTCGCGATCAAGAAGCAGGGCTCGGGAGATCCCTTCACGGGCGGTCTCGCGGCCATACACGGCGTTCACCTGCCCGCCGCCGTCCACCTGCCAAACCGTCAGCGCCTGATCCTGCGCGATAATGGAAAGCGCATCCGTCGTCGGAGAGCCCACCAGCGCGCGCTGCCTGAGAAGGGATCTGTGCACCAGCAGTACTGCACACCAAATCGCCAGAATGACGACCCCGCCCATCAATCGGCCCGATACACCCAGCTCAAGGCCAAAAATCACGGCAATACCAACCAGCACGAAAAAGACCGTGATGAGCAGCCGCTGGGCCATCGCGCTTCGTGGTGAGTCGGGCACTGCTGGTATCCTTGGCTGTCCGTTATGCCGGTTCACGAGAAGCCACCTCGTGTGCGCCGAAGTATAGGCAGTGGTCGCAAGGGAAGTCAGGCCGAATCAACCCAGTGGCGTGAAACCGTTCCCGAACGGTTTGAGACCCAGGTCACACCACCCCGGCACTCATTTTGTGTCACAGTGTACCGGCGGGTCCGGATCAAAGGCTGCGCGCGATAACCTCCAGCATGATTTCACTGGTTCCGGCGTAGATCCTGGCAACCCGGGCGTCCGCATACATGCGACAGATGAGGTACTCGTCCATATAACCGTACCCGCCATGCATCTGCAAGCAGGTGTCCAGGACCTGCTGAAGGTGCTCGGACGTCCAGTACTTGCACATCGCCGCGCTGGCGTTGTCCAGTTTCCCGGCCACCACGTTGAGAATACAGTGGTCCAGAAAGACCCGCGCCACTTGGGCGGTGGCCTGCGCCTCGGCAAGGCGAAACCGGGTATTTTGCAGGTCGAACAGGGACGCTCCAAACGCCGCGCGCTCTTTTACATAAGCAACGGTTTCCGCCAACGCGCCTTCCATCATGGCGACGGACTGCACTCCGACCTGGGTTCGCTCATAGGGCAGATCCGACATCAGCTGCGCGAATCCACGGCCTTCCGCACCCCCCAACAGATTCGCGACCGGAACCCGCACGTTATCGAAGAACAGCTCGCAGGTGTCCTGGGATTTCTGCCCCATCTTGTCAAGAATGCGTCCGACCTTGAATCCGGGCAGATCCTTGGTCTCAAGCATCACGATGGACAGGCCACGGGCACCTCCTGCCGCGTCGGTGCGCACTACCAGCGCCAGCAGTTCACACAGATAGCCATTGGTGATGAACAGCTTGGAACCGTTGATGACGTACTCATCGCCGTCGCGCGTCGCGCGGGTCTTGATCGCCTTGAGGTCGGAGCCGGTACCCGGCTCCGTCATGGCAATGGCGCCGATCAGCTGGCCACTCGCCATCTGTGGCAGCCAGCGCCGCTTTTGTTCTTCGGTACCATGATTGAGGATGTAATGGGCCGTGATGCTGTGGACCCCCTGACCCATTCCCGACAGCCCGCGCCGCCACTGCTCCTCGAAAAATACCGCTTCGTGGCGAAAATCACCTCCACCGCCGCCGTACTGCTCGGGAATATCCGTACACAGGAACCCCTGCTTGCCCGCCAGGCGCCAGAATGACTTGTCGAGGTGCTGCTGCTTGCGCCAGCGGTCCTCGTTGGGAACCATTTCGGTCTCGACAAACTTGCTCGCGGCGGCGCGAAAGATCGCGAGATCTTCGTCCATCCATGGCGATTGGTAACTTTGCATCTGCTCAACCCCACTTGGTTTCTGTCCCCAAAAATCGCCCCGCGTTTGGCGTTTAGCGACTTGTCGAAAAAACCGCTAGCGGAGACGGCAGCTCGATCACTGCCTCACCCACCAGTTTTTCCTCGCCGACCTGATTGGTTGCCACCAGACGAACCACCACCCGGCGGTGGGTGTCCAATTCGTCCACGTCCGTGACCTCGCCATCACACACCAGCTGCTCGCCCAGTTTGACGATGGCACCGAATTTGACCTCGAAGCTGCGGATACAGGCCTGGGGAACCCACTCCGTGACCAACTGCCCGAGATAGGCCATATTGAGCATGCCGTGGGCAAAGACATCATCCATGCCCGCGGCGCGGGCCGCGTCGGGATCGATGTGCAGGGGGTTGTGATCGTTGGACGCGCCACAAAAATACGCAAGCGTGGCGCGCGTGAGCGGCGGTTTGACAAGTCTCGGCAGGCGATCCCCTACCGTCACCGGGTCGGGAAACGGCTTCATTCGGCCACACCGACACCGCGGATCACGATGGTCTTGCGGAATCGGGTGGTCAGCTCTCCCCGCTGGTTGAACGCTTCGGTTTCTTCAATGAGAAACTTGAGTTTGCCCTGGCGGCGCTGAATGAAATCGACGATCCGGCTTTGAAACCGGATGCAGTCACCGGCGTGGATGGGGGCGAAGTAATCAAAACGCTGCTGCGCGTGCAGCATGGTGCACCAATCGATTCCGAGCGCGCGATAGCGGGCGTAGGGGTCCCGTTCACACAGGCTCAGGGTCACCGCGTAGGTGGGAGGGGCAAGAATCGAAGGGTGCCCGGCCGCTCTGGCCGCAGCCTCATCAAAGTAGACGGGATCGGTCTCGCCGACAGCCTTGGCGAAAAAGCACAACTGCCATTTTTCGACTTCGACCACCAGTTGGGGAATGGGGATATCCACAAACTTGCTCGTCATACCCTCAAGACCCAGCAGTCTGTGTCGTCCAAAGCCGGATATATACCTTATATGCGTATTCCGGCACAAGCGGGTTGCGAGTGCCGCCCATTTCCCCGAATTATCGTCAAGCCTTCCTCGCCCGGGGCACAGGTTCCGTTCAACGATGTCGGTCGCGATCGGTCGAAATACTAAACCGCTTGGTAAATCGATTGACCTTTAGTAACCGGACCTCTGGCTATGCTCTACACTAGGAGCCTGGCGGACTTGAGCGTCCGTAGCGAGGGAAAGTCCGATTTGAGGTAGATTTTGGGCAAATTTGCGGCGAATAGCGGGGACTATTCAACGAAAATTTGCCCGAAATATAACCAAATTCGGCTTTTCCGCAGTAGGGCAGTCTTAAGTCCGACAGGCTCCTAGGGCATGAGTTACGCCATCAGTTACACGAAGTTGGCCACGCAGAGGCGCTAATGACCAAGGTTCGCTGGGGCAAAAGCATCCAGAGCAAGGACGAGCAGTACGATCTGAAACGGTCCGCCATTTTGCGCACCGCAGGCCGCCTGTTCAATCAAAAAGGCTTTCGGGAAACCTCGCTGAACGACCTCGCGGACGAACTGCAGGTGACCAAGCCAACGCTCTACTACTATGTGGAAAACAAGGAAGACATCCTGTTCCAGTGCCTGCATACCGCCATCACGGAGCTGCTGGAACAGACCGATGCCATCCTGTGCTCGCCTGAGAACGGTGTAGAAAAGCTGGCCCGCTTCATCCACATGTTCATCGCCGTCTTCGACGACGAGTTTGGACGCTGTCTCGCGCACCCCGGCCCGGAACCCCTGTCGAGCAAATACCTCGAACAGATCGCGCCCCTTTATGTGCGTGTCGACTCCGCCATGCGCCAGATGATCGAGGACGGTATCGCCGACCAGTCCATGCGGTCCTGTAACAGCAAAATCAGCGCGTTCGCCCTGTTCGGCGCCATCAACTGGATGACCCGCTGGTACCATCCGGAGGGCGAGATGACGACCCGGGAGGTCGCTGACGCGATGGTCCAGCTTTTCTGCCAGGGCCTGATGCCGCGCTGAAATTCGGGTCTCTCACCTTTTTGTAGTCTGGATCGACGCCCTCAGTTGCGCAGATAGACGGCGGCGATCTTCTCCATCTCCGTCGCCATTTCAAAATCCAGCGTGGTGATGCCCTTGGACCTATGGGTCAGAAGGTCGATTTCGACCACATTCCAGACGTTCGTCCACTTCGGATGATGGCTCATCACTTCGCACACCAGCGCGGTCTGGGCCATGAACCCGAAAGCGGCGCTGAAACTTGGAAACTTGTAGCGTCGGTGCAGCTTTCCGTCCGCGATGATCCAGGCCTCTAGCGCCGAATCGTTGAGATCCTTCAGCTTGCCGGCCAACTGGTCTTGATCGATCAGTGCATCTTTTTTCATGGTCTCCTCCTCATCAAATCTGGTTTTGCCAACCGTGCTGCGACTGGCTCGGCGCAACCCGCGACACTCAGGGACTGGCTGTATGCTCGATGACCTTGCGAATACCCTCCACCGCCAGGGGCGCGCCCGCATAGGCAAACACCGTGAGCATCACTTCCTCGAGTTCGGTCTTGGTAACTCCATGGCGCAGGGCCGCGGGTACATGGATATCCAGTTCATCGGCGCGCCCGAGTGCCGCCAGAACCGATACCACCAAGAGGCTGCGGTCGCGGCGGGACAGTTGCGGCCTTGCCCAGATTTCCCCGAACGCGAAGTCGACACCGGCATCGGCTAACGGACCCAATTTGCCCGCGATGCCCTCGAGAAGCTTCCCGGCATCCGCCGACTCCTGGCCGGACAGACGTGTCATCACCGCGATGGAGCGGGCGCGCCGTTGCTCGCCCGTCAAGCGCTCGGCGGGCGCGACAGGCGGCGGGTGCCCCATCTTCGCCAGCAAGCGGTTGGTTTCCGCCATGGCGTCAAGGGCACGGGGAAAACCCGCATAACCACTCAGGTGAACGAAAACTTCCCTGATCTCCTCCGCGGTCAGCCCGTTCCTGATTCCCCCAGGGACGTAATAGGCAAGCTGGTTGGTCTGGTGGATTGCGCCCAAAATCGCCAGCACCACGAGATTGCGGTCGCGCCGGCTGAGCTGTTCCCGACTCCAGATTTCGCCCATTACGAAGTCGACGGCGAAGGTGCCCAAGGCGCCATTCTCGCGTTCCAGCGTCGTCGCCAGCTCGGCCGCTGCCGTGACCGAGGTGCCGGTCAGGGCACTCAGGGAGCGCAACCCCTGCTCCCGGCGCACTGTTTGATCTTTTGCCGCAAGGCCGGAGAGCGCGGCATCGGGGGCAGCGACGACTAATCCCGGCAACGCGAGCGTCGCAGTGAGCAGGATTCCTTGTGCCAATCCGATCAGGGTAACGCCGTGGCCAATCGCCGCGCGCGAGTTGATTTTTCGTGAATGAATTTTCACGGGTTCCATCGTCATGTTCCGTTCCTGCTTTTTATCGGATGTTGTGCCGTGGCATTGGAATTATCGATCGCCAGTACCGTTACGGGGATCAATCCCACATCAGACCGCCATCCACATTCCACGACTGGCCGGTAACATTGCGCGCTTCGTCGGAGCCGAGAAATACCGCCAGATCGGCAATATCGTCGGGCTCGTTGGAGCGTCCGATGGGAATATTGCCATCGAAGGCCGTCATCACTTCCGTTTCCAGACGCCCGGCCGCCTCGGCGCGTTCGCGGACCACCTGATAATAAAGGTCGGTACGGGTCACGCCGGGGCAAATGGCATTGACATTGATGTTGTGCCGACCCAGCGCGTGGGCGGCGATCCGGGTCATCGCGATCACCGCGCCCTTGGAGCCCGCGTAGGCGATGTTCGAGGTACCGGGATAGCCTTTCCCCGCAATGGAAGCGATGTTGACGATGCGTCCACCGCCGCGCTCGCGCATGGCTGCCGCCGTGGCCTGCATGCAGAAGAACAGACCGCGCGCGTTGACCCGATGAATCGCATCCCAGTCCTCCGGGCGCACCGAGAAAAAATCGATGTTGCGGGTAACGGCGGCATTGTTCACCAGAATATCCAGTGCATCATGGGTCTCCGCCACCCGCCGAATCAGCGCGGCTACCGCATCGGTGTCACCCATATCGACCATCATGGCCTCGGCTTCACCGTCGGCGGCGCGAATCTCCGCAACCACCTCGTCCGCCATCGCAACATCGATATCGACCACCACGACATAGGCACCCTCAGCGGCAAACCGCCGCGCGATGGCCCTGCCAATGCCGCGCCCAGCACCCGTCACCACCGCAACCTGACTCCACAAACGTGCCATCGGATCTCCCGCGAGCAATCCACGCCCGGAACTGTCGGCTGGCGGTATCATGGTGGCAGACTCCCACGGTGTCAAAATACCCCGCGCGACGCGAATGGCTTCGCGCGCGCCGGGATCGCCGACACTGCCGTCCGATTTTCATCGCTTCTTTACCCAGCCTGGAGGAAACACCATGCAACGCGGATATGCACTCGTCACCGGCGCCATCGGCGGCCTCGGCACCGCCATCACCAAACGCCTCATCGCCGCCGGAATTCCGGTCCTTGGCACCGATCGGCGCGGCTCCGATCTGGAGCCCTGGCTCCAGGAAGCGCTGACGGCAGCCGAGCGCGCGCAATTCAGCTTTGTTCCCCTCGACGTCACCAAGGAGGAACATGTCGACCAACTGGCGGCGCAACTGCGCGCCGAGAACAAGCCCATCGCCTATCTGATCAACAACGCCGGCATCCAGGGCAACGCCAAACCCTGGGATTTGAGCAGCAAGGACTGGCATCGGGTCATCGCCGTCAATCTGCACGGCACCTTCCATATGACGCGGGCGTTCTCCAGGGACATGGTGGACCGCGGCTTCGGCCGCATCGTCAATTTCGCGTCCCTGTACGCCTACCATCCGGGCGAAGGCCAGTCGCCCTACGCCGCCGCCAAGGCCGGCATCACCGGCTATACCCGCTCGGTGGCACTCGACCTGGCAAAGCACGGTGTGACGGTGAACACCATCGCGCCGGGAATGATCTGGCACGAACGCCTGCGCGGCGTGCTGCCGGACCAGGTGTTCGACGACATGATCGGCCGCGTGCCTGCCGGACGCGCGGGCCGTCCGGACGAGATTGCCGGCGCCGTGGGGTTTTTCTGCTCCGAGGAATCTTCCTACGTCACCGGACAGACCCTGCATGTGAATGGCGGACTGTACCTTCCTGGGTAAAACGCCGCCGGCGTAACAACCTGCCGGGGCAAAACGAAAACGCCCCCATCCCTGCCTACAGGAGTGGGGGCGTGGCCGGAATGGAAACCCTGCTCGCGCCTGGCAGCTTTTCAGCAAGCTGCTAGAACGCATCCCCCGGCACGCGCACCCAGCCTTCCATCAGCACCCGGGCGCTGCGGCTCATGATGGCCTTGGTCACGGTCCACTCGCCGTTCACGAGCCTCGCCTCGGCGCCGACCCGCAGGGTGCCGGAGGGGTGTCCGAAACGCACCGCGCTGCGCTCGCCGCCACCGGCCGCAAGGCTGACCAAGGTGCCGGGAATCGCGGCGGCGGTGCCGATGGCCACGGCGGCGGTGCCCATCATGGCGTGATGCAGCTTGCCCATCGACATCGCGCGCACCAGCAGGTCGATATCGGCCGCCTTCACCGGCTTGCCGCTCGACGCGGCGTAGTCGGCGGGCTTGGCGACGAAGGCGATCTTGGGGGTGTGCTGGCGCTTGGCGGCTTCGTCCAGATGTTTGATCAGCCCCATGCGCAGCGCGCCATGGGCGCGGATGGTCTCGAATTTCGCCAGCGCCTGGGCATCGCCGTTGATGGCGTCCTGCAATTCGGTGCCGGTGTAGCCGATGGCATCTGCATTCACGAAGATGGTCGGGATACCGGCATTGATCATGGTCGCCTTCAGGACGCCAACGTCCGGTACATCGAGATCGTCGACCAGATTGCCGGTGGGAAACATCGAACCACCCGCGCCCTCCTCGTCCGCCGCCGGGTCCATGAATTCGAGTTGCACTTCGGCGGCGGGGAAGGTCACGCCATCGAGTTCGAAGTCGCCGGTTTCCTGCACGGCGCCATTGGTCATGGGCACATGAGCAATGATGCTCTTGGCGATATTGGCCTGCCAGATGCGCAGGGTGCAGATGCCATCTTGCGGAATGCGGCTGGCATCCACCAGGCCGTTAGTGATTGCAAAGGGGCCGACCGCCGCCGAGAGATTGCCGCAGTTGCCGCTCCAGTCGACAAAGGCGCTATCGATGGAGACCTGTCCGAACAGGTAATCGACATCGTGATCGGGCCGGCTGCTCTTCGCGAGGATCACCGTCTTGCTGGTGCTGGAGGTCGCGCCACCCATGCCGTCGATCTGCTTGCCGTAGGGGTCCGGGCTGCCGATCACGCGCAGCAAGAGTTTGTCGCGGGCTTCCCCCGGCACCTGACAGCGCTCGGGGAGATCCTGCAGGCGGAAGAAGACGCCCTTGCTGGTGCCGCCGCGCATGTAGGTGGCGGGAATCTTGATCTGTGGAACAGGAGCCATTGGATGGTTTCCTAGCGATGAAACTTAGCGATGAAACTTAGCGATGAAACTCAACGTAGAAGCGCACGCCCGGTTCGGGCGCCACCTCATGCAACACCCCGGGCTCGACGATTCCCGGTTGTCCCGGCGTCAGCCGCACTTCTTCGAGCCGAGGCTCCAGAATGCGGTAGGTAAGCGCGCCCTCCAGAACCACGATGGTGGCCCAGACGCCAGCCTTGGTGGTGTGTCCGCGCAACAGCCCCGCTGGCACCGAGGTCGCCGTGAACTCCGGCGTGCGCTGGTAGGGCGCGACATGATCCGGCAGTGTCTTCATGGTTACGAATCCCTGGCTCAGGCAACCTTGTTCGACGCCAGAAAATCCTGTGCAAACCGTTGCAGCACGCCGCCGGCCTCGTAGATCGACACCTCTTCGGCGGTGTCGAGCCGACAGGTCATCGGCACTTCGACGCGCTCGCCAGTTTTGCGGTGGATCACGAGGGTGAGGTCCGCACGCGGTTTGCGCTCACCGATGACGTCGAAGGTTTCGGTGCCGTCGATGTTCAGCGTCTTGCGATTGACGCCCGACTTGAATTCCAGCGGCAGCACGCCCATGCCGATGAGGTTGGTGCGGTGGATGCGCTCGAAGCCTTCGGCCGCGATCGCTTCGACGCCGGCCAGTCGCACGCCTTTCGCCGCCCAGTCGCGCGACGATCCCTGTCCGTAGTCGGCGCCGGCGACGATGATCAGCGGCTGTTTGCGCTTCATGTAGGTCTCGATCGCCTCCCACATGCGCACCACCTTGCCCTCGGGCTCGATGCGCGCCAGCGAACCTCTCTTCACCTTGCCGTCCACCACCGCCATCTCGTTGAGCAGTTGCGGGTTGGCGAAGGTGGCGCGCTGGGCGGTGAGGTGATCGCCACGGTGGGTCGCGTAGGAGTTGAAGTCCTCCTCCGGCAGGCCCATCTTGGCGAGGTATTCCCCGGCCGCGCTGTTGGCCATGATCGCGTTCGACGGCGACAGGTGGTCGGTGGTGATGTTGTCCGGCAGCACCGCCAGCGGCCGCATGCCCCTGAGTGTGCGTTCGCCGCCCAGGGCGCCTTCGCCCTCCTTGTCCCAGTAGGGCGGGCGGCGGATGTAGGTGCTCCGTGGTCGCCAGTCGTAGAGTGGGCTGATCCGCGCGCTGGTCTCGTCCTTGTGCTCGAACATCGGGATATAGACTTGACGGAACTGCTCCGGCTTCACGCTGGCCTTGACGATGGCGTCGATCTCTTCGTCCGTCGGCCAGAGATCCTTGAGCAGGATCGGCTTGCCGTTGGCGTCGGTTCCGAACGCATCCTTCTCGATATCGAAGCGGATGGTGCCGGCGATGGCATAGGCCACCACCAGCGGCGGCGAGGCCAGAAAGGCCTGCTTGGCGTAGGGGTGGATGCGGCCGTCGAAGTTGCGGTTGCCGGAGAGCACGGCGGTGGCGTACAGATCGCGGTCGATGATCTCCTGCTGGATTTTCGGGTCCAGCGCGCCGGACATGCCGTTGCAGGTGGTGCAGGCAAAGCCCACGATGCCGAAACCGAGCTTTTCCAGTTCGGAGGTGAGACCGGCTTCGTCGAGGTAGAGCGCGACTGTCTTGGAACCCGGCGCCAGCGAGCTCTTGACCCAGGGCTTGCGGGTGAGGCCCAACCGGTTGGCGTTGCGCGCCAGCAGTCCGGCGGCGATGACATTGCGCGGGTTGCTGGTGTTGGTGCAACTGGTGATGGCGGCGATGATCACCGCGCCGTCCGGCATCTTGCCGGGCTCGTTTTCCACCACACCACTGATGCCCTTGGCGGCGAGATCGCTGGTCGAGACCCGCGCGTGGGGGTTCGATGGGCCGGCTATCGTGCGCACCACGCTCGACAGGTCGAACTTCAGCACCCGCTCGTACTCGGCGCTCTTGAGGCTGTCGGACCAGAGGCCGGCGGTCTTGGCGTAAATCTCCACCAATTTCACCTGCGCATCGTCACGCCCGGTCAGCGTCAGATAGTCGAGGGTCTGCTGGTCTATGGCGAACATCGCCGCGGTGGCGCCATATTCCGGCGCCATGTTGGAGATGGTCGCGCGGTCGCCGAGCGTCAGCGCGCTGGCGCCCGCTCCGTAAAACTCCAGATAGGCCGACACCACCTTCGACTGGCGCAGGAACTCGGTCAGCGCCAGCACGACGTCGGTGGCGGTAATGCCCGGCTGGGGTTTGCCGCTCAGCTCGACGCCGACGATCTCCGGCAGGCGCATCCAGGAGGCGCGGCCCAGCATCACATTCTCGGCTTCGAGACCGCCGACACCGATGGCAATGACGCCCAGCGCATCGACGTGAGGAGTGTGGCTGTCGGTGCCGACCAGCGTATCGGGGAAGGCAACGCCATCCTGCGCGTGGATCACCGGCGACATCTTCTCCAGATTGATCTGGTGCATGATGCCGTTGCCGGGCGGAATCACCTCGACGTTCTCGAACGCCTGCTTGGTCCAGTTGATGAAGTGGAAGCGGTCCTCGTTGCGGCGATCCTCGATGGCGCGGTTCTTGGCGAAGGCATCGGGATCGAAGCCACCGCACTCGACCGCCAGCGAGTGATCGACGATCAATTGCACCGGCACCACCGGGTTGACCTTGGCCGGATCGCCGCCCATGTCGGCGATCGCATCGCGCAGACCGGCGAGATCGACCAGCGCGGTCTGGCCGAGGATGTCGTGGCACACCACGCGCGCCGGATACCAGGGAAAGTCGAGATCGCGTCGGCGCTCGATGAGCTGCCGGAGGGCGTCGGTCAAGAGCGCCGGATCGCAGCGGCGCACCAGATTCTCGGCGTGCACACGGGAGGTGTAGGGCAGCTTGGCGTAGGCGCCGGGCTGGATGGCCTCGACCGCCGCGCGGGCGTCGAAGTAGTCCAGTTGGGTACCGGGAAGCGGTTTGCGGAAGGCTGTGTTCATGGGGTCGGGAATTGTCCGGTAGGGTTCAGGGAAAGCACCGTCGGCTCATAAAGTGCGCGCCGTTCTGCGGCTTGCAACAACGATCTGGTGGCACAAGTCGGCAAAATAAAGAGCCTCCGGCCGCGCCGACGGAAATCCACCGGGGCAGCCGGGACCGGAATATCAGCCCCGCTGATCGATGGGCACGACCTTGCGCGGGTCTTCACCGACATATTCGGCGCTCGGACGAATGATGCGGTTGTCGGCGCGTTGTTCCATGACATGGGCCGCCCAGCCGGTGAGCCGCGACATCACGAAGATGGGCGTGAACAGCTTGGTGGGGATGCCCATGAAATGGTAGGCGGACGCATGAAAGAAATCCGCATTGCAGAACAGTTTCTTCTCGCGCCACATCACCGCTTCGCAACGCACCGAGACCGGGTAGAGCACGGTATCGCCCACATCCGCGCTCAGCTTCTCGGCCCATTGCTTGATGATGGCGTTGCGCGGATCGGATTCGGCGTAGATCGCATGGCCAAAGCCCATGATCTTGTCCTTGCGCGCCAGCATGCCCAGCATCTCCTGTTCGGCATGATCGGGGCTGGTGAATTTTTCGATCATCTCCATGGCCGCTTCGTTGGCGCCGCCGTGGAGCGGCCCGCGCAGACTGCCGATCGCGCCGGTCACACAGGAGTGCATGTCCGACAGGGTGGAGGCGCAGACGCGGGCGGTGAAGGTGGATGCATTGAACTCGTGCTCGGCGTACAGGATGAGCGACACATTCATTACCCGCTCGTGCAGCGCATTGGGTTTGCCGCCGCGCAGCATGTGCAGAAAGTGGGCGCCGACGGAGTCGTCGTCGGTCTCGGTGTCGATGCGCAGATTGTCGTGGCTGAAGCGGTACCAGTAGCAGATGATCGACGGAAACACCGCCAGCATGCGGTCGGTGGCGTCCTGCTGTTGCGAGAAGTCCGCTTCGGGCTCGATGTTGCCCAGAAAGGAGCAGCCGGTGCGCAGCACGTCCATGGGGTGCGCGGTGGCGGGAACACGCTCCAGAACTTCTTTCAAAGCTTTTGGAAGTCCTCGCAACCCTTTGAGTTTATTCTTGTAGGTCGCCAATTCTGCACTATTGGGCAGATGACCCTTGAGGATCAGGTGGGCCACTTCCTCGAACTGGCAGTGCTCCGCCAGATCCTTGATGTCGTAGCCCCGGTAGGTCAACCCGGAGCCGGTCTTGCCGACGGTGGACAGTGCGGTCTTGCCGGCGATCTGGCCGCGCAGGCCGGCGCCCTCTAGCTTCTTCGCCATTGCCATTGCTGATGTCCTCTCTGGTACTGATGTAGGCGGCAGCGCGCCCGTTACTGATTCTTGCCCTGGGAAAACAGGGAGTCGAGTTTCTCTTCGTAGGCGTGGTAATCAAGATAATCATAGAGTTCCATGCGTGTCTGCATAAGCTCCACCACATCCTTCTGATCGCCGCGTTCGAGGATATTGCGATACACCGTCTCCGCGGCGCGATTCATGGCGCGAAACGCCGACAGCGGATACAACACCAGATCGACACCCCAGGCGCCCAGTTCGGCGCGGTTGTAGAGCGGCGTCTGGCCGAATTCGGTGATGTTCGCGAGCAGGGGTACGTCGATGGCGGCCGCAAACGCCCGGTAGTGCGCTTCTTCGGTGATCGCCTCGGCGAAGATGCCGTCGGCGCCGGCGGCGACACAGGCCTGCGCCCGTTCGATGGCGCGCTCCAGACCTTCCTGCGCAAAGGCATCGGTGCGGGCCATGATGAAGAAATCCGCATCGGTGCGGGCGTCCACCGCTGCCTTGACGCGATCCACCATCTCCTCCGGAGACACGATTTCCTTGTTCGGGCGATGCCCGCAGCGCTTTTGCGCCACCTGGTCCTCGAGATGCACCGCCGCCGCGCCGGCACGAATCATCTCCCGGATGGTACGGGCGATATTGAAGGCGCCGCCCCAGCCGGTGTCGATATCCACCAGCAAGGGCAGCGCGCTGGCCGCCGTGATGCGGCGGACATCCTCGGTGACATCGTTGAGGGAGGTCATGCCCAGATCGGGCAGTCCGTAGGACGCATTGGCGACCCCGGCTCCGGATAGATAGATGGCGTGATGGCCGATCTGCTCGGCCATCATCGCGGTATAGGCATTGATGGTGCCCACCACGGGGAGCGGGCGGTGCTGCGCAATGGCGCGACGAAAGCGCGCGCCGGGAGAAACCGTCTGAGTCATGATTGGTCGCCTTGTCACCTCGGCGGCACCGGCCCTGACGAGCCCGCCCCGCTGAGTCTGCTCTGCTGATACACCCGGCACCGCTGGCCAGTCAATGCCATCGCGCCCACTTTGGTTAGCGCCGACAGCAGCGCCGACAGCAGCGCCGACAGTGGCGCCGACTGTAGCGGCCGCGGACAGAGTGCCGCCGGACGCGGGTTGCCGTTCGGGGCCCGTAATTTTGCCACTAAAGTGACCGCCGCGCGACCGCAGGGCGGGCGCATTGAATTCTCGCCCGCGCGCCCCAACATCCGCCGGTTGAGCCAGGAGACATCCAGCAGTGGAACAATATCGCGGCACCACCATTCTGTCCGTGCGGCGCAACGGCCAGGTCGCCATCGGCGGCGACGGCCAGGTCACCCTCGGCAACACCGTCATGAAAGGCAATGCCCGCAAGGTGCGCCGCCTTCACAACGGCAAGGTTATCGCGGGTTTTGCCGGCGGCACCGCCGACGCCTTCACCCTCTTCGAACGCTTCGAGGCCAAGCTGCAGGAACACCGGGGCAACCTGGTGCGCGCCGCCGTGGAACTCGCCCGCGACTGGCGCAGCGATCGCGCGCTGCGGCGCCTCGAAGCCCTGCTCGCCGTGGCGGATCGCGAGGCCTCGCTGATCATCACCGGCAACGGCGACGTGATCGAGCCGGAAGACAACCTGATCGCCATCGGTTCCGGCGGGCCCTTTGCCCAGGCTGCCGCGCGGGCGCTGCTCGATAACACCGAACTGGGCGCCCGCGAGATCGTCGAGCGCGGCCTGCAGATCGCCGCCGACATCTGCATCTATACCAATCACCATCGCACCATCGAGACGCTGGACATCGACGCCGCGCCCGCCGCACGCCAGCCCTGAGACCAGCCCAGAGAAATGTCCATGTCCGAAATGACCCCCCGCGAAATCGTCCACGAACTGGACCGCCACATCGTCGGCCAGGGCACCGCCAAGCGCGCCGTCGCCATCGCGCTGCGCAACCGCTGGCGGCGCATGCAGGTGAATGCCGAGCTGCGCGCCGAGATCACGCCCAAGAACATCCTGATGATCGGCCCCACCGGCGTCGGCAAGACCGAGATCGCGCGGCGGCTGGCCAAGCTCGCCAACGCCCCTTTCATCAAGGTCGAAGCCACCAAGTTCACCGAGGTGGGCTATGTGGGCCGGGATGTGGAATCCATCGTGCGCGACCTCGCGGAAACCGCCGTGAAGCTGCTGCGCGAACAGGAGATGGTCCGAGTCGAGCCGCGCGCCCGCGACGCCGCCGAGGAACGCATTCTCGACGCGCTGCTGACGCCGGCGCGCGATGCCGAACCCGCGGCCGCGGAGCCTCGGGATTCCGGTACCCGCCAGCTGTTTCGCAAGAAACTGCGCGAGGGCGATCTCGACGACCGCGAGATCGAAATCGAAGTGAGCGCCACGCCCGTGGGCGTCGAAATCATGGCGCCGCCCGGCATGGAAGAAATGACCAACCAATTGCAGGGCCTGTTCGCCAACATGGGTAGCGGGCGCACCAAGCGCCGCCGGCTCCCGGTCGCCAAGGCGCTCAGGCTGCTTACCGACGAGGAAGCCGGCAAGCTGGTCAACGACGACGACATCAAGGCCCGCGCGCTGGCCAACGCCGAGCAGAACGGCATCGTGTTCATCGACGAAATCGACAAGGTGGCACGGCGCGGCGAAGTCTCCGGCTCCGATGTATCGCGCGAGGGCGTGCAGCGCGATCTGCTGCCGCTGATCGAGGGCTGCACCGTCTCCACCAAGTTCGGCATGATCCGCACCGACCACATCCTGTTCATCGCCTCCGGTGCGTTTCACTTTTCGAAACCCTCGGACCTGATCCCGGAACTCCAGGGCCGCCTGCCGATCCGCGTCGAACTCGAATCCCTCACCGCCGAGGATTTTGGCCGTATCCTCACCGAACCCCATGCGTCGCTCACCGAACAGTACCGGGAGCTGCTGGCCACCGAAGGTCTCAACGTCGAATTCACCGCGGACGGCATCCGCCGTATCGCCGAGATCGCCTTCGAGGTCAACGAGCGCACCGAGAATATCGGCGCGCGACGGCTCCACACGGTGATGGAACGCCTGGTCGAAGAGCTCTCGTTCGACGCGGGTGACCTGGCGTCGCAAAACGCCCACCCGATCATCGACGCCACCTTTGTCGACGACCACCTCGCCGCCCTGGCACGCGACCAGGATCTGTCGCGCTTCATCCTGTGACCCGTATCGCCGGTACCCTGCCGTTATGACTCCACAACGCGTACGTCTCGACAAAGCCACCGGCAGTCTCGAACTGCACTATGCCGACGGCGTCATCGCGCTGCTGTCCGGCGAGTACCTGCGCGTCCATTCGCCCAGCGCCGAAGTGCGCGGGCACGGCCCCGGCGAGGAAGTGCTCCAGTACGGCAAGAAGAACGTGAAGGTTGCGCATATCGAAGCGTCCGGCCACTACGCCCTGCACCTGCATTTCGACGACGGCCATAACACCGGCATCTACAGCTGGGAATATCTGCGCCAGCTCTGGGACAACCGCGAACACACCTGGCAGGAATACCTGAACAAACTCCACCGTGCGGGCCGCAGCCGCGACCCGGAAGTTCAGGTGGTGCGGTTTGTTACACCGGGGGAATAAGGTAGCTCTTCGCCCGACGCCATCGTGATTCGCGATACCGACCGCAGGGCAATCCGCACCTGCCAGCCAGCGATCCGCTTGGGTCCGCTCCAAAAATCACCGCTACAATGTCCCGCGCATGGAACGGCGATCCGCCGCTCCCGCACCGGCTGAGCCTTCGGTATCCCGCTATCCTGGGACCACCGCCCTGGAGCCACCGCCCTGGAACTACCGCCATGAATCGTACCGTTTCGATCACCGCTCCCACCACCGCTACCGTTGCCCGGATGGATGTGGTGATCGGTGCGGCGGTCAGCGCCGGCGAGACACTCGGTCTGCTGGTCACGGCGGCGGGCGAGCTGCCGGTGCGCAGCGCCGCCGCGGGAATCGTCAAGGATATTTACGTTGCCCTGGGCGACAGCGTGCCCGAGAACGGGCCGATTTGCGCGATCCGCCTGACTGGCAAGCGCCGGCCGGTGCGCCCCGCGCCACCGCCGGATCTCGCGGACAAACACGCACTGTTGCAACAGCAGCGCGCGCGCTTGCGCACCACGCTGGACGCCGGCCGCGCGACTGCCGTGGCCAAGCGCCGGGAACGCGGCTACCGTACCGCGCGGGAGAACCTCGCCGATCTGTGCGATACGGATTCGTTTCAGGAATACGGCCAGCTCGCGGTGGCCGCCCAGCGCCAGCGCCGCGACTTCGGCGATCTCGCGGTCAACACCGCCGCCGACGGCGTCATCACCGGGCTCGCCACCATCAACGCGGATCTGTTTACCGGCGACCAGGCGCGAGCGGTGGTCATCGTCAACGACTACACCGTGCTCGCCGGCACCCAGGGTTATTTCCATCACCGCAAGCTGGACCGCGCCATGGCACTCGCGCGTGAACTGCGCCTGCCGGTGGTGATGTACACCGAGGGCGGCGGCGGCCGACCCGGCGACACCGATCAGGTCGCGGGCATGGATGTGACCACCTTTGCCCTGTGGGGCGCGCTCGCCAGCGTGGTGCCGCGCATCGCGGTCAACAACGGCTACTGCTTCGCGGGCAACGCCGCGCTGTTCGGCTGCGCCGACATCACGGTGGCGACCCGCCAATCCTGGATCGGCATGGCCGGGCCGGCGATGATCGAGGGCGGCGGCATGGGCGTGTATCCGCCGACCGCCATCGGCCCTATCGAAGTGCAGACCGCCACCGGCGTCATCGACGTGCTGGCGGAGGACGAGCGCGACGCGACGCCGCTCGCGCGGCAACTGCTGGGTTATTTCCAGGGGCCGATCGACGTCTGGCGCTGCGCCGACCAGCATCTGTTGTGGGAGCTGATGCCGGCGGATCGCCGCTATACCTACGATGTGCGCCGCATCGTCACCACGCTGGCGGACACCGACTCCTTCATCGAGATTCGCCCGCATTACGGCAAGACCGTCATCACCGGCCTGCTGCGCATCGAGGGCAAGCCCTTCGGGCTGATCTGCAACGACTGCCGCGTGCTCGGCGGCGCCATCGATACCCAGGGCGCGGCGAGCGCCGCGCGCTTTCTGAAACTCTGCGACGACTTCGCGCTGCCGGTACTGTCGCTGGTGGATACGCCGGGCTTCATGGTTGGCCCGGAGAGCGAAACCGAAGGCGCGGTGCGCATCATGGCCGACCTGTTCACCGCCGGCGCGCGTCTGCGCTCGCCGCTGGTGGCGATCTTCCTGCGCAAAGGCTACGGCCTCGGCGCCATTGCCATGACCGGCGGCAGTTTCTCCAGGCCGATCTATTCCGCCGCCTGGCCCACCGGCGAGTTCGGCGCCATGGGGCTCGAGGGCGCGGTGCATCTCGGTTTCAAGAAAGAACTTGACGCCGCCGCGAATGAGGCCGAGCGCGAGGCTTTGTTCGCCAGACTGATCGGCGCGCTCTACGACCGCGGCAAGGCCACGGAAGCCGCCACCCATCTGGAAATCGACGCCGTGATCGAGCCGATGGATACGCGACAGGTGATCTTGCGGGCCGTGGGAGCGGCGCCGAAGAAATGAATCGCATAAGGTCGCCGCGCTAACCTGCTCGGCGGACGAGCGTGCAGCGCTTGCGCGTCCGTCCTTGCGCATCAATTCTTGCGCATCGGCCCTTTGCGCAATAACGCCACATTCCGCCCGGGAAATTCGCACTGCCAGCCGTGACGTTCGGCCAACTGCCGCAACGTCGTTTCGCGGTAGAACACCACATGGGTGGGATCGCGCGGGTAGTGCCAGTCGGCAAACCGGGTTGCGTCGGTTTGCAGCTCCGTCATCAGCGCGAGCCAGCCACCCGGCTTCAACAACGCATCGAGTTTTCTGAATTCCTCGGCGGGCCGGTGAAAATGTTCGATCACTTCCGTGCAGGCGATGAAATCGTAGGTGCGCGCCAGCACCTCCCGGTCGGGCCGAAAAAATGGATCGAACAGCGCGACTTCATGGCCCGCCTCGCGCAGCATCGTCGCGAGTACCGGCCCCGGACCACAGCCGTAATCCAGCCCTTGACTCGCGAGTGTCAGACGCTCCAGCAACGGCTCGGCGAGACGGGCCAGAAACCGCCGGTAACCGGCATCCCCGGATTCGTTTCGGTGCAGACGATAGTGGGCGAGCTCGCGGTCCCGATCCGGTAACTGCGCCGGGTCGAGAAAGGTTGCCCGACAGGATTCACAGCACCAGTAGTCGCGCGCGCCAACAGACAGAAAAAAACCGACGCTTGGCGCCTCGCACACCGGGCAGCGCATCAGGATGCGGTCGCGGCGCGGCTATCGCCTGCACGGTCAGTGCAGCAGGGTGCCGCCATCGCCGCAGCATTTCTTGTATTTCTTGCCACTGCCACAGGGGCATGGATCGTTGCGCTCGGCAACCGCCGCCTCGCGCACGAACGGCGAGCGGGTCGGTTGCGAAAACCCTGCCCCGCCGGTGCGCTGTGCCAGCCAATGGGCGTGAATCTCCGCCAGCGCCGGCACGATAGCGAGGACCCAGTGCTCGTGATCGTCTTCGCTTTCGACGACTTCCAGGCCCTCGTCGGTGCCCAGCAGCATGAAGGGCGCGAACCAGTCCGGCTGAGCTTCCATCAACGCGGCCCAGCTTTCTTCATCGAACAAGGTGCCGAGCAGGAAACCCGAACACCATTCGGCGACACCCCAGGCGGGATCGAAGTAAAACAGCGGCTCGAAATCTTCCGCACTGTCCATGAACTGCCGCGCCAGAGTGTTGAAGTGACGCATCACCAGACCCGTCACTTCGGTTGCCTCTTCGATGGTTTCGAATTGGGGCGAGACCTGCGCGTCCTCGATATCCCACACCCAGGGCAACCACTCGGACGGCATCACCAGCCTGGGGCCCACGATCAGCGCGGTCATGAAACCCTCCAGCATGGCGACATCCATGGCGGTGTCTTCCAGTCCGGGCGAGGCGAGGAATGCGTCGAGGGCGTTGATCTCCCGTTCGCTCAGATCGACATCCAATCCGGCGAGGGGGTTACTCGGGTTCTTGACCATGGCAGGGCCTTCTGAGATCGGTGGAATAGTGTCGTGGTGGGGTTTTCCGCTTACCGCGGCAGGACGAAAATCCTGCGTCCGCGCGCGATCCGGCGGCGGTCGGTCGCATCACAGGTCGCTGAACCGCAGGGCATCGCGGGCGAGCCGATACTGCTCGTTACTCTCGATTTGCCGCAGGCTGCACGCCACCTCGCGAAGCTCATCGAGATCGGCGCGCTCCGCCACTTCCTGGTAAATTTCGCGCAGATATTCGTCCGTCGCCAACGCCGCAGCAACGACCTCCTCGACGTTGTTGATGTCCACGTCCCGAATCCGCTCCAGCACCGGGTGCGCATCCAGCTCCGGTGAGTATTGCAGCCAGGTATCCATGATTCCCCTGGCCGCACCGGCTTCATAGTCCTTGAGCGCTGCCGCCAGATGCCGCTCGTGGCGGTTGAGGTAGTCGAGCATCAGTTGCGCGCGTTCCGAGGTGGCGAGCTGCTCCAGCTCGGCGTACTGACGCGACAGCGCCTCGTGCAAGTGCCGTGAAAAATCGATGATGTCCTTGATGGTCTTGAAGCGCATGGCTTTCGTCCTCGCAAGTTTGCATAACTGAAATCGATGTTCCGATTCCGATGGCTTTCAGTCGCAACCCGTACTTTTCCCGTCCATCAGCGCAGCGCCTTGGACACGATTTCAAAACTGTCTTTCGACAGCTCGGGCACTGCCAGCACCCGTTCGAGCGCCGCGCGCATCGCATCTGCCCGCGCGTCGGGGTATTTGCGCCAGCGGGTGAGCGGGGTCAGCAGCCGCGCGGCGATCTGGGGATTCAGGGCATCGAGCACGAGCACCTGTTCCACCAGAAACACATAACCGGCGCCATCGGCGCGATGGAAGTTCACCGGGTTGCCCGCACTGAAGGCGCCGATCAGGGCGCGCACCTTGTTGGGATTGCGCAGATCGAACGCGGGATGTTCCAGCAGCGCCCGTACCCGTTCGAGACCGCCCGGCAGGATGCACCAGGCCTGCATCTGGAACCACTGGTTGACCACCAGGGATTCGTTCCGCCAGCGCTCGTAATAGCGCCGCAGCCCCTCCCGCGCGTGGTCCTGCGCCCGTTGCGCCGGATTGTTGAGCAGCGACGTCAGCGCGGCATTGGTGTCGGTCATATTGTCGGCACGATCGAACTGATGCCAGGCGCGATCGATCAGTTCCGGCACATCCAGTTGCAACAGATAGGCAAGTGCGAGGTTGTGCAGGCTGCGCCGGGCGATCTGTTCGGCATTCGCACGATAGGGTTCCGCGCTGCGATGGGCGGCGTAGACCGCTTCGAATTCGGGCCGCAGCCGCTGCGCCAGCTCGCGGCGGGCAAACTGACGCGCCCGATGGATGGCTTCCACCGCGATGGTTTCGGCCAGCTCGCTCAGATAGGCCTCGCCGGGCAAGGTGAGAAGGTGGGCCACCAGCGCCGGATCCAGCGATTCGTCGGTGAGCAGCTCACGATAGGCCTCGACCAGCCGGGCATCCAGCGCGAGCGGCCGCCCGGCCAGATCGTCCGCAATCAACTCCTGCAAAATGCCCACCGCGAGCCGGTTGCCCGCCTCCCAGCGATTGAAGCCGTCGCTGTCGCGGCGCAGCAGTTGCGTCAGTTCCTCCCGGCCGTAATCGAAGGCGAGCTTGACCGGCGCCGAAAAGCCCCGCAGCAGCGAGGGGATCGGCGCTTCGCCGACGCGCTCGAATACCAGGCTCTGCGCGGATTCGGTCAATTCGAACACGATGTCGGTAGCGCCATCGGCGAGGCCGGGCACATGGAGCGGCAGGTCGCCATTGCGGCCCACCAGTCCGAGTCGGATGGGAATCTGGAACGGTGCCTTGTCGGCACCTTCCGGCGTCGGCGGACAGCTCTGGGTGAAATCGAGCCGGTAGCTTTGCGCGGCCCCATCGTAGTGACCTCGCACGGCGACGCGCGGCGTGCCCGCCTGGCGGTACCAGCCCATGAACTGGCTGAAATCGCGGCCGCTGGCAGCCGCCATGGCCGCCACGAAATCCTCGACGGTCACCGCGGCGCCGTCGTGACGCGCGAAATACAGATCGCAGCCACGGCGGAAGGTCTCCGGCCCGAGCAACGTGTGGATCATGCGCACCACTTCCGCGCCTTTTTCATAAATGGTCACGGTGTAGAAATTGGAAATTTCCTGGTAGGCATCGGGCCGCACCGGATGCGCGGTGGGGCTGGCATCCTCGGCGAACTGGGCGGTGCGCAGCAGGTTCACGTCCTCTACCCGCTTGATGGTGCGCGAACCCATGTCGGCGGAGAATTCGCTGTCGCGAAACACCGTGAAACCTTCTTTCAGGCTGAGCTGGAACCAGTCGCGACAGGTGACCCGGTTGCCGGACCAGTTGTGGAAATACTCGTGTGCCACCACCGCCTCGACGCGCTGGAAGCCCAGATCCGTGGTGGTCTCGGGGTGGGCCAACACGCAGGAAGTGTTGAAGATATTGAGCCCCTTGTTTTCCATGGCGCCCATGTTGAAATCGTCCACCGCTACGATCATGAAAATATCCAGATCGTATTCCCGCCCGTAGACGCGCTCGTCCCACGCCATCGCGTGCTTGAGCGAGGCCATGGCGTGGTCCAGCTTGTCGAGATCCTTGGGTTCCACATAGATGCGCAGCATCACGCCGCGACCGCTCGCGGTGGTGAAGCTGTCCTCCATGCAGGCGAGATCCCCCGCCACCAGGGCGAACAGATAGGCGGGTTTCCGGAACGGGTCATGCCAGGTCGCCCAGTGGCGCCCACCCGGCGCGGCGCCCTCCGCGATCGGATTGCCGTTGGCGAGCAGCACCGGAAACGCGTCCCGATCCGCCTCGATGGTGGTGGTGAATTCCGACAGCACATCCGGGCGGTCGAGATAAAACGTGATCTTGCGAAAACCTTCCGCCTCGCACTGGGTGCAGTAGAGGCCGCGCGACTGATAGAGCCCTTCCAGAGCAGTGTTGGCTTCCGGATGGATTGCCACCGTCGAACTGAGCTCGAACGCCGCCGGCACCTCGGGAATCACCAGTTCGCCGTCCGCGTAGCCGTATTCCGCCGGAGCGAGGGCACGGCCATCGAGCGCCAACTCCCGCACCTGCAAGCCCTCGCCATGCAGGCGCAGCTCCCGCGCGCGGACCGGATGCTCGGGATTCGCGCGCAGCGCCAGGGTCGCGCGCACCAGGGTTTCCCCGGGACGGAGATCGAAGTGCAGCTCGGTGCGGTCGATCAGGAAATCCGGCGCGCGGTAGTCGCGCAGACGGGTGACTCGGGCCTGGGCATCGCGCATCGCCATATCGACTCCTGGGTGACTGCACCGGCGGCCCGCGCTCCGCAGCCGGATGTGAGGGAAGGATGGCGTACAGCGGGAATTGTCGGCCAGCGGTGGCACTGTGTCCACGGAGCTGTTTGCACAAGGCCGTTTACACAGCGATGTGTCCATCGAACCGGCGGCTGTGCTATGTTAGCCCGATGCGCGCCCTCCTGATCGCCCTGCTTTGTGTGGCCCTGCCTTTCACGGCGGGGGCGCGTACCCTGGATGCGATCAAGATACCCTGCCCCATGCAGCAGAATCAGGATATGGAACCCAGCGCGCAACGCGCGGCCGGCCCCTGCTGCAACGACGCGGACACCACGGCCAAGACCGGCAAGCCCTGCAAGGCCGGGCAGGAATGCCAGACTTCCCCCGCCGCGACATTATTGCCGCCGATCATGACGCCGGCGGCAAGCCTGTCTTCCCGGGTGGCGGCGATCGCGCCGATGACTCCCAGACTCCAGCCCGCCGGTATCTGGCGCCCACCAGCCCCGATCTGACCCTCCTGCCGGTGCCGTTGCGGCCCGCGCCCCGGGGATGCTCTAAATAACCGTCATGCCCGCGTAGGCGGGCATCCAGAACGCTTTGATACCCCTGGGTTCCCGCCTACGCGGGAACGACGATGAAGTGGTTATTCGTAGTGTCCCCCAAGCGCATTCAGGCCCCAGACGGCGGTTCGTGCGGTCGCGCGATTGCGCTGCCGCACTGCAAAGCTTCGGAGTCAACTCATGTACCTTGCCCTTGCGAGCGTCCCGGCGGTGTCTGGCCGCCGGCCATGCTTCGGATACCCGTCCCGCCACGGATACAAGCTGGCCGTCGCCATCCTGGCTTTCGGCCTCTCGGGCTGGGCCACGGCGGCCGTCACACCTACGGACGCCCCGCTTTCCCTCGCTGAAGCGCTACACCGGGCGGAAGTCCGATCCCACGCGCTTGCCGCCCAGGATGCGGCGGCCACCGCGGCCGGCGCCATGGCCGTCGCCGCGCGCCAGTTGCCCGACCCGGTGTTGCGCCTCGCGGTGGAAAACCTTCCCATCGATGGCGCGGATCGCTACAGCCTCACGGACGATTTCATGACCATGCGCTCGATCGGCTTGATGCAGACGATGACGGGTGCGGACAAACGCGCCGCGCGCGCCACGCGGTTCGAACGCGAAGGCGAAGTCGCGCAGACGGCGCACGCGCTCGAACGCACACGGCTCAGGCGCGACACGGCGCTGGCCTGGCTCGACCGCCACTACCGGGAACAGATGGTTGCGCTGCTGCAACGGCAGCGGGACGAGACGGCCTTGCAGATCGATGCCGCGGAAGCCGCTTACCGCGCCGGCCGCGGCCCGCAGGCCGAGGTGTTCCTGGCGCGTGCGGCCGTCGCACAGATCGAGGATCGCATCCGTGCGGCCGCGGCAGAGCGGGCGAATGCCGCCACCCTGCTGGCGCGCTGGATCGGCGAACGCGCATTCGCGCCGCTGGGTACCGCACCCGATATTGCCAACCTCCGCGTGGCGAGCGACGGCGTGGAGCACGCCGCCGATCGTCTCCCCGAAATCGCGCTGTTGGCGAAACGGGAAGCGGTAGCCCTGGCGGAGGCCGAGGTCGCCCGCGAGGAGCGGCGGCCGGACTGGAGTGTGGAGATGATGTACAGCCAGCGCGGTCCCGGGTTCTCCGACATGGTATCGCTCGCCGTATCGGTGCCCTTGCCCTGGGACCAGGGCAACCGACAGGACCGGGAGCTGGCCGCCAAGCTCGCGCTGGCCGCGCGGATGGGTGACGAGCGCGAGGAGATGACGCGCCAGCATCTGGCGGACGTGCGCCGCTGGCAGCAAAGCTGGCGCGCCGGTCTCGAACGCCTCGCCGCTTACGATCGCACGCTGGTGCCGGTGGCGAGCGCGCGCACCCAGGCCGCGCTGGCGGCCTATCGCGGTGCCAGCGGACCCTTGAGCGCCGTGCTCGAAGCGCGCCGGATGGAAATCGATATCTGCCTGGAGCGGCTGCGCATCGAGCAGGAGACCGCGGGGCTCTGGGCCACGCTCGAATACCTGCTGCCGGCGGAGCACGCGGCAGTCGCGGCCATCCCGTCTCCCGATCCGACCGCCACCCCGGAGCTGCAACCATGAACCGGAAACAACCCTTGATCGCGCTCTTCATTACCGGACTGCTCGGAGCCGGACTGCTGGCTGCGGGCGGCTACGCGCTGTACGCGGCAGGCACCCAGCGCGGGCGTGCAATGGCGCGCGACGAACCAAACCCAGGCACGATGGCCGCGGTGCCGGATGTCTCGAACTGGAGTGTCCAGCAAGGCAGCGATGCCACCGAGCGCCATCTCCGGGACGGTCTCGAGGCCGGAGATATCGATCCGCTAACCGGCCGCCGGATTCTCTACTATCACGACCCCATGGTGCCGGGAAAACAGTTCTCCGCGCCGGGCAAATCGCCCTTCATGGACATGATGCTGGTGCCGGCCTACGGGGGCGCCACCGGCGCGGACGACAGCAGCATCGGAATCAGCCCGCGCATCCGCCAGAACATCGGCCTGCGCACCGCGCCCGTGACCGAAGGCGCGCTGGCAACCCAGGTGTCGGCGGTCGGGGCGATCGCCTACAACGAGCGCGAGCAGGCGATCGTGCAGGCGCGCGCGCTGGGCTATGTCGAAAAACTCCATGTGCGCGCCACCCTGGATCGGCTGGTCGAAGGCCAGCCATTGGTGGATCTCTATGTGCCCGACTGGGTAGCCGCGCAGGAGGAGTTCCTCGCGGTGCGCGACATGCAGGGGACCGACCTCGCGCCGTTGCTCGAAGGCGCCCGCGCCCGGATGCGCCAGGCCGGCATGGACGCAACCCAGATCCGGCGGGTGGAGACCAGCGGACAGGTGCAAGCGCGGCTGACGCTGGCGGCACCCATCGCGGGCGTGGTGACGGAGCTGGCCGTGCGCGAAGGCATGACCGTGACGCCCGGCGCGACCCTGGTGCGCATCAACGGCCTGGACACCGTCTGGGCCGAGGCCGAAGTGCCGGAAAGTCAGGCCGCGCTGTTGCACCCGGGCGATAGGGTCAATGCGGAAAGCCCGGCGCTGCCGGGCACCGTCTTCACCGGTCGCGTGCAGGCGCTGCTGCCGCAGGTGAACCCCGCGACGCGCACGCTCAAAGCCCGCGTCGAGCTCGCCAATGCGGATGGGCGCCTGGTCCCGGGCCTGTTCGTAGCCATGCACTTCAAGAACTCCGACGCACGCCAAAGCCTGCTGGTGCCGACCGAAGCGATCATTCAGACCGGCCGACGCGCCCTCGTGATGCTGGCCGAAGACGGCGGCAACTTCCGTCCCGTCGCGGTGGAGCCGGGCCGCGAAGCCGACGGCCAGACGGAAATCCGGCGCGGACTCCGGGCGGGTCAGCAGGTCGTGGTGTCGGGCCAGTTTCTGATCGACTCCGAGGCCAGCCTGCGCGGACTGGAAGCGGGAATGGACCCCGAACCCGAGCACCCCGGGCCGCAGCCGGTGGGAGACCGGCCATGATCGCCGCGCTCATCCGCTGGTCGTTGGCCAACCGCTTTCTGGTGCTGTTGGCGACCGCGACGATCTCGGCCTGGGGTGTGCTGTCGGTGCTGCGCACGCCGCTCGACGCCCTGCCGGACCTCTCGGACGTGCAGGTGATCGTCCGCACCACCTGGCCCGGCCAGGCGCCGCAACTGGTCGAGAACCAGGTCACCTATCCGCTGACGACCACAATGCTGTCGGTACCGGGAGCGAAGACGGTGCGCGGATTTTCGTTTTTCGGCGACAGCTTCGTGTATGTGGTGTTCGAGGACGGCACGGATCTGTACTGGGCGCGTTCGCGGGTGCTCGAATACCTCAACCAGGCGCAGGCAGGGCTGCCGGCTACGGCGCGCTCCGCGCTCGGACCGGACGCGACCGGCGTGGGCTGGATCTACGAGTACGCGCTGGCCGACCGTTCCGGCACCCTGGACATCGGGCAGTTGCGCGCCTTGCAGGACTGGTTTCTCAAGTACGAACTCAAGACCGTGCCGGGCGTGGCCGAAGTCGCCACCATCGGCGGCATGGTGCGGCAATATCAGGTGGTGCTGGACCCCGCCAGACTCGCCGCCTACCGCATTCCCCACACCCGGGTGATCGCGGCGATCGGGCAAGCCAATCGGGAGGCTGGCGGTTCGGTACTGGAACTGGGTGAGGCCGACTACATGGTGCGCGCTTCCGGCTATCTGCAAACGCTCGACGATTTCCGCGCGATTCCGCTGCTGACCACCGCCGCCGGTATCTCGGTGCGCCTGGGCGACGTGGCGCGCATTCAGATCGGCCCGGAACTGCGCCGCGGCATCGGCGAACTCGACGGCGAAGGCGAAGCCGTCGGCGGCGTGATCGTGATGCGCGCAGGCGGGAATGCGCTGGAAACCATAAGCGCGGTCAAGACGCGCCTGCAACAGTTGCAGGCCGGTCTGCCGCCCGGAGTCGAGATCGTGCCGGTCTACGACCGCTCGGGGCTGATCGAACGCGCGGTCGAAAATCTCGGTCACAAGCTCGTCGAGGAATTCGTCGCGGTCGCGCTGGTCTGCGCGCTCTTTCTGTTTCATCTGCGCTCCGCGTTCGTCGCCATCGTCGCGCTGCCGTTGGGCATCCTGATGTCCTTCATCCTGATGCGCTACCAGGGCATCAATGCCAACATCATGTCCCTGGGCGGCATCGCCATCGCCATCGGCGCCATGGTCGACGCGGCGGTGGTGATGATCGAAAACGCCCACAAGCATCTCGAACGCTGGGCGCGGAAACATCCGGGCCAAAAACTGGAAAACCCGGTGCGCTGGCGCGTGATCGGCGCTGCCGCCGTCGAAGTGGGCCCGGCGCTGTTTTTCTCGCTGCTGATCGTCACCCTGTCGTTCATCCCGGTGTTCACACTGGAGGCACAGGAAGGCCGTCTGTTCGCGCCCCTGGCATTCACCAAGACTTACGCCATGGCGGCCGCCGCGGGCCTTTCGGTGACGCTGATCCCGGTGCTGATGGGTTATCTGATCCGCGGCCGGATTCCGCCGGAACAGGCCAACCCTCTCAATCGCGGATTGATCGCGCTCTATCGCCCGCTGCTCGATCTGGTGTTGCGCTTTCCAAAAACGACGCTCGCCGCGGCGGTCGTGGTGCTGCTGGCCAGCTTGTGGCCACTGCAACGGCTCGGCAGCGAGTTCCTGCCGGCGCTGGACGAAGGCGACCTGCTCTACATGCCCACCGCGCTGCCCGGGCTGCCCGCGGGCAAGGCGGCCGAGCTGTTGCAGCGCACCGATCGCCTGATCAAAACGGTGCCGGAAGTGCACAGCGTCTACGGCAAGGCCGGCCGCGCGGAAAGTGCGACCGACCCCGCGCCGCTGGAAATGTTCGAGACCACGATACAGTTCAAACCGCGCGACCAATGGCGGCCCGGCATGACTCCGGACAAGCTGATCGAGGAGCTGGACCAGATCGTGCGGGTGCCGGGACTCACCAATATCTGGATACCCCCGATCCGCAATCGCATCGACATGCTCGCCACCGGCATCAAGAGTCCGGTGGGCGTGAAGGTCGCGGGGCCGGACCTGGCCACCATCGATCGTCTCACCGGCGCCATCGAGCGCGCGCTCGGGGAGGTGCCGGGCGTGACCAGCGCGCTCGCCGAGCGGCTCACCGGCGGGCGCTACCTCGACATCGACATCCGGCGCGACGACGCCGCCCGCTACGGCCTCAACATCGCCGACGTGCAAGCCGTCATCGCGGCGGCAGTGGGCGGCGAAAACATCGGCGAGACCATCGAAGGACGCCAGCGTTTCCCGATCAATGTGCGCTATCCCCGCGAAATCCGCGATTCCCTCGGCGGCTTGCGTGCGCTGCCCTTCATCACCGAGAGCGGCCAGCGCCTGGTACTGTCCGATGTCGCCGACATCCGCATCGGCGACGGCCCGCCGATGCTGCGCAGCGAAAACGCGCGCCTGACCGGCCATGTCTACGTCGATATTCGCGACCGCGATCTGGGCTCCGCGGTGCGCGATATGCAACGGGTCCTGGCGGAGAAAGTGATACTGCCGGCAGGCTACTCGGTGTCCTGGGCGGGCCAGTTCGAGTTTCTGGAACGCGCCGAAGCAAAACTCAGGGTGGTGGTGCCCTTTACCCTGCTGATCATCTTTGTGCTGCTGTACCTGATCTTCCGGCGTTTCGGCGACGCGCTGCTCATCATGGCCACGCTGCCCTTTGCGCTGGCAGGCGGCATCTGGCTGCTGTGGCTGCTCGACTACAACCTGTCGGTGGCCGCTGCCGTCGGCTTCATCGCCGTGGCCGGCGTGGCGGCGGAGTTCGGCGTGATCATGCTGCTGTATCTGCAACAGGCCTGGCAGGCCCGCCTGGACGACGGTCGCGATACCCGCCCCGATCTGCTCGACGCAATCCGCGAAGGCGCCGTGCTGCGCGTGCGACCCAAGGCCATGACCGTCGCGGTGATCTTGGCGGGCCTGCTGCCGATCCTGCTGGGAACGGGCACCGGCAGCGAAGCCATGCAGCGCATCGCCGCGCCCATGGTGGGCGGCATGATCACCGCGCCCTTGCTGTCGATGTTCGTCGTCCCGGCGGCTTATTTGCTGATGCGGCGACAGCGGGTGGGTTCGGAAAAAGATTCGGGGCCAGCCAGAGAGGCAAAACAATCAGGGGGCTAAGTGCAGCTGCCCGATACTTCCCACCAGCCGAGAACCGCTTTACGGTGTACCGTTGTTGATGGGCAGTATCACGTTTCCCGAACTGTGAAAACCGATGAAACTACCCACACAGCTTCACGAAGATCCGTTGGCGGAAAGGAGAAAAGGATGACACTCGATGATTTTTCGAAACTGGCTGCAATTATTTCCGGTATTTCTGTGGTAGTAACGCTGATTTTTCTTGTTGTTCAAATTCGGATTAACACTAAGGCACTACGTTCAAACGCCATTGAACTTTTTTACAATAGCTATCTTGAAATAACGGCTGACGCAAATCGAGTTCCTGATGTTGCCGTCGCATTACGAAAAGCGTTTGCCGATAACGACATGAACTCCGGAGAGAATCATCACCTTTGCGTCTATATTCAGCGCGTTTGCAGCTCATTGGAGCGCGGCCTGATCATGGTAAAAGACGATATAATTGACCAGGAAACTTTTGACATGGCCATTGCACCAGCCAAGATGACATTATCGACATCGGCCAGTAGATACTGGTACTTTTACCTTAAAGAAAAACGCGGACTATTTCGCTCTGAACTTCATGAATTGGTCGAAAATCATTATGCAGAACTGGATGGCAAGGCCGCCATTACAAAACTCTTTCCGGAAAATTGCGTTGGTCAGGTTGACTAACATCCATGAGGCCATCTCGCGCCGGGTTAAACCAGACGGCTTCCAGTAGCGGCCGCAGGCCCGTTGCAGATCGCTTTCCAGAATGTCCGTCGGCGCGCCGGCACCCATCGGCCATCAACCCGGTCCAGGGTCCGGGCAACAGCCCTGATCCCGCTGCACCGGTGGACAACGCACCGAACCGAATGAACAGAACACGCAACAGTCGCCTGGACGTGGACTCAGCAGGACCCGGCACTGGCTGCATTCATAAAAAAACTGGCAGGCATTCACGGGCATGGTCTCCCGTTTGGCGCAACCGCAATGGGGGCAGGTCAGCACGGATTCGAGGATCATGGCCGCCTGCGTGCCGATGAAAAAATCGCCGGAGAGATGGCGCTTCGTGCCCTGGTCGGCGTGGTGGGCGAACGCCGTGCCGGCAGACCCTCAGACTTCCAGGGCGATGTCATAGGCCGAGAACTTGCGCACATTGAGCACGCCGCTATCCAGGATTAGATACTGCCCCTTGATGCCCAACAGCCGGCCCGATACTTCCGGCGTTTTATCGAGATTCCAGGCACTGACCCTGGTCGGGTATTCCCGCACCGGGTAGGCGATGGCGACGGATTCGGCGGATGCCAGAGGCTGGATCGCCTGAATTCCGAAGCGCGTCGTCAATTCGCTCAATTCGTCGGCGCACAACTCAAAGAGTCGATCGCGCGCGGCCGCCAGATCGGCCGGCTCGGGATCGCCTTTCAGCATGGCCCGCCAGTCGGTGGTGTCGCGCACATGGCGGCGCAGCGCGGCTTCCACGAAGCCCGCCTGCTGGCGGGTCCGCACCCGCGCAATGGGCAGTGCCTGGATCGCGCCCTGGTCGATCCAGCGCGTGGGCATCTGGCCGGCGCGGGTGATGCCCACTTTGACGCCGGAGGAATTGGCGAGATACACGACGTGCTCGGTCATGCAGAAGCTCTGTGCCCAGTCCGGCTCGCGGCAGGTGCCGGCGTCGAAATGGCAGCGTTCGGGACTGAGAATGCACAGATCGCATTGCGCGAGTTTGCGAAAGCAGGGGTAGCAGTAGCCTTCGCTGAAACTTTTTTTGGTGACGCGGCCGCAGTGCGAGCAGTGAATGGTACCGCCGTGACGGATGCGCAAAGTCTCGCCCAGCAGCGCGTTGAGGGGTACCCGGGCGTCGTCCAGCGCCAGCCAGTAGTTGACCGGCGCGGCCAGCTCCGTGGGCATCTTGTCGAGGTGTCCGCGGTAGATCGGCATGGCTATCAGCGGCGGCGCAGGGTCAGTGCAGCCATTTCAGCGGCTGCGGCTCGGCAGCGGACACTTCGCCCTTGCCGCCGCAGTGGGCGTGGGGCCGTGCCGGGATGTGGCCGACGCGTTCCGCTTCCGGCAGATGGCGCTCGCCCCAGGCGATGACGGCTTGTAGACAGAGTTCGCGCTGGGTTGGATCGAGCCGGTTGCCGTCGGGCCAGCGCCCGGTTGCCACCGCCTGTTTCAGCGTCTCGTAAACCGCGGGTGTGATGTGGGCGAGCAGGTGATCGAGATCCATGGGGGTTTTCTCACTCGGTTGCGGACTGGGCGCGCGCCGAAAGCCCGGCCAGGCCGCCGAACAGGGCGCCGATGACGAGGCCGGTCACATGGGCACCGTTGGCGACGCCGCCCTGAAGAAAGAGATCCACCACGCCCAGCAGACACACGAGCAGCCAGATGATCATCAATGGAAAGATGCCGGGCGCGAGGCCGAGCAGCGGATGGGGTGCCAGTTTGTTGCGCACCCAGATATAGCCCAGCAACCCGTACACCACGCCGGACAGGCCGCCGAACAGGTCATGGGGATGCCACAGGTACTGGCCCACATTGGAACCCAGGGCGATGGCGAGAACGATCAGCAGGAAATTGCCATGCCCGGCAAGCCGCTCGATCCGACGCCCGAATTCCCAGATCCAGAGACTGTTGAACACGACGTGAAACAGCCCGAAGTGGAGAAACGCCGGGGTCAGCAGACGCCAGTATTCACGGCGGGAAAAAGCACTGTCGGCGGGTTCGAGACGCAATTCATCGGCATCGGTAAAGCCAAAATCCTGAAAGGTGAACCAGTGAATGGCATCCGGAAGGAAACTGGCCACAAGCGCGCCGATCAGGCCCAGCAGCAGCATCGCCACTACCACGGGCACCTGACGCGCCTGTGTCGCGAGACTCGGCGCCGGGGCGCCCAGCAAGCGGCTGTATTCCCGCAGCAGCATCAGCACCGTGGGAATATCCTCGCGCCGTGCCACCAACAGCAAACGGCCGCCGGCGCGATCGTCGAAGCGATGCGCGACATCCCGCTCAGCCAGCCGTCGGGACAGCGCGGTGACGTCGATCTCCAGCGGCAATTCGGCCACCGTGATCCAGGGCTCGGGCTCGCTCATCAGACGCCAGGGTCGGCGCCCGCGTCGCGGTCGTCGTGGCGGACCGAATCCAGCCGGCTGCCCCAACCCAGCTTGGTGCGACAGACCTGGTAGAAATTGTGTCCCAGCGGGTGAATCAAACGCACCGGCTTGGGCTTTTTGTGGATGCGAATGATGTCCTCCTGCTCGGTGACGATCTCGTACTGGCCGTCGCAGGTGATGGTCGGATGCAACTCGTTGCGCGTGCCGACGCGGATCTCGATCAGGCTGTTGCCGTCAATCACGATGGGACGGCTGTTGAGCGAATGGGGATTCATGGGCACCAGCACGATGGCATCCAGCTTGGGGTGCATGATGGGTCCGCCGGCGGAGAGGGCATAGGCGGTGGAGCCGGTCGGGGTCGCGACAATCAGACCGTCGGAATGCTGGCTGTAGACGAACTGGTCGTCCACATAGAGCTCGAACTCCATCATGCGCACCGAACGCCCCGGGTGCAGCACCATGTCGTTGGCGGCGATGCCGGAAGCCGCCACGCCGCCGTTGCGGTGTACGTCCATGGTCAGCAGAAAGCGCTCGCTGAGCTGGTACTCGCCGGCCAGCACCCGCCCGATGCCCTGCTCCATCGCCTCGGGCGGGATATCGGCCAGAAAGCCCAGCCGGCCCCGGTTCAGCCCCAGCAGGGGCACGCCCAGATCCGCCAGCGTGCGGGCGACCCCCAGCATGCTGCCATCGCCACCCACCACGATCACCAGATCGAGGGCATCGGGTTTGAGGGTGCGACGGTCAACCACCTCGACGGCATGATCGGCGAGCAGCCCGGCGGTGTCGCGCTCGGCGAGCACGGTGCGGCCGTCCCGTTTCAGAAAGGCCACCAGGCGGTCGAGGGTTTCCACCACCTCGCGGTGGCGAAGGCGGGCAACCACGCCGATGCGTTGAAATTGCGCCATGGCAACGGGGCCGGTCGGGGGACGGCCGATTATACACAGACCCCGGCCGGTGACCGGGACGACGGGCCTGGCCGGGGAAACCCCCGCGCCGGGATGGCAAGCCGAAAAGGAAGCAGCTATATTGCTGTATATATTTACAGTGTTCATTGCCGCGCCAGAGCCATCACCCATGCACCAACCCCGTACTGCCCTTCCCAATCTTTTGGCGCAACATCCGCACCTGCGCCGCGCCGTCAATGTCCCGTCCCGGGTGTCCGGCATCGCCACCGGCAACCCGCATCTGGATGCCCTGCTGCATTGGCATGGCTGGCCCCGCGGCGCGCTGACCGAACTGCTCGGGGTGCCCGGCCATGGCGAGCTGGCCCTGCTGGCCCCCACCCTGATCCGGTTGGCACAGCAGGGCGGACAACTGTTTCTGGTGGACCCACCCCACCAGCCCCATGCGCAGGGACTGCAACAACTGGGTATTCCCTGGGATCAGTTGCTGGTGGTGCGGACCACCCGCGACCGCGACCCGATCTGGGCCTGCGAACAGATTCTGCGCTCGGGAACCTGCGCCGCCCTGCTCGCCTGGGAGGGCGCCGGGAGCTGGCGCCGCGCGCAACTGCTGCGCTTGCAGAGCGCGGCCCGCGCGGTTCCGGGTCCGGTATTTCTCTGCCGTCCGGCCCGGGCGGTACAACAGCCTTCGCCCGCCATCCTGCGTCTGCGCCTGACCGGTGCCGCAACCGGCGCGCAACTCAGCCTGGTGAAACAGCCCGGCCCGGTCGGCCAGCAGCTGGCGCTGGTCGACCGTCTGGAAGAAATGGCGCGTCCCATGTTCCCTCTGCCAGCGCCCCATCGACGGCCCGCACCGGACGGCCTGCCCGCGGCACAGCGTCTGCCCGTGGAACAGGGCCTGCCGGTCCCGATCCGCGCGGCCATCCCTGAATCGCTTTCCGCATCGCTGCGAGCGCACTGATCCATGCTGTGGCTCTGTCTGCGCTGTACCGACCTGTCGCTGGCGGCAGCAGGCGTTTCCGATCCCGACCTGCCGCAGGTAGTGGCGGAAAGGCAACGGGTGTATTGCCCCGATCAGGCGGCCGCCGCCAGCGGCGTGGCGGTCGGGATGGCGCTCGCCAATGCCCTCGCGCTGTGTCCCGGGCTGGCAATACGACCCCGCGCTCCGGCGCGGGAGCAAGCAATCCTGGCAGCCCTGGCTCACGCCTGCCATCACCTCACGCCCAGGGTAACGCTGTGCCCGCCGGCCGCCCTGCTGCTGGAAGTCAGCGGATCGCTGAAGCTGTTCGGCGGACTCGCCGCCCTGCTTGCCGCGGTCCGTGACACGCTTCGTCTTCAACAAGTACATGCGGCCATCGGCGCGGCACCCACGCCCGCCGCCGCGCAATTGTTGAGTCATGGCGATGCCGATCCCCTCGATTATCTCGATGCCCATAGCGGCGCCCTGACACGGCCCCGGGCGTTCACCCGCCGTCTGCACGCACTGCCGCTGACGGCACTCGACTGCACGCCCGAGCTGGTCGAAAAACTTGCGCGCACCGGCCTGCGCCGTGTCGGTGAGGTATTGCAGTTGCCCGGCAGCGCCCTTGGCCGGCGCTACGGCCGGGATTTCGTGCACTATCTGGAGCGCATTCGCGGCCAGCGCCCCGATCCCCAGACGGCCATGCCGCTGGCGTCCAGTTTCTCCCGGCGCCTGGAGTTTGGCGCCGCGATCGAGCGCGCCGAGATGCTGCTGTTTCCGGCCCGACGCCTGCTGCACGAACTGAGCGGCTATCTGCGCGCCCGCCAGATGCACTGCGGGCGTCTGAACTGGACGCTGCATCAGGAGCACGGCGCCCCGTTCACCCTGCCCCTGCGACTTGCCCGCCCCCGGGGCGATCTCGCGCACCTGCTGGAGCTGACCCGGCTCGGATTCGCCACCCTGCGCCTTGAAGGACCCGTGGCTGCCCTGACGTTGGCGAGCGACGAATTGCACCCGGCGCAGGGTGCCAACGGGGATCTGTTGAGCACCCTGGTCCCGCCATCGGATCCGGCGGGCATTCAGACCCTGTGCGACCGTCTCACCGCCCGTCTCGGGCCTGCCGCCATCGCCCGCCTCACCGTGCGGAACGAGCATCTGCCCGAGCGCGCCAGCGTCGTGCTGCCGCCGACCGCTACGGCCGCCGGTGCCGTGGCCAGCCCGCCGCCGGCACCGCGCCCGGTCTGGCTGGTACAGCCACCGGCCCCGGTATCCGTCCAGGGCGGAAAGCTGTACTGGGACGGACCCCTGATCCTGCTGCGCGGCCCCGAGCGCATCGAGAGCGACTGGTGGCGAACGCCCGCGCGGCGCGATTACTACCTCGCCCGCCATGGCGACGGTCGCCGCTGCTGGCTGTACCGCGAGCGCCACACCGGCGCCTGGTTTGTGCACGGTCTGTTCGGCTGACGCAGCCATGTACGCCGAGCTGCACTGCATCAGCAATTTCACGTTTCTGCGCGGCGCCTCTCACCCCGAGGAGCTGGTGCAACGGGCCGCCGAGCTGGGCTATGCCGCCATCGCCATCACCGACGAATGCTCGCTGGCCGGGGTGGTCCGCGCCCATGGCGCCGCCCGCGAGCACGGTATCCAGCTCATAGTCGGCAGCGAATTCCGGCTGCGCGAGGGCGTGCATCTGGTGCTGCTCGCCCCCGACCGTGGGGCCTATGGCGATCTCGCCAGCCTGATCAGTCGGGGACGACGACGTAGCCCCAAGGGTACTTACGACCTCGGGCTGGACGACCTGGAACCCTACAGCGGGCGCTGTCTGGCACTGTGGCGACCGACCGGCGACAGCACGGCCGATCTGGCGGCGGGGCGCGCCCTGCTGGCACTGTTCGCCGACCGCCTCTGGCTCGGCATCACGCACTGCCTGGACGGTGCCGAGCCGGCCGCTCGGGCCGCTCACTGCGACACCGCCGCGCGCCTCGGCATTCCGCTAGCAGCCTGCGGCGAAGTCCATATGCACATCCCCCAGCGCAAACCCCTGCAGGATGTGCTGACCGCAATCCGCTTCAACACCCGGGTCGAAGCCCTGGGCCGGCGACTGGCCGCCAATGCCGAGCACCATCTGCGACCGCTGGCGCGGCTGCGGGAACTGTATCCGCCGGCGCTGCTGGCCGCGACGCTCGCCATCGCCGCGCGCTGCCGGTTCTCCCTCGCGGAATTGCGTTACGAGTATCCCGATGAAGTGGTGCCGCCCGGTACCAGCCCCGCGGCACACCTGGCGGCGCTGGTGGCCGAGGGCGCGGCGCGACGCTGGCCCGGCGGCGTGCCGGCAGCGGTGGCGGCCATGCTGGAACGCGAACTGGCGATCATTCACGAGCTGGGCTACGAACATTATTTCTTGACCGTCCACGATATCGTCGCCTTCGCCCGCGGCCGCGCCATCCTCTGCCAGGGGCGCGGCTCGGCCGCCAACTCGGCGGTCTGCTACTGCCTGTTCATCACCGAGGTCTCGCCCACCCGGGTCAACCTGCTGTTCGAGCGCTTCATTTCGAAAGAGCGCAACGAACCGCCGGATATCGATGTGGATTTCGAGCACGAACGGCGCGAGGAGATCATCCAGTACATCTACAGGAAATACGGCCGCGCGCGCGCTGCCCTGGTCGCGTCCCTCACCACCTACCGCCTGCGCAGCGCGGTGCGGGATGTGGGCAAGGCACTCGGTCTCGAACCACTGCTGGTGGATCGGCTGGCGCAGTCCCTCACCGGGTGGGACCGGCACGCAGATCTGGAGCCGCACCTGCGCGCGCAGCTGGGCGACGATCCACGCATCCCCTGGCTGGCGCGCCTGGTGAGTGAAATCCGCGGCTTTCCCCGTCACCTGTCCCAGCATGTGGGTGGCTTCGTGATCAGCCGGGGACCCATCACCCAGCTGGTGCCGGTGGAAAACGCCGCCATGCCGGAGCGGACCATCATCCAGTGGGACAAGGACGACATCGAAGCGCTCGGCCTGCTCAAGATCGATGTGCTGGCGCTCGGCATGTTGACCGCCATCCGTAAATGCCTGGACAGTCTGCGCGAGCTGGGTTCCGCGGTGACTCGCTTGCAGGATATCCCCGAGGACGACCCCGCCACCTACGACATGCTGTGCCGGGGCGACAGCGTCGGCGTGTTCCAGGTGGAATCCCGCGCCCAGATGGCGATGCTGCCGCGCCTGCGTCCGCGCTGCTATTACGATCTCGTGATCCAGGTGGCCATCGTGCGGCCGGGGCCCATCCAGGGCGACATGGTGCATCCCTATCTGCGCCGCCGCGAGGGCAGCGAGCCCGTCACCTATCCCGATGCCGCCATCCAGGGCGTGCTCGAACGCACGCTTGGCGTGCCCATCTTTCAGGAGCAGGTGATCAAGCTCGCCATGGTGGCGGCCGGCTTCAGCGGCGGCGAGGCCGATCGGTTGCGCCGCGCCATGGCGAGCTGGGGCAAGAACGGCAATCTCGCCGCCTTTGAGCGCAAGCTGATCGACGGCATGAGCGCGCGCGGCTACGGCACCGACTTCGCCCACCGGCTGTTCGAACAGATCAAGGGCTTCAGCGGCTACGGTTTTCCGGAATCCCATGCCGCCAGCTTCGCCCTGCTGGTCCATGTCTCGGCCTGGCTCAAGTGCCATCACCCGGCGGCGTTTTACTGCGCCCTGCTCAACAGCCAACCGATGGGGTTCTATTCGCCGTCGCAACTGGTGCAGGACGCGCGCCGCCACGCCATCGCGGTGCGCCCGGTGGATGTCGCCCGCAGCGCCTGGGATCACAGTCTGGAGACAGATACAGCCGATGCGCCGGCGCTCCGCCTCGGCCTGCGCCTGGTGCGGGGACTGCACCGGAGCGCCGCGGCGCGCCTGGTGCAGGCGCGCGGGGAGCGGCTCTTCGTGGATGTCGAGGATCTCGCCCATCGCGCCGGCCTCGATCGCGGACAACTCGCGGCGCTCGCCGATGCCGACGCCCTGCGGAGCTTCAGCGCCCACCGCCATCAGGCCCACTGGAACCTGTTCGCCATCGAGGCGCGTCGCCCGCTGCTCGATGCCGGGACCGGCGCCGAAGACCGGATTAAGCTACCCGCACCCACCCGCGGCCAGGAGCTGCTGGCGGACTATCGCGGCACCGGACTCAGCCTCGGACCTCACCCCATGGCGTTGCTGCGCGGGCATCCCGCCTTCCGTACCTGCGCCCGACAACAGGAACTGACCGCGCTGCGCAGTGGCCGCTTTCTGCGCATCGCCGGCCTGGTCACCGGCCGGCAACGGCCCGGCACCGCGTCCGGCGTGATCTTCCTCACCCTGGAGGACGAGACCGGCAACACCAATGTGATCGTCTGGAAGGACGTCCAGGAACGCTGCCGGCCGGCGCTGCTGGGCGCCCGGCTGTTGCTCGTAAAAGGTGTGCTCGAACACCGGCATTCGGTCTGCCATGTGATCGCCGGCGAACTCTTCGACCACAGCCCGCTGCTCGCCAGCCTGGCGCTGAAATCGCGGGATTTCCATTGAAATAATCGACAGTCACCGACAGCTCGCCACAACCTCTTGCTTTGCGTCAATCGATTGCAACAAAATGGGAAAATTTGTCAGCCTGGGGACACCTCCATGAAACAGTTCGACCACTGCGATACCCTGATCCGCAACGCCCTGGTTTTCGACGGTAGTGGCAAGACGCCGCAGATCGAAGATCTCGCCATCAAGGGCGGCAAAGTGCTGGCGCGTGGCCCCAACCTGCTGGTCGGGTCAGCCACCGAAACCGTCGATGCCACGGGCAAATGGCTGATGCCGGGCATGCTCGATATCCACACCCACCTGGACCTCCAGGTCGAGGTCGACCCCGGACTCCAGGAGGCCGTGCGCCATGGCACCACGACCGTGCTGCTGGGCAACTGCTCGCTGGGTACTGCGTTCGGTTCGCAGCGCAAGAACGGTGAAGATCCCATCGTGGACTGCTTCACCCGGGTGGAAAACATGCCCAAGCGGGTACTGGAAAAGTGCATCGAGAAAGTTACCTGGAACAACACCGCCGACTACCTGAAGCACTTCGACGACATGCCGCTCGGCCCCAATGTCGCCGCGTTCATACCTCATTCCATGATGCGTATCGAGGTGATGGGTACCGAGGCGTCCATCACCCGTCCGCCCACCACGGCGGAACGGAAAAAAATGGCCGAGCTGATGGAGGCGGCCATGCAGCAGGGCTATATGGGTCTGTCCACGGACCAGATCGTGTTCCACTATCTGGCCAACGACCCCAACAAGCAGGTGCGAATCCCGTCCCACTTCGCCGAAGACGACGAACTCCGTCCCATCATCGAAATCGTGCGCAAGCACAAGGGCGTGTGGCAGACCAATCCGGACGGCCAGCGCATGCTGCGCACGCTGAAACGCTACTTCTGGTCGGCCGGCCGCTTCCGACGCGGTCCGCTCAAAATCTCGGCGCTGACGGCCGTGGACTTCGTTTCCGTACCGGGCGTCTGGCAGAAAATGCTGAAGCTCGGCAACGTCATCAACTCGCGCTTGTTCAAGGGTAAAATCCACTTCCAGGCCTTGGGCGGCGCGTTTCGCATGTGGTCCGACGGCATGATTTCCCCGGTATTCGAGGAACTGCCCTCCACCCGCAAGATCATTGCCTGCGAACAGGAAGATCGCGCCGGGCGTCTGGCGCTGCTCAACGACCCGGTCTGGCTTGAGGAGTTCAAGGGCGACTGGGCCAAGATGACCAATGCAACGGCCAACATCACCCAGATCGGCGGCAAGTCCGATGAACGCGCCACCTTCCAGATGAACTACGCCAAGATGTACTTCGACCAGTGCGCGGTACCTTCCTGGAACGGCGACAGCCTGGCGGACGTGCTGAACCGACTCCAGCAGTACAAGGCCAGTGGCGGCAAGAAAGGCGCCAAGGACGCCGCCGAAGCGGCGGAGTTCGACCGCTTCCCGGACACCGCTACGGATTCCCGCGAATTCTGGCTGCAATGCATGCGCCTCTACGATACCGATTTCCGCTGGTGGTTCGATGTCGCCAACACCAACGAGGACATCGTCGAACAAATCCTGTTCGACCAGAACGCGCTCCCCGGCTTCAACGATTCCGGCGCGCATCTGACCAACCTGTCGTTCTACGATGGCAATCTGGGCACCCTGCGCATCGCCCAGAAACGCGGCCTTGAGCGGGTCGCGCACGCGGTTCATCGCCTGACCCGGGAGCCGGCGGAGTTCTTCGGTCTCGACGTCGGACGCATCGATCCCGGCGCCCAAGCCGATATCGTGCTGATCGATCCAGAACAACTGAAGCGGCATGACATGAACGCCAGCCGGACCCGGATCTATCACGAGATATTCGAGAACGATGTATTGGTGAACCGCAGCGACGGCGTGGTGGATCAGGTGTACATCAACGGTCAGCGCGTCTGGGAGGAAGGCTCCCGCTTTACGCCAGCCCTTGGCACCAAGACCCTGGGTCGCGCCATTCGGGCCAACGGCCACTGACGCCGCGTGGCATCGCGACGGTCACCCCGTCGCGATGCCCGCAGTTTTTCCTACCCCCTCGCGGCCAGGCACTCCTCGCGCAATGCGGGAAATTTCCGGTAAAACCGCCGCTCCGGGCAAGGCCGCGGATGGCCGTCACCACGGTTTTTCAATAGTCCCAAGCAGCCGTCCTGAATCTGCAATCCCGGATCAACGACTCCCCAAACTACGACTCCCCAAACTACAGCACCTTTGATCCACGTCAGCATGGATCCCTTCCATGTCGGTAGGGTGGACAGCACATTCGATGAGGTATTCTTGCTATGTCCAGCGTGATTGGTGTCGTGGTCTGCAATCACAGCCAAGCCCGCCTGTTCAAGGCGAACAATATGTCGATCGTGGGTGAGCTCTCCGACCTGGTCAACCCGGACGCCCGCCTGAGCGATCGGGATCTGGCTACCGACGAACCCGGGAAGTACAGGGGCGGCGGGCCCGGTGGCCAGCACCACGCCGAGGATCACCGCACTACACCCAGAGACAAGGCAGCGGCCAATTTTGCCCGCGATATCGCCGCCGCCGTGGACGACATGATCGCAACCCATCACCTGGAAAAACTCTACATCGTCGCGGAGCGAGACATGCTGGGTCTGCTGCGTACCGAGTTGTCGGATCGCTGCCGGAAGCTGGTAGCCGACGAAATCGCCAAAGACGTGGTGGGGCGAACACCGGATCAGATCAGGGATTATCTGCCGACGCCGCTGTGACGCTTGTTCTGGTTTGGGGAGGATTTTGAGGCCCGGCAAGCCTGGCCCGCCGGGAGTGACCGCCCGCAAGGTGGGGCGGCTGGGGAATTGGTCGGAGCGGCGGGATTTGAACCCACGACCACCACACCCCCAGTGTGGTGCGCTACCATACTGCGCTACGCTCCGAAATTTTCCGGCTGCCCGGAAAGGCGCACATCATACTGGATGCCACCCTGTGGGGCCACCTGCAAAGCAGGAAAATCAGGGCTTCAATACCGCCAGCAGATCTTCCAGCTCGCTCACCGTCTGTTCGATCAACTGGCGTATCTGAGTGGCCTCCTGCTTCATGTGTTCACCCCCCAGGCGCTGGCGCGCACCGCCGATGGTGAAGCCCTGCTCGTAGAGCAGCGACCGGATCTGCCGGATCATGATCACATCCTGGCGCTGGTAGTAACGGCGATTACCCCGCCGCTTGACGGGATTGAGCATCGGAAACTCCTGTTCCCAATAACGCAGGACATGGGGTTTCACGTCGCAGAGCTCACTGACCTCACCGATCGTGAAATAGCGCTTGCCGGGAATGACCGGCAACTGGCTGTTGTTACTGGGTTCCAACATGGCGTTCTACTCTGGCTTTCAGCTTCTGGCCGGGCTTGAAAGTCACCACCCGACGTGCGGTTATGGGAATTTCCTCACCGGTTTTGGGATTACGGCCCGGGCGGGGACTTTTGTCGCGCAACTCGAAATTGCCAAAACTCGAGAGCTTTACTGGCTCATTCGCTTCCAGGGCCGTGCGAATTTCCTCAAAGAAATATTCGACAATTTCCTTGGCTTCGCGCTTGTTGAGCCCCAACTCAACGTAAAGCAGCTCTGCGATATCGGCTTTAGTGAGCGCTGACATTCATTCTCCCCTTAGCCTGGCCCCAAACCGGGCAGCAAGCGCTTCCAGCACAGCGGCCTCTGCTGCCTGTACGTCAACGTCTTCCAGAGTGCGCGAACTGTCCTGAAAGGTCAAGCTTACGGCGATACTTTTCTTATTATTTTCAATGTGTTCGCCCTGATAGACGTCAAAGATTCTCGCTTCGGTCAAGGCCGCGCCGGCAGCCCTTTTTACAGCATCCAGCACAGCGGCCGCGGTCACTTCCCGCGGTACCACTACCGCGATGTCGCGGCGTACCCCCGGAAAACGGCTGAGCGGCCGGAACACAGCGGCTCCCGCGCGCGGCAGCCTGTCGAACGACAGCTCGAACAGAAATACCTGCCGGTCCAGGTCGAGCTCTCCCGCAACCACCGGACTCAACATCCCCAGATGCCCGAGAGTCTCACCGGCACTGTCACAGAACCGCAGGCACTGGCCCGGATGCAGTGCCGGGTGTTGGCCCCGCTCCCCACTGATCCGATCACCGATACCCAGTGCTGCGAAAAGTGCCTCCACGTCGCCCTTGATCGCAAAAAAATCCACCTTGTCGCGCGCGTTGGCCCAGCCTTCCGGCTCACGACTGCCGGTGATCAGTCCGGCGAGCATCAAGCGCTGCTCTCCATCGGGACCGCCAAAGCGCAATCCGGATTCGAACAAGCGCACCCGCTCCTGCTGGCGATTCAGGTTGTGGCGCAACGCCAGCAGCAATCCGGGCCACAGGCTGGGCCGCATCACGGACATCGCGGCGCTGATGGGATTGACTACCTGGATCGTGGCGGCGCCGCCCGTCACCAGCGCGGCGATTTCGGGGGGGACAAAGCTGTAGCAAATGACTTCGCGATAGCCGCGCTGCACCAACACGGCGCGGCTGCCCTCCAGATCGCCCTGCCGCGACGGGCCGATCTCGGGTGCCAGCAGTGGGGTTGCGCTGGGCAGATCGTTATAGCCATGGATACGGGCGATCTCCTCGATGAGATCGGCCTCGATGCCCAGATCAAAGCGCCAACTCGGGGCACGGAACCGCCAGTGATCCGGGGTTTCCTCGACCGGTTCGAGGCCCAGGCTCGCAAGTATCGTCTTGACCCGCGTCGGCTCGAAATCGAGCCGCAATTGCTGGGCAAGGCGCTTGCGGCGCAGCTGAATGATCCGGGGTGCCGATCGAGCGCCGTTCGTCTCCGCAACCAGCGCAGGACCGGGTTTGCCGCCGGCAATTTCGAGCAGCAGCGCGGTCGCGCGCTCCAGTGCCCGCAACGGCAGCTCGGGATCGACGCCACGCTCGAAACGATGGGAGGAATCCGTGTGCAGCCCGAACTGCCGGGCTTTCCCGGCCAGGGCGAGCGGCTCGAAGTGGGCGCTTTCAAGAAACACATCCCGGGTCCGCGCATCGACTCCGCTATCGCGCCCACCCATGATGCCCGCCAGCGCCAGCGTTCGCTGGGCATCGGCAATGACCAGGCATCCTGTGTCGAGCTCGATGGCGTTGCCGTCGAGCAATGTCAGCGTCTCACCGGGGCTGGCATGACGCACTTCGATGCCGGTGTGGATGCGGTCGAGGTCGAAGCCATGCATCGGCTGCCCCAACTCCAGCATCACATAATTGGTGACATCGACCACCGGATGAATACCGCGGATGCCGCTGCGACGCAGGTGCTCGAGCATCCACAAGGGAGTTTTCGCCTCCGGATCCATGCCACGCACGATCCGGCCTGCGTAGCGGGGACAGGCATCGCCGGCGCTCAGGCGGATCGGCAACGCGTCCGCGATGGTCGCTGGCACCGGCGCGACCGGGAACTCCCGCAGCGGAGCACCCAGTACCGCCGCGACTTCCCGGGCAAGCCCGCGAATGCCGAGGCAGTCGCCGCGATTCGGTGTCAGGTCAACCTCGATCACTTCGTCGTCGAGCGCCAGAGCGGCGCGCAGATCGGTGCCAGGGCGCAGGTCAGCCGGCAACTCGAACAACCCGGCCTGGTCGCCGGAGAGTCCCAGTTCGGCCGCCGAGCAGAGCATGCCCTGGGATTCAACGCCGCGCAGTGTGGCGGCGGCGATGGTCAGCTCACCGGGCAGACGCGCCCCGATCGCGGCGAATGGGGCCTTCAAACCCAGGCGGGCATTGGGCGCGCCACAGACCACCTGCACAGGCGCGTCGCCACCGGTGGCGACGCGGCAGATCCGCAGCTGATCGGCATCGGGATGCGGTTCCACGGCAAGGATCTCGCCGACCACGACCTGGGTAAACGGCGGCGCGGCCGGCTCCACGCCGTCCACCTCGAGCCCCGCCATGGTGAGACTCGCCACCAGATCGGAGGTGGCGATCTCGATGTCCACATGCTGCAACAGCCAGGCTTTGCTGAATTTCATCGCGTCCTCAAACTCCCCGGCTCAAAACTGTTGCAGAAAACGCAGGTCGTTCTCGAAAAACAACCGCAGATCGCCGACACCATGCCGCAGCATGGCCAAGCGCTCCACACCCATGCCAAACGCAAAGCCGGTGAACTCTTCCGAATCGATACCGCAGTTGGCGAGCACATTGGGGTGCACCATCCCGCAACCCATGACTTCGAGCCAGCCACTGTGCTTGCAGACCCGGCAGCCCGCGCCCCGGCACTGCGTGCATTGAATGTCCACCTCCGCCGATGGCTCGGTAAATGGAAAATAGGACGGTCGGAAGCGCACCGGCAAATCCGCTTCGAAGAAGGCTTTCAGGAACTGATCGACCGTCCCTCTCAGGTCCGCAAAACTGATGTCGCGATCGATCACCAAGCCTTCGATCTGATGAAACATCGGCGTGTGGGTCAGATCCGAGTCACAGCGATAAACCCGCCCCGGACATACGATGCGGATCGGCGGCGCCCGACGCTCCATGGTGCGAATCTGCACCGGCGAAGTATGGGTGCGCAGAACGTGAGTAGCGTCGATGTAGAACGTATCGTGCATCGCGCGCGCGGGATGATGCGCGGGAATATTCAGTGCTTCGAAGTTGTGGTAATCGTCTTCGATTTCCGGACCTTCCTCGACCTGATAACCGACGCGGACGAAAAAATCCTGGATCCGGTTCAGCGTCCGGGTAATGGGATGCAGGCCGCCGACTTCCGCATTGCGGCCCGGCAGGGTGACATCGATGGCTTCGGCCGCGAGACGCCGCTCGATGTCCGCCGCGGCGAGACTGTGCCGGCGCGCCTCGATGCCTTCCTGCACCGTTACCTTGGCCTTGTTGATGCCCGCGCCCACGGCCGGCCGCTGCTCGGGCGCCAAGGCGCCGAGTCCTTGCAACAAGGCAGTCAACACACCCTTCTTGCCCAGGTAAGCGACCCGCACCGCTTCGAGCGCCGCCAGCGTTTCGGCGCTGTCCACAGCGGCCATCGCTTGGGCCACTACAGTATCGAGATTATCCATGACTCGGCTCGCTGCGTTGCCACCGGGAGCGGTGTTCGAATGCCTCGCGGCAGCCACGCCCCCGGGTCAAAAAAAACGGGGAAAGAGCACGCCCTTTCCCCACCACCCCACCGATCGCCGCGCCGCAGGCGCGCCGCCTCAGACCAACGCGGCCTTGGCCCGGGCTGCCACCGCGGCAAACGCCGCCTTGTCGTGTACGGCAAGATCGGCCAGTACCCGGCGATCCAGCTCGATATTGGCGCGCTTGAGGCCCGCGACCAGCCGGCTGTAGCTGATACCCTCGGCACGCGCCTGGGCATTGATCCGCGTGATCCAGAGTGCGCGGAAAGTACGCTTCTTGACACGACGGTCGCGATAGGCGTACTGGCCCGCCTTGATGACCGCCTGCTTGGCTACCCGATAGAGCCGGCTACGCGCGCCGTAGTATCCCTTGGCCAGCTTGAGAATTTTCTTGTGCCGTCGATGGGCGGTTACGCCCCGTTTGACTCTCGCCATGACAGTATCCTCCGGTTAATCGATGACAATCAGCACCGCAGCATGCGGTCGACCAACGGGGTGTCCGAGCCATTGAGCACTCGGGTGCCACGCAACTGGCGTTTGCGCTTGGTCGTCATCTTGGTGAGGATATGGCTCTTGAAAGCCCGCTTGTGCTTGTAGCCGGCGGCGGTTTTCTTGAACCGCTTGGCGGCTCCGCTGTGTACTTTCATCTTTGGCATTTTGCTACCTCCAGGTAGTCGTCATCAGGTGGTAAAGCCGCCGGTCAGCCTGCCAAAAGGCTGAACGCGGAAGGCATCTTTCAGGACTTTTTCCGGCTTTTTGGTGCAATCACCATGGTCAACTGCCGGCCTTCCATTTTCGGGAACTGCTCAACCGCTCCCATATCTTCCAGATCCTGCTCAATCCGTTTGAGCATTTCCATGCCGAGCTCCTGGTGCGCCATTTCCCGGCCCCGGTAACGCAAGGTCACCTTGGCCTTGTCACCGTTCTCAAGAAACCGCCGCACATTGCGCAGCTTGATCTGGTAGTCCGCCTCGTCGGTTCCGGGACGGAATTTCATTTCCTTGATCTGAATCTGCTTTTGCTTCTTGCGCTGTACTGCCTGCTGCTTCTTGGCTTCGAAAACATGCTTGCCGTAGTCCATCAGCTTGCAGACCGGCGGTTCACCTTCCGGCGCGATCTCGACCAGATCCAGGGTAGCTTCGGCCGCGAGTTTGCGCGCCTCCTCGATTGACACGATGCCGATCTGCTCACTCTCGGCGCCGATCAGGCGTACTTCCTTGACGTCGTCAATCTCGTCATTCAGTCGGGCACGCTTGCCATGGCCCTTGCCGTAACTTTTTTTGATAGCCCACTACTCCGCTCTAGTTGTCGTTCATGACCCTGCTGCGTCGGCTGACGTGCCCGTCGAGAAGCTCGACGAACCGCTCCAGCGTCATGGTGCCCAGATCCGCGCCTTCACGGGTACGAACCGCGACCGCGCGGGCTTGCGCCTCCCGATCGCCGACGATCAGCAGATAGGGTGTCTTGAGCAGGGTGTGCTCGCGAATCTTAAAGCCGATCTTCTCATTTCTCAAGTCATTCGTGACCCGGAACCCTTTGTTTTGCAAGGCTTCGGTGACTTCCCGCACATACCCGGACTGGCTGTCGGTGATATTCAGCACCACCGCCTGTTCGGGGGCCAGCCAGGGCGGGAATGCACCTTCGTAATGCTCGATCAGAATCCCGATAAAGCGCTCGAAGGAACCCAGCACGGCGCGATGGAGCATCACCGGAACCTGGCGACTGTCATCCTGCGCCACATACTGGGCGCCGAGTCGCTCGGGCATCGAGAAATCCACCTGAATCGTGCCCAACTGCCACACCCGGCCGATGCAGTCCTTCAGCGAAAATTCGATCTTGGGCCCGTAGAATGCGCCCTCCCCCGGCAGCAACTCCCAATCCAGCCCCTGATGGTTGAGGGCGTCGGCAAGCGCCTGTTCGGCGCGATCCCAGACCTCATCGGATCCGACCCGTTGCGGCGGTCGCGTGGAGAGTCGGTAGATCACCTCGGTGAAGCCGAAGTCGGCGTAGATGCGATGAAGAAAGTCGATGAAGCGCGCCACCTCATCCTGTATCTGGGCTTCGGTGCAAAAAATATGGGCATCGTCTTGCGTGAAGCCCCGCACCCGCATGATGCCGTGCAGGGAACCGGACGGCTCGTTGCGATGGCAGGAGCCGAATTCGGCGAGCCGCAGCGGCAGATCGCGGTAACTTCTAAGCCCCTGGTTGTACACCTGGACGTGGCAGGGGCAATTCATCGGTTTGATGGCAAACGCGCGCTCGTCGATCTGCAGCGCAAACATGTCGGCGCCGAACTTGTCGGCATGCCCGGAGCGCTGCCACAGCGAAAAATCCACCAGCTGCGGGGTGCGGATCTCCTGATAGCCCGCCGCGCGCTGCATCTGGCGCATGTACCCTTCGATCTGGGTATAGAGCCTCCAGCCGCGCGGATGCCAGAACACCATGCCCGGCGCCTCTTCCTGAACATGAAACAGGTCCAGGCGGCGGCCGAGCTTGCGGTGATCGCGCTTCTCCGCTTCCTCGATACGCGACAAATAGGCGTCGAGATCCTTCTTGCTCGGCCAGGCAGTGCCGTAAATGCGCTGCAACATGGCATTGGCCGAATCCCCGCGCCAATAGGCGCCAGCGACCTTGGTCAGCTTGAATGCCGGGATTTTTCCGGTACTCGGCACATGAGGGCCACGGCAGAGATCGGTGAAGTCGCCCTGGCTGTACAAGGAAATGGTCTGGTCTTCCGGAATGGCGGCGATGATCTCGGCCTTGTACTCCTCGCCGATGCCACGGAAATAGTCCACCGCCGCATCGCGGGGCATCTCGGTCCTGGTTACGCTCAGGTCCGCCTGCGCCAGCTCCAGCATCCTCGCACTGATGGCGTCGAGGTCTTCCGGCGTGAACGGCCGGTGATAGGCGAAATCGTAGTAAAACCCATCCTCGATGACCGGGCCGATGGTGACCTGAGCCTCGGGAAACAGTGCTTTCACGGCTTGCGCCAACAGGTGCGCGCAGGAATGGCGGATCACTTCAAGACCATCGGCGTCACGCCCGGTGACAATGGCCAGCGTCGCGTCGCGCTCGATCAAAAAGCTGGTATCCACCAAGGTGCCATCGACCCGGCCCGCGAGGGCGGCCTTGGCGAGACCGGCGCCAATCGCGGCCGCCACTTCGGCAACGGTGACGGGATGCTCGAAATCGCGGTGACTGGCATCCGGAAGGGTAATACGCGGCATGACTGTCTCGACCGTCAGTGGTGGCCCCTACCAAAGGCCACATGCGGGTGCTGCTGCACCAGGAAACCGGTGGCGAAGGCCCGCCGCCGGGTGTTTGCTACCAGAATGTTTGCTGGTAGGCACGAGTGGACTCGAACCACCGACCCCCACCATGTCAAGGTGGTGCTCTAACCAACTGAGCTACGTGCCTGAAACGGGTCGCCAATCTATCAGCACACACCCCCCGTGACAAGACCGGCGGACGCGGCGGAGGCCGCGCAAAATTGACAGTTTCCGGAAGGCTCACTTATGGTGGCCTCCTTTTCGCCGTGCCCAGGAGCCCCCATGCCCAAGTCCATCGAAATCGCCCCCGGGCGTTACCGCGAGTCCTACGGCCGCTATCTGGAAGACTTCAAGGTCGGGGATGTCTACGAACACCGACCCGGCCGCACCATTACCGAGACCGACAATACCTGGTTCACGCTGCTCACGATGAACCAACACCCTCTGCATTTCGATCGCGAATACGCCAAGCACAGCGAATTCGGCCAGATCCTCGTCAACAGCACCATGACGGTAGCCGTGATCGCCGGCATGAGCGTCTCGGATGTCAGCCAGAAAACCATCGCCAATCTCGGCTGGAAAGAAATCCGCCTGCCGGCGCCGGTATTCATCGGCGATACCCTGTATGCGGAGTCCGAGGTGCTCGAAATCCGCGAATCCAAAAGCCGCCCCCATGCCGGTCTGGTGACCGTAAAGACCCTCGGCAAGAATCAGCATGGCGTGGTCATCTGCGATTTCATCCGCACCATGCTGATTCCCAAGACCGGCCACGCCGTGGACGACAAGGCCAACTATTGATCCGCCGCGCTGTCGCAACCTAGCCCTTCATCCCGACGAGATCCACCATGGCCAGCGAAGAAGAAACCCTCATTCTCGACAGCGTGCGTCGCTGGCTGGAGCGCGATGTCGCTCCCTACGCCCACGACCTCGAACAAGCCGATGAATACCCGCATGCCATGGTGGCGCAGATGAAGGAACTGGGCCTGTTCGGTGCCACCATCGCGCCGGAGTACGGCGGACTCGGGCTGGGCGCTTCGACCTACGCCAAGATCGTGGCACTGGTATCGGAAGTCTGGATGTCGCTGTCCGGGATCTTCAATTCTCACCTCATCATGGCCCGCTGCGTACAGAGCTACGGCACCGAGGCACAGAAGCAGAAGTACCTGCCGCGCTTTGCCAGCGGCGAATTGCGCGGTGGCATCGGCCTCACCGAACCCGATGCCGGCACCGATCTGCAAGGCATCCGCTGCGCCGCGAAACGCGACGGCGATCACTATGTGGTGAACGGGACCAAGACCTGGATCACCAATTCCATCGAGGGTGGCTGTATCGGACTGCTGGTAAAAACCGATCCCGCCGCCAGTCCGCCGCGCAAAGGCATGAGCATGTTCATCGCCGAAAAAGGCCCGGGCTTCAACGTCACCCGCAAGCTGAAGAAACTCGGCTATCGCGGCATCGACACCGCGGAAATTCTGTTCGACGACTACCGGATTCACCGGGATTGTCTGATCGGCGGCGTGGAGGGTCGTGGCTTTTACAACGCCGTGGGCGGGCTCGAACTCGGCCGTATCAACGTCGCGGCACGCGGCGTCGGCGTCGCCACGGCCGCGCTCAAGCAGTCGGTCGCCTATTCCCAACAGCGCAAGACCTTCGGCAAACCGATCTGCGAGCACCAGGCGATCCAACTCAAGCTCGGCGAGATGGCCACCCGGGTTGAAGCCGCGCGACTCCTGGTGGAGCAGGCCGCACAGGCCTTCGACCGCGGCGAACGCTGCGACATGGAAGCCGGCATGGCCAAATATTTCGCCACCGAGGCCGCCGCCAAAAATGCCGACGAAAACATGCGCATCCACGGCGCCTACGGCTATTCCTGCGAATTCGATGCCGAGCGGCTCTACCGCGATGCGCCCCTGATGATCATCGGCGAGGGCACCAACGAAATGCAGCGCATCATCATCGCCCGGCAACTGATCGAACGAAATCCGGTTTAGCCGGCTTGCTTTGGCGATTCCAGTGGCGATTCCAGTGGCGATTGTGCTCGCCAAACATCCGGTCTAGATTGCCCGCATCCATCAATAACAACGCACCTCGGGGGTAAACATGAGCGATCGACTCTATGAACAACTATCCTGGCAAATCGGCGACGTTTCCATCACCCGGCTGGTCGAAGTGGTGCTCACCGCGCCTCTTGATTCATTGTTCCCGGGTCGCACCGCGGACGAACTGGCACCCTACGCGAGTTGGATGCGGCCCAATTTTCTCGGCGCCGACGGGAACATGTTTCTCAGCATCCACGCGTTTCTGATTCGCGCCGGCGGCCTCAAGATGATCGTGGATACCTGTGCCGGGAACGGCAAGAACCTGCCGTTGTTCCCCGAGTGGAACAATATGAATACGCCGTTTCTGGAGAACATGACCAAACTGGGGTTCGCGCCCGAATCGATCGACCGGGTGATGTGCACCCACCTGCACTTCGACCACGTAGGCTGGAACACCCGTCCCGTGGACGGCCAGTGGGTTCCCACCTTTGCCAACGCCCGCTATCTGTTCAATAAAGCCGAGTGGGAATTCTGGAAGGATCACGAGGACCCCTACGGCGCCAACACCATCGAGCACGCGCTGAAGCCGGTCATCAACGCCGGGCTGGTCGATCTGGTCGACACGCACCATCGCGTCTGCGACGAAATCAGCCTGATCCCCACCCCCGGCCACACGCCCGGGCATGTCAGCGTACTGATCCAGTCCAAGGGCGCCGAAGCGGTGATTACCGGCGACATGTTCCACCATCCCTGCCAGATGGCGCATCCCGAGTGGATCGATATGGCCGATACCTCCAGCGAGCTGGCGGAACAGACCCGGCGCGCCTTCATGCAGCGCTTCGGCAATCGGCCCTCGCTGGTGCTCGGCACCCACTTCGCCACCCCCACCGCCGGTCATATCCGCAGCGACGGTGCGGGCTGGCGTTTCGACACCTGAATTGCCGGGCAGGAGAGGCGCTGCGATGAAACGGGCATTGATCGTCGGCGGCACCGGACCCACCGGCCCGCATGTCATTCAGGGGCTGCTGGATCGCGGCTACGACACCGCCATCTTCCACCGCGGCACCCACGAACCACCAGGATTGCCGGAGGTGGAACACATCCACGGCGATCCGCACTTTCCGGAGACCATCGCAGCGGCGCTCGATGGCCGCACGTTTGATCTGGTGGTGGCCATGTACGGCCGCATCCGGCATCTGGCGGACTACTTTGCCAAAGGGTGCGAGCGCTTCATCGGGGTCGGCGGCATTCCGGTCTACGCCGGCCTGATGGACCCCAACGGCCAGGCGCCCTGGGGATTGCCGGTGCCGGTGCGAGAGACGACGGCGCCGCTTTCGGATTATCCGGGCGACACCGACGGCAGCCGCTTCGCCCACATGATCTATCGCACCGAGCGCCATGTGCTGGATCTGGGCGAAGCCGGGGCCTTCAACGCCGCCTACTTCCGCTACCCGGCGATCTACGGGCCACGCCAACCCACTCCGCTGGAATGGTCGGTGGTGCGCCGGGTGCGCGATGGCCGGCCCGCGATGATCCTGCCCAATGGCGGCCTGATCCTCACCAGCCGCTGCGCGGCCCGCAACGCGGCTGAATATCTGCTCCTCGCCATCGACCATCCCGAACCCAGCCGCAACCAGGCCTATAACTGCACCGATGAGGAGCAGTTCACGCAACGGCAGTGGGTTGAACTGATCTCGCGCGGCGCCGGCCGGCCACTGGAGATTTTCTCGCTGCCCGAAGAACTCGCGACGCCCGCCGAACCCCTGACGCGGATGCTCGGCGGCAGCAATCACTGTCTGCTCGACAACGCGAAGGCCCGTGTCGAACTCGGCTACCGAGACCGGATATCCGCGCGGGACGCCCTGCACGAAACCGCCGCCTGGTATCTGGCCAACCCGCTCGCCGGCAACGATGCCGCCAATCATCCCGATCCGTTCGACTATGCCGCCGAGGACCGGCTGATGGCCGCCTATCGACGCGGCGTCGCCGCCATTCGGGTCGAAGCACCCTTTCCCAAGGCCACCTATCACCACTCCTACGCCCACCCGAAAACCCCCGGGCAAGGACCGGATCACCGGGGACGCTGAAGCAACGACATTGATGGTGCGACGGTTTCGGATTGCCGTGGCGCACAAGGACTAGGGCCTGTTAACAATAGGGGTTAGACTATCTCTCCAACTTATTGAGGGAGTTGGGGAGATGTCGCGACGAGTGCTGCGGAACAGCCAATGGGACCGGATCAAGGATCTGTTGCCCGGCAAGGTG
>JBFWOQ010000007.1:0-83270 GCA_050250395.1 Porticoccaceae bacterium
CCACCTTGCCGGGCAACAGATCCTTGATCCGGTCCCATTGGCTGTTCCGCAGCACTCGTCGCGACATCTCCCCAACTCCCTCAATAAGTTGGAGAGATAGTCTAACCCCTATTGTTAACAGGCCCTAATAGATGTGGAATAGGCAAGAGGTTGAGGCTACCGTCGCTGATTATTTCCACATGCTGATGTTGGAGTTGGCGGGCCAGTCATATAACAAGTCGGCGCATCGCAAGCTGCTGCTGCAAAAACTTTATGGCCGAACGGCCTCGGCGGTTGAGAGAAAGCACCAAAACATCAGCGCCATACTTATTGGGTATGGCGTTCCTTACATATCTGGCTACAAGCCGCTCGGTAACTATCAAGGGTTGCTGAAGGATGTGGTTGAGGAAAAATTAAAGGCTGATTCTGTTTTTGAGCAGGCGGTTGATGCTGCTTGCTCAGCGCCGGCGGTATTACCGTTGTTGTCCGATTATTCCAACTTACTAGTTGATTCGCCCAAGTTCAATCATGTGGTGTCTGAACCTGAAGCTACCGGAGCATATGGAGCAGTTCCTCAGAAACGAGACTATCTGGCCAGAGAAGCTCGCAATGCCCTACTGGGGTTGGCTGGAGAAGAATTTGCTCTCAATTATGAGCATTATCGACTCTACTCTCTCGGAAAAAAGGACTTAGCAGATCGTGTCGAGCACGTTTCCAAAACGAGGGGCGATGGGGCAGGGTACGACATCCTGTCGTTCGACGTTACTGGCCGTGAACGCTTCATAGAAGTAAAGACAACAGCTTTTGGAAAGGAGACTCCATTTTTCATCAGCAGGGGAGAGCTAAGATTTTCCAAGGAATATGAAGATGGGTTTCATATTTATAGACTATTCGACTTCCGACGCAAACCGAAACTTTTTGACCTTCCAGGTTCGCCAGAAAAACATTGCAATTTGAATCCCGTCACTTACATATGCCAATTCACGTAGGCGCTGTTTTGGCATCACCGCAGACCACTCCATACGCGGCAGCAGAACGCCGCAAATGAAAAGGCCACCCGAGGGTGGCCTTCTTTTTTGTGCTGTGCCGTTCGACAGCGTCGGCAACCATCATTTACCGTGCAGGATTACCCCACGGATATTGCGGCCGGCGACCATGTCGTCGAAGCCCTGGTGCACTTCCTCGATCGTGTAGGTGCGCGATTGCATGCGGTCGAGATCGAGCTGTCCGGCCTCGTAAAAGCCGAGCAGGGTCTCGAAATCCACCTTGGCATTGGTGCTGCCGTAGATGCAGCCGCAGACCTTCTTGGCGGACAGCGCCATTTCGAGGCCGCTGAACTTGTACTCTTCGGTCGCGCCGGGAGCGCCCACCAGGCAGCAGGTGCCGCCGCGCCGGGTCGCCGCATAGGCCTGGGCGACAACCGACGGAATGCCGATCACTTCAAACGCATAGTCGACGCCGACGCCGCCGGTGATCTCCATGATCTGGGCCACCGGATCCTTGCCGGCGTTGACCGTGTGGGTGGCGCCGAATTCGCGCGCGGCTTCCAGCTTGGCATCGTTGAGATCGACTGCGATCAGCGGATTTGCACCCGCGATCTTCGCGCCCTGCAACGCGGAGAGACCGACGCCGCCGCAACCGAACACGGCGACGCTGCTGCCCGGCTGGACCTTGGCGGTGTTGAGCGCGGCGCCCGCGCCGGTCATCACGCCGCAGCCCACCAGGGCGGCCGCGCTGAGGCTGTATTTCTTCTTGATCGGCACCACGCACATGGCGGGGCAGACGACCTGCTCGGCCATGTTGCCCAGCGCGGCGAACGCGCCGATGGGCTTGCCATCGAGTTTCACGCGGCTGGTGCCATCGGGCTGCATGCCGCTGAACAGGTCCGTCGCCGTGCACAACCAGGGTTCCTGGTGCTGGCAGAAATGACAGGTTCCGCACATGGGGATGAACGAGGTGATGACGTGGTCGCCGACCTTCACGTTGGTGACGTTGGCGCCGATTTCCTCGACCACGCCGGCGCCTTCGTGGCCCAGCACGATGGGCATTGGCATCGGCAGTTTGCCGTTGATCACCGACAGGTCCGACATGCACAGGCCGGTTGCGGCCATGCGGATGCGCACTTCATTGGCCTTCGGTGGGTCCAGCTCGATTTCCTGTACGGAGTATTCGTTTTTCGCGGTGAGCACCACGGCTTTAACTTTGATGGTCATAGCATCCTCGGCGGGTCGGACAGTGGAGTCGGGTAATCGTCTTATGGCTACCTCTCCTCGCATCGCCACGGGGCGCCGGTATACCAGCCTGTGGGTGGAGGTAGAGTCGCGCGGAATGATACACGCCCGCACGCCGCCGGATAACCCGATGCGGCTGCGATCATCGGACCGGCGCTTTGCGCGGCTTGCGGGCAGCGGCCGTCCTGGCGGGCGCCGGTTTGCCCCCGGACTTTTGCTTGCCGGTCGGCGCGCCCTTGGCGGGCCGGACGCGCTTCTTCCTGGCGCCGGTTTTAGGCGCGGCTTTTTTGATGGCCTTCAGACTGGGCGGACGCTGGTTGGGGCCGGTGACGGGCACCGCGTGCCTGGGCTCGAATCCCTGGATTTCCCGGCGCTGCAACGGCTTGCCGATCAGGGTTTCGATGGCGTTCAACTGCACCGCCTCGTCCGCGCACACCAGCGAGATAGCCTCGCCCGCCGCGCCGGCGCGCGCCGTGCGCCCGACCCGGTGCACATAGCCTTCCGGAGCGACGGGCAGGTCGAGGTTCACCACCAGCGGCAGGCCGCTGATGTCGAGCCCCCGCGCGGCCACGTCGGTCGCCACCAACACCCGCACGGTGCCGGCCTGGAAGCGCCTTAGCGCGGCGAGGCGGGCGGCCTGGGTGATGTCGCCGTGGATGGCATCGGTGCCGATGTTCTGGAATTTGAGGCTGGTCACCAGCTCGTCCACCCGCTTGCGGGTCTTGGCGAACACCAGCACCCGGGGCCAGTGGCGCTTGCGCAACAGGTGGCAGAACAGCTCCAGTTTGCGCTGCTTGTCCACCGGGATCAGCCACTGTTTGACGGTGCCGACGGTGGTGTTGCGCGGGCTGGCGTCGATCTGCAGGGGCTTGTCCAGCAGCCCCGCGGCCAGTTCGCGGATGGCGTCGGAGAAGGTCGCGGAGTACAGCAGCGTCTGGCGCCGGCGGGGCAGCAGGGTCAGGATCTCCCGTAGCTCCCGATTGAAGCCCAGGTCGAGCATACGATCGGCCTCGTCGAGCACCAGCATTTGCAGGGCGTGGAGCCGGAGCGCGTTCTTCCCGTGGAGATCGAGCAGGCGGCCCGGGGTGGCGACCAGAATGTCGGCGCCGCGCCGCAACGCCATCATCTGCGGGTTCAGGCTGGTGCCGCCGTAGGCGACCAGGATGCGCAGCGAGAGATGGCGACCGTAGGCCTTCAGGTTGTCCGCCACTTGCTGCGCCAGCTCGCGGGTCGGGGTGAGCACCAGGGCGCGCACGCAATTCGGGCTGACCGCCGTGCCGGCATCGAGTTTCTGCAGCAGCGGCAGCGCGAAACTGCCGGTTTTGCCGGAGCCGGTCTGCGCGGCGGCGATCAGGTCGCGTCCGGCCAGCACCGGAGGCATCGCCTGGCGCTGAATCGGCGTCGGTGTGTGGTGCTCCAGCTCGGCAAGTGCGCGCAGCAGGGGTTCGATCAGACCGAGAGTGGCGAAGTTCATGGCGTTGTCGTCCGGCAAATGAAGGTCATCCGGTTGGGGCGTGGCGTTCGCCAGCAGTTGCAGTTTGGCCGCGCGGTCGAGCCGCTTTACCGCGTATTCGCGGCGCAACGCCTGGGCACGATCCGGCAGGCGCTCACTATAGGCCAGACTGACCGGTCGGCGGCCGCGCGTGTAGCGGGCGCCCGCCGTGCCCTGGTTGTGTTCGCGCACGCGGCGTTCGATGTCGGTGGTGATGCCGCTGTACAGACTCCCGTCGGCGCAGCGCAGGAGATAAAAATACCAGTCGCTCATGGGTGGTTCGGCGTGGAGTTCCGATGTTGGGCCACGGCCGCCGCATCTTCCCGCATGCAGTCGGCCGGTTTTGCGCGATCGCCAGGCGGCAGTTTGCCGAAAGCGCGACCCGGGTACGAGAAATTACGGACTCGGCGCGCCGAACCCGTACTGGAACCAATGGGCATTGCCTTGCGTGCGGCGGCCACTGGCCGCGCGATGATATCCGTCGGAACCGATCTGTCACGGTCTTTTGGGTATACTCGGGCCTGATTCTTTCAGGTGACAGCGGGTGAAGAATCTCGCCGACAAGCTGGTGATCGCGATCTCATCGCGGGCGCTGTTCGATCTGAGCGAGAGTCACGCTATCTTCCAGAATCAAGGGCTTGGCGCTTATGCCCGATACCAGATCGAGCATGAGGGCCAGGTGCTCGAGCCCGGAGAGGCGTTTCCGCTGGTCGAGAAACTGCTGCGCATCAATGCCCAGTTGCCGCCCGAGCGGGGTGTCGAGGTGATCCTGCTGTCGCGCAATTCCGCCGACACCGGGCTGCGGATTTTCAATTCCATCGAGCACTACGGCCTCAGCATTTCGCGCGCTGCTTTTTGCGGTGGCAGCAGTCCCTACCGCTATGTGCGCGCCTTTGGCTGCGATCTGTTTCTGTCCACTCACGCCGACGATGTACGCAATGCCCTCGATCAGGGTTTTGCCGCCGCCACGCTGTTGCCCTCCAGCCGCGCGCCTTCGGGAAGCGATCAGGTGCGGTTTGCCTTCGACGGCGACGCGGTACTGTTTTCCGACGAGGCCGAGCGGGTTTATCAGGAGCAGGGGCTGGAGGCGTTCGCCGCGAGCGAAAAGGCCGCCGCGCATCAGCCGTTGAGCGGCGGGCCGTTCAAGAACTTCCTCCAGTCCCTGCATCGGTTGCAGGCGGAGTTCTCGCCCGATACCAGCCCGATACGCACCGCGCTGGTGACGGCACGCTCCGCGCCCGCACATCAGCGCGTGGTGCTGACCCTGCGGGAGTGGAATATCCGGATCGACGAATCGCTGTTTCTGGGCGGGCTCGACAAAGGCGAATTTTTGCGCGCCTACGGTGCCGACGTATTCTTCGACGACCAGCAGCGTCACTGCGAGTCCGCGAGCGGCCACGTCGCCACCGGTCATGTCCCCCACGGGATCGTCAATCAGCGTTGAACCCGCCGTCGCGGCCTTCTGGCGCGCAGTGCCGGCGCTGTTGCCGGCGTCGGGAAGCTCCCTTATATTCTGGAACGGAATGGCCGCGTATGTTTTTATGCCGATTCGGCGATCTGGCCGCGATCTGAGCGAGGACGAATGAAGCTGCAACAGTTGCGCTATATCTGGGAAGTCGCCCACCACGAGCTCAATGTGTCGGTAACGGCACAGAGCCTCTACACCTCACAACCGGGCATCAGCAAACAGATTCGGCTGCTGGAAGACGAGCTGGGTCTCCAGATCTTCACCCGCAGCGGCAAGCATCTGACCCGGATCACTCCGGTGGGGGAGGAGGTGCTCAGGGTGGCCGGGGAGATACTCGCCAAGGTCGATGTCATCAAGCAGTTGGCCCAGGAGCACAGTGCGCCCGAGCGCGGCAGCCTGTCGATCGCCACCACGCATACGCAAGCGCGCTATGCACTGCCGCCGGTGATCGAAAGATTCATCGCCAAATACCCCTCGGTCGCCTTGCACATGCACCAGGGCACGCCGTTGCAGATTTCCGAGATGGCATCCGAGGGGAGCGTCGATTTCGCGATCGCCACCGAGGCGCTGGAACTGTTCGGGAACCTGCTGATGATGCCCTGCTATCGCTGGAACCGCTGCATCCTGGTGCCGCGCAACCATCCGTTGTGCCAGGTTTCCAAATTGCGCCTGGAGGATGTCGCCGCCCATCCCATTGTCACCTATGTGTTCGGCTTTACCGGGCGTTCCCGCCTGGATGAGGCGTTCCGCGCCCAGCACCTTGAGCCCAGGGTGGTTTTTACCGCCACCGATGCCGACGTGATCAAGACCTATGTGCGTCTGGGTCTGGGCATCGGCATCGTCGCCCACATGGCCTATGAACCCCAACTGGATGCGGATCTGGTCGCCCTGGATGCCAGTCACCTGTTCGACTCCAGCGTCACCAGCATCGGATTTCGGCGCGGGAGTTTCCTGCGCGGCTTCATGTACGACTTCATTCAGGGCTTCGCGCCCCACCTGACGCGGGATGTGGTCGACAAGGCCTGCGCCCTGAGCGACCGCGCGGAACTGGCGCAATTCTTTGCCGGATTCGAATTGCCCGTTTATTGACAGCCGGGTGCTGCGGTCGGCGCCGGCTGCCGCTGCCTTGACGCTGCTGTCCTGATGCTGAAGCAATCCCACCACGAAAAAGCCCCGGTGAACGGGGCTTTTTCGTGAGGGTTTGTTGGTGGTGGTTTGCGGGATCGCGACGCTCAGGATTCGATATTGACCGCGTGCAGACCACACTCTTTCTTGGTGGCTTCTTCCCACCACCAGCGGCCTTCGCGCTCGTGCTGGCCGGGCCCGACGGGGCGTGTGCAGGGTTCGCAGCCGATGCTGATGAAACCGCGGTCGTGCAGCTCGTTGTAGGGGACGTTGTTGCCGCGGATGTAGTCCCACACCTGCGCGGAAGTCCAGTTGGACAGGGGGTTGAACTTGGTCAGGGTGCCGCCGGCGCGGGCAAACGCCTTGTCGTCCTGGATCACCGGGATCTCGGCGCGGGTGTTGGGGCTCTGGTCCTTGCGCTGGCCGGTGATCCAGGCATCCAGGGTCGCCAGCTTGCGGCGCAGCGGATTGATCTTGCGGACGCCACAGCACTCCTTGTGATCGTCGCGGTAGAAGCTGAACAGGCCTTTTTCGCGCACCAGAGCTTCGACCGCCGCGGCTTCCGGCATCATCAGTTCTATGGCGATTCCGTAGTGCTCGCGCACGCGGTCGATGAAGCGGTAGGTTTCCGGGTGCAGGCGCCCGGTGTCGAGGGAGAACACCTTGACGTCCTTGCGAATCCGGCAGGCCATGTCGATCAGCACCACGTCTTCGGCGCCGCTGAAGGAGATGGCGATATTGTCGAATTCGCGCAATGCGTAGCCAATGATTTCCAGCGGCGACTTGGTGACTAGGCTGGAGTCTACGTCGACGAGATTGAGCGCCTGACTGCCCATGGTCCGAACCTGTGGTTAGCGGTGGGGGCCAGCATAACAAAGGAAAATTTCCGGCAAAAAGAATAAAGCAGCATATTTTTAGAAGGGAAACCACGTTTCCCCGAGCAGTTTCACTTCTCCGCGTTTCCGCGCAACCCTCAGGGAATATCCACCACCACGATGCCACGCGCATTGCCGGCTTCGATCAAGGCGTGAGCCGCCGCCGTCTCTGCCAGCGGCAGGCGCGCGGCGACCCGGTGCAGCAGTTGCCCGCGCGCGAGCGCAGCGGATATATCGGCGATCGCCTGCCCCATGGCGGGCGCGGGCATCTCGTACATGAACACCCAGCGCAGGCTGAGATCCCTGTACATCATCCGGTAGAAGGGCAGGGTCGGGGTCGGCGCCGCCATGGAAGCATAAGTGGCGATGGTGCCGCCGGTGCGGATCCCATCCAGCACGTTTGCAAAGTTGCCGCCGAACTCGCCTTCCACCACCAGATCGACGCCGATGCCCTGGGTGATGTCGAGTAGCTCCGTCGCGGTGCCGGCGCCGGGATGGTTGATCACCCAGTCGGCGCCGGCCGCGTGGCAGTCGGCCCGGCTGGCGTCGGAGCCGGCGGTGGCGATCACGGTGGCGCCGAACAGTTTGGCGAACTGGATCGCGTAGTAGCCCACCCGCCCCGCGCCGCCGGTGACCAGCACGGTTTGCTCCGCGACCGGTCCGGCCAGGGTGACGGCGCGATGCGCGGTCATGGCAGGGATGCCGAGACCGGCGCCGGTCGCGAAATCCACGGCGTCCGGCAGCGGCACCGCGAACAACCCAGGCAGTGCGACGTACTGGGCCGCGGTTCCGCAGCGGCGGCGATGCTGGGCGTTATAGACCCAGACCCGCTCGCCGATGCGCGCGGCGCTCACGCCCGGGCCCACCGCCTCGATCACCCCGGCGCCGTCGCTGTGGGGAATCACGGGGCCTGCGTCGAGCAGGTTGGGCAGAGTGATGCCCGCGCGCTTTTTCACATCGGACGGATTCACGCCGGAGGTGTGCAACCGCACCAGTACCTCGCCGTGGCCGGGGGAGGGCGTGTCCCACGCGCCGAGCCGGAGACATTCCCCGGCGGGACCGAAATGTTCGTACCAGACGGCCAGCATGATGAATTTCTGCTCAGTCGCGGTGGAGGGGAATAGCGGCCAATCGTGGCAGCACGGCGTCGATCAGGCGGCGGCTGTGGTCGAGCAGTTCGGCATCGGTCGCGGCCAGCGGGCGCAGGATGAACTTGGCGATGCCCTCGCGCGCATAGGCGGCGATGGTGGCGAGAATGGCGTCTTCGCCCACGGCCAGCAGGTGGCTCAGATCGGCATCCGGCGCGGCGCGGCGGAAACGGCGCAGTTCGCGCTGACAGACCGGATCGTCGACGGAACCGAAATGCACGAAAAAGCCGGTGCCGTAGTGTTCCGGGTCGATGGTGCGGTCGCTTTCCTTCAACGCCGCCTGAATGCGCCGGCGCGCCCGGCCGGCACTCGCCGGAGATTCCAGACCCGCCTGCCAGCCGGTGCCGAAGCGCACGGTGCGGCGGATGGCGGCTTCGCTGCTGCCGCCGATCCACAGCGGCAGCGGGCTTTGCACCGGCAGCGGCGATATCAGGGCATCCCGATACCGGTAATGCTCGCCGTCCGTGCTCACCCGTTCGCCGCGCCACAGCCTTGAGATGATGTCGAGGCCCTCGTCGGTGCGCTGGCCGCGCCCCCGGGTGCCGCGTCCGGTGGCGGCCCATTCCGGTGCGGTGTCGGCGCCGATGCCGAAGGCGGGCAGCAGGCGTCCGCCGCTCAGAAAGTCGATGGTCGCGCACTGCTTCGCGAGCACCAGCGGATCGCGCAGGGCGACCGAGGCCACGTTCATGCCGAACTTCAGGTGTTTCGACGCCCCGGCGATGGCCGCGAGCGCGGTCATGCATTCGAGAAAGGGTTCGTCCGACACCAGGCGGTCGGTCTGCCACAGGGAGTCGATGCCGCCCCGATCGCACAGTTCGACCCAGCGCCAGAAGTTGTCGGTTGCCGCGAAGGGAAACCGCGCCATCCCCAGTCCGACGCCGATGCCCATATTGGTAGTCCTCGGCTAGAACCGGAAGCGGTCGGCGGCAAAGGCCGCCAGGGTGGCTTCGACCGCGGCGGGCGCGGCGCCGGCCAGGGGCGCGACGATCTGGGTGTGGATACCGGCCGCCGCATCGGCGGCGATGCGCGCGCGGCATTCGTCGGCGCTGCCGATCACCGCGATCTCATCCACCAGGGCGTCGTCCAGCGCGCCAGCCGTGCGCGCCCGGTCGCGCGCCGCCCAGCCGGCGGCGATCTCGCCTGCCGCGCCCGCGAAGCCGGCCCAGGCAAGAAAGTGGTTGTACACCGGATTGGCGTAATAGGGCGCGAAGGCGGCGCGGAACAGATTGCGCGCCGCGGGCTTGTCGTCCGTCACCAGCACCATGGCGCGGTTGACGATTTCCACGGCGCGCCAGTCCTTGCCGGCGCGCTCGGCGCCGATCCGCACATGCGCCAGTATGTTGGGCAGCGCCGAGCGCGGCCACAGATTGACGATGACGCCGTCGCCCACTTCGGCGGCGGTCTCGATCATCTTCGGGCGCAGCGCGGCGAGGTAGATCGGCGGCGGGTTTTCCAGCGCTTCCTGGCGGTAGTTGCGGCTGCGCAGGCCGTCTTGGTCGAAATCGGATTTCTCGCCGCGCAACATCGAGCGTACCAGCAGCGCGGTGTTCCTTACGCGGGTCAGGGGCTTGTCGAAAGCGACCCCGTGCCAGTCGATCATCATGGTCTGGCTGGAAGTGCCCAGACCCAGCACGAAGCGCCCGGGCAGCAACTGACCGAGGGTATTGACGGTGGCGGCCAGCACCGCCGGGGTGCGGGTGAAGACGGGCGTCACCGCGACGCCGATGCGGATGTGCCGGGTGATGCCGGCGAGTGCCGCCGCCGTGGTCAGCGCATCCGGGGCGCCGGCATCGGCAAACCAGGCGTCGTCGTAGCCGTGCCGTTCGGCCCAGCGCACGCGCTCCAGGGTGTCGGCGACCTGGGGACCGGCGGGCAGGGTGACGGCGATGCGTTTGCGCAGTGTCATGGCAGGGTTCCCGGGAAAGCGGCAGTCTGGCATTTTGCCGGGCTTCGACTCAACCGGTAACAGCTTGTTGAAAAACTGCTGCGGCAGCCATCTGCTTCGTTGCGCGGTGCTCGCTTCCTCGCCTATCTGGCTGATATGTCTCGGTCGCTGCGCGCCGTGCGCCTCGCATCTGCCCGCCTCGCGACGTTTTTCAACAAGCTGGTAAGCTTCGCACCCTTATCAGATCAGAAGATAAAAAATCAGAGGATAAAAATCATGGCGGAACTGACAGCGGTCCGGCAGGGCCACGAATTCGACGAGGCGGCGCTCGCCCGCTTCATGGCGGAGCAGGTGACAGGCTTCGTCGGGCCACTGCGCGTGCGCCAGTTCGACGGTGGCCAGAGCAACCCCACCTTCATGCTCGAAGCCGCCTCCGGGCGCTATGTGCTGCGCAAGCAGCCGCCCGGGCAACTGCTGCCCTCCGCGCATCAGGTCGATCGCGAATACCGGGTGATGAAGGCGCTGCAGGACACCGCAGTGCCGGTCCCCAAAATGCACGCCCTGTGCGAGGACACCGGCGTCATCGGCACCAAGTTCTACATCATGGAAGCGGTCGAAGGGCGCATCTTCGCGCGGCCGCTGATGGAAGAAGCGCCGCTGGAGCAGCGCCGCGAATTGTGGCGCGATCTCGTGCGGGTGCTGGCCGCGTTACATGCGGTGGACTACAAGGCCGTCGGGCTCGAGGACTACGGCCGTCCGGGCAATTATTACGAGCGCCAGGTGGCGCGCTGGACCAAGCAGTACAGCGCCGCCAAGACCGCGCATATCGAGAGCATGGAGCAGCTGCTCCAATGGGTGCCGGCCCATATTCCGCCGTCCGACGACGTCTGCATCGCCCACGGCGACTATCGGGTCCAGAACATCATGTTTCATCCCACCGAGCCGCGCGTGGTCGCGGTGCTCGACTGGGAGCTCTCGACCCTGGGCCATCCCTTTGCCGATCTGGGCTACCTGTGCATGGAGCACAACGCCGACTTCTACGGCGAGGTGAGCCTGCGTCGCCCGGCCGCCGAACTGGCCGAGCTCGGCATTCCCTCCCAGGAGGAAGTCGTGCGCTGGTACTGCGAGTTTTCCGGTCGCGAGCGCATCGACGACTGGGAGTTCTACGTCGCCTACAACCTGTTTCGCTCCGCCGCCATCGTGCAGGGCGTCTACAAGCGCGGCCTCGACGGCAACGCCAGTTCCACCAACGCGCTCGAATACAAGGACGAATGCCGCAATCGGGTGGATCGCGCCTGGGAGATTGCGCAGCGTCTGGACCGGGGCTGATTCCCCGCGCATCGGTGCACCCGACACTGCCGGGTGCGAGGAGGATGGCATGATCGATCAGGAATTCGCGGCGCACTTCGCTGCCGACTGGATCGCGGCCTGGAACAGTCACGATCTCGAGCGCATCCTGGCGCACTACAGCGACGACTTCGAAATGTCCTCGCCGGTAATCGTGCAGATCGCCGGCGAACCCTCGGGCCGGCTCAAGGGCAAGCCGGCGGTGGGCGCCTACTGGACAAAAGCGCTGGCGCTGATTCCGCAACTGCATTTCGAACTGGTGAGCACTCTGCTGGGCGCGGACAGCATCACGCTGTATTACAAGGGTGCGCGCGGCATGGCGGCCGAAGTGTTTTTCTTTGATCCGCAGCGCAAGGTGGCGCGGGCTTACGCGCATTACGCGGTGGGAGGCTGAGAATAGCCGCGTAACTGGCTGGCGCATGTCAGGTAGGCGCCCTGTCCCCGCGGTGAATGTCCCCGCGGTGAATGTCCCCGCCGTGAATGCAGTACAGCGCCGCCAACACCGCGCATATCGAGAGCATGGAGCAGCTGCTCTAAGGAAGCGCTGATTTATTCGTCATTCCCGCCCCCGATCGGAGTCGGGGGCAGGCTTCAGCGGGAATCCATACGTCCGCAACTGATTGAGACTGCGGGAAAACCTGGATGCCCGCTTTCGCGGGCATGACGGCCGACACGTATTGTTCAGCGTTTCCCTAATGGGTGCCGGCCCATATTCCGCCGTCCGACGACGTCTGCATCGCCCACGGCGACTACCGGGTCCAGAACATCATGTTTCATCCCACCGAGCCGCGCGTGGTCGCGGTGCTCGACTGGGAGCTCTCGACCCTGGACCATCCCTTCGCCGAGCTCGGCATTCCCTCCCAGGAGGAAGTCGTGCGGTGGTACCGCGAGTTTTCCGGTCGCGAGCGCATCGACGACTGGGAGTTCTACGTCGCCTACAACCTGTTTCGCTCCGCCGCCATTGGGAGATTGCGCAGCGTCTGGATTGATTGCAGCAGCGGCTCGATCCCGTCGACCTCGCGCCGGCCGGCGCTCGATACCGGCCTGGCGCGGAGACGGCGGGTGAAGGTCAGTCCGGTTCAACCACCGGATTGCCGTCGGCCATCACGAAGCTTCCCCGAGTATAAATCGCGGCGCCCGGCGTGCTGACCACGTTCACAGCGCGAAACTCGGCGCGCAGGTCGCCCGCGCCGAGCGTGCAGCGCAGATAGCCGCGGTGGTTGTCGTGAAAGATGACATGGGGATTGCGTCCGTTCAGACGCACCGCCGCCCCGTCGTCGCTCTCGTCGGTGCTGTCCCCGTCCGAGCTGATGGATTGCCCGATGAACTCGCTCGCCACCACCGGTGAGGCGGGATCATCGTAATCCGGTTTGACCTGTGCCACCCAGCCATCGTGCAGATCGCCGGTCAGTACCACGGGGTTGCCTGGGCGAACCTTGCCGATGAATTCGAGCAGCCGCCGGCGCGCCGCCGGATAGGCGTCCCACTTGTCCAGTTTCAGTTCAGTTTCGCCGTCGGGCTCTCCGACATCCAGCCGGGTGATCGGTACCTGTTGGGCGAGGAAATTCCAGCGCGTGCGGCTGGCCGCGAGCTCCTCCATCAGCCAGCGCTCCTGCTGCGCGCCCAGCATGGTGCGGCTCGGATCGAAAACCGCGTCGCAGGCCGGGCCCGTTCCGTAACCGCAAGGCTCGGTAACGGAGCGGTACTGCCGGGTATCGAGTACATAAAATCGGGCTAGCGAGCCGTACTCGATCGTTCGGAACGCGAGGATGCCGCCATCATAGGGGCGCTGAAAATGACGCAGGGGCTGGTGTTCCCACCAGGCTTGAAAAGCTGCCGCGCGGCGCGCGAGAAAGGCCTCCCGGGATTGCTTCGCGGGGTCCTGGGGAATGTCGGCGCTCCAGTCGTTATCCACTTCATGATCGTCGAAACTGACCACCCAGGGGTGCGCGGCGTGGGCGGCCTGTAGATGCGGGTCCGACTTGTACAGCGCGTAGCGGACGCGGTACTCGGGCAGGGTGATGGGTTCGCCGGCGCCGGTGTGGTGCCGCACTTTGCTGCTGCCAGGTCGCGGCGCGCCCTCGTAGATGTAGTCCCCCAGAAATATCACCAGATCAAGCGCTTCGTCGGCAAGGTGTCGATGCGCTGTGTATAGGCCGTCTTCGAAATCCTGGCACGAGGCCACCGCAAAACGCAGCGTCTCCGGGATCCTGCCAGGGGCCGGTGCGGTGCGCGTGCGGCCGATCGGGCTGGTGTAGTCGGCGGCGTGAAACCGGTAGTAATAGGACCAACCCGGCGCCAGTCCGATGAGGTCCAGATGCACTGTATGTCCGTCAGCGGCCGGTGCCAGGGTCCAGCCCCGACGAATGATGTGGCGAAATCCGTCGTCGGTGGCGACTTCGTAGCGTACCAGCACGTCCATGTCTGGCATGCCCCCGTCACCGAGTTCCGGCGTCGGCGCAAGCCGCGTCCACAGCACCACCGCGTGGCTGCGCGGCTCGCCGGAGGCGACGCCCAGGGTAAAGGGATAGGGCAGGGCGGGCGGGTAGGAACCGGAAGTCGGCCCGGGGAAGCGCGCGTGCGCCGGACTGGAAAGTGCGAACGTGGCGCCCAAGGCCGAGCCATGGACCAGCAGCGCTCGTCGCGTTGGATTGAAAGCGGGGCGAGTGAGATGCGCCATGGCGATTCCTCCTATGACCGGGCACAGCCAAGATTGCACGTCTGTGTGACTAGCGACTGACACGTCCATGACGATCATGTGTTGGCGCAGCGGCCCGGGGGACGGGACTCGTGATCGACCGCGACCTGGCAGCTTGTTGAAAAACTGGTACGGCAGCCATCTGCTTCGTTGCGCGGTGCTCGCTTCCTCGCCTATCTATCGGATATGTCTCGGTCGCTGCGCGCCGTGCGCCTCGCAGCTGGCCGCCTCGCGACGTTTTTCAACAAGCTGCTAGCGCCGTCTCGTATCGGGCACTTTGCGGAGCGCAGCTTTGCGGATCGCAGAATGATGCGCGGTGGAATCCGCGTCCGAAATATCCCGAAAATCTTTACTGTGGAATTCGGACTGGGGAAGTCGGATTGCGGAAGTCGGATTGCGGAAGTCGGATTGCGGAATTCGGACTGGGGAAGTCGGACTGGGGAAGTCGGATTGCTGACCGGTACGGAGGAAGTCGGCAACGGCGTGCGTGTCGCCATCTTTGTGTTGGTGCCCAGGGGCGGAATCGAACCACCGACACGAGGATTTTCAATCCTCTGCTCTACCGACTGAGCTACCTGGGCAGGCGTGCGAAGGCGCGTATTAAAGCCGTTCCCACCTGGGTCGTCAATGTTGGCGGCACCGCGCTGACGGCGGCGGCAGCGCGCCGGCGCGGGATAGCGCGGCGGATCCTGACGGAGCCGCTGCCGATCAAAAGGCACCGGGGCGAGCCTCGACGCCTGTCGCCGCAGCCTCTATGCTGACCACCAGGCTGTGCTGCGAAGTATCCCCATGCCGGTTTCCCTCGACGACAAATACACCCTCACCCAGGGCCGCGCTTACCTCAGCGGCATCGATGCCCTGGTGCGACTGCTGCTGCTGCAACGCTGGCGCGATCAGGCGGCGGGGGTGAATACGGCGGGGTTCGTCTCGGGCTATCGCGGCTCGCCGCTCGGTGGGCTCGACAACGCGCTCTGGGAAGCAGCGGAGCATCTCAAGAGCAATCACATCCACTTCCAGCCGGGAGTGAACGAGGAGTTGGCGGCGACCGCCATCTGGGGCTCGCAGCAGCTCAACCTGTTTCCGGGTGCGCGCTACGACGGTGTGTTCGGGCTCTGGTACGGCAAGGGCCCCGGCCTCGACCGCGCCATGGATCCCCTGAAGCACGCCAACAACTCCGGGACCTCCCCCCACGGTGGCGTGCTGGCGGTGGTGGGCGACGACCACCTCTGCAAATCCTCGACGCTCGCGTTTCAAAGCGAGGCCATGTTCATTGCCGCCACGGTGCCGGTGCTGCATCCGGGCAGCGTGCAGGATGTGCTGGATCTGGGCCTGCACGGCTGGGCCATGTCGCGTTTTGCCGGCTGCTGGGTGGGCATGAAGACCACGGCGGACAACATGGACGCCAATGCCTCGGCGGATATGGCGCTCGACCGGGTGCGGATCCTGCTGCCGGGGGATTTCGCGCTCCCCGAGGGTGGTCTGCACACGCGCTGGCCGGATCAGCCGCTGGCGCAGGAGGCGCGCCTCCAGGGCGCCAAGCTCCAGGCGGTGCTGGCCTATGCGCGCGCCAACCGGCTGGATCGCGTGGTGCAGGACAGCCCCAGGCCGCGGTTCGGCATCGCCGCTACCGGCAAGGCGTATCTCGACACCCGGCAGGCGTTGGCCGATCTCGGCATCGACGCGACGCTCGCCGAAACGCTCGGACTGCGGCTCTATAAGGTCGCCATGCCTTGGCCGCTCGAACCCACGGGCGCGCGCGCCTTTGCCGACGGACTCGACGAAATCCTGGTGGTGGAAGAAAAGCGCGGACTGATCGAGGAACAGCTCAAGACTCAGCTCTATGCGCTGCCCGACGGGCGCCGCCCGCGTATTCTCGGCAAGCACGACGCCGAGGGTCGGCCCCTGTTCAGCCCGGCGGGCGAGCTCAATCCGACGCTGATCGCGCGCGCCATTCTCGCGCGCCTGCAGCAGTGGCCGGAACTGGCGACGCTGGTGAGCGCATTGCGCGCGCCGCCGCCCGACCCGGCCGCGACGCTCGGCGGACCCCTGCTGCGCCAGCCCTGGTTCTGCTCGGGCTGTCCCCACAACACGTCCACCAAGGTACCGGAAGGCAGCCGCGCCATGGCGGGCATCGGTTGTCACTACATGGTCACCTGGATGGACCGCGACACCGAGACCTTCACCCAGATGGGCGGGGAGGGCGCGGCCTGGATCGGCCAGGCGCCTTTCACCGATACCCGCCATGTGTTCCAGAACATTGGCGACGGCACCTATTTCCACTCCGGCATTCTCGCGGTGCGCGCCGCGGTCTCCGCCGGGGTCAACATCACCTACAAGATTCTCTACAACGATGCCGTGGCCATGACCGGTGGCCAGCACGTCGATGGCAGTCTCACCGTCGAGCAACTGATCCAGCAACTGGTGGGCGAGGGCGTAGAGCGCATCGCCCTGGTGAGCGACGATCCGGAAAAATACGCGGACGATCTCGCCACGCGCCATCCCGGTTTGAGCATCCACCACCGCGACCGTCTCGACGCGGTGCAGAAGGAATTGCGCGAACTATCGGGCACCACCGTCATCGTCTACGACCAGGTGTGCGCCACCGAACTGCGCCGGCGCCGCAAGCGCGGCCTGCTGCCACAGCCGCAGCGGCGCGTGTTCATCAACGAGCGTGTGTGCGAAGGTTGCGGCGACTGCGGTGTACAGTCGAACTGCCTGTCGGTGGTGCCGGTGGAAACGCCACTCGGCCGCAAGCGCGCCATCGATCAGAGCGCCTGCAACAAGGATTACTCCTGTCTGAAAGGATTTTGCCCGAGCTTCGTCAGCGTTCACGGCGGCAGTTTGCGCCGTCTCCATGGCGGGAACGCCGACGCCGATTTCCCCGCGCTGCCGGAACCCCGGGTGCCGGCACTGACCGCGCCCTTTAGCGTGTTGCTGCCCGGCGTGGGCGGCATGGGCGTGCTCACCATCGGCGCGGTGATGGGGATGGCGGCCCACCTCGAAGGTCGCGGCGCCCTGGTGATGACCCAGACCGGGCTGGCGCAGAAGTTCGGCGCGGTGACCGCGCATGTACGTATCGCACCGCACCAGGACGACATTCACGCGCACTGCATTCCCCAGGGCGGCGCTCATCTGCTGCTCGGCGCCGATCTGGTGGTCGCTTCGGGGCGCGAGGCGCTGGCGCGGTTGGCGCCCGGCGCGGTCGCCGTGGTCAACAGCCACGAATCCCCCACGGCGGCTTTCACCCACGACCCGGACGCGGCCTTCCCCGGCAACGCAATGGAAGCGGCGTTGCGCTGCGCCACCGTGGCGTGCCATTTTGTCGATGCGTCGGCGCTGGCCGCGGCGCTGATGGGCGATGCCATCGCGGCGAATTTCTTTCTGCTCGGTTACGCCTGGCAACGCGGGCTGGTGCCCCTCGCCGAGACCGCGCTCACCGACGCGATCCGTCTCAACGCGGTGGCGGTAGAAACGAATCTCAAAGCCTTTCTGTGGGGCCGCCGCTACGCCGCCGATCCGGCGCGGGTGCGCCGCAGCGCGGGCATCGAGGAGATCGACTACGAACCGCCGCGTCAGACCCTGGACGAACTGATCGCCGAACGCGAAGGCATGCTGACCGACTATCAGAACGCCGGCTATGGCGCACGCTATCGCGCACTGGTGGTGCGGGTGCGAGAGGCGGAAGCGCGCCTCGGCACGCAGGATTTTCCCCTCGCCACGGCGGTGGCGCGCTATTACCACAAGCTGCTGGCCTACAAGGACGAATACGAGGTCGCGCGCTTTTACAGCGACGGCGGCTTCGAGGCCGAACTGAAACGCCAGTTCGAGGGCGATTACCGGCTGAGCTTCCACCTGGCGCCGCCGCTGCTCGCGCGCCGCGATCCCGACACCGGTCGCCTGCAGAAACGCGAGTTCGGCGCCTGGATGCTGTCGGCATTCCGGCTGCTGGCGAAATTCCGCTTTCTGCGCGGGATGCCGTTCGATCCTTTCGGCTACACCGCCGAGCGACGCATGGAGCGGCAATCCATCGCCGACTACGAGGCGCGCATCGCCGAGCTGATCGCCGATCTCGATGCCGACAATCACGCACTCGCGGTGGAGATCGCCGGCCTGCCCGAGTTCATCCGCGGCTTCGGCCACGTCAAGGAAGCCAATCTCGCCAGTGTGCGGCGGCGCGAAGCGGATCTGGTGCGCCGTTTCCATGCCCGTGACCGGGCGGTGGTGCGGATCCAGCCGGCGCCGGTCGATGGGTAGCCGACCACAGCGCACGGCGGTTTTTGTAGCGGCCAAGTTCGTATCGGCCAAGCGCGCGTCCTGGCGCGACCGCGCAGCCGTGAATGGGCGCCGGGGAGTTTGTCGCCGTTCTCGGGCCCCTGCTACACTCGAACCGCCGCGCATCGGCGCGATCGCTTCACCATCACCACAACAACCAAAGAGAGCCCCCTGATGCAAAACTTCTTTCTGATCGGCAAGCTGGCCACGCTGGGATTCTGGATTCTGCCGGTACTGGCGGTGCTGGGTGTCTTTGCCCAGCCCTGGGACTACCGGCTGCTCGCCATCGCCTTTGTGATATTTGTCGCCCACCTCGGTGAACTGGTATTCGTGTTCGGCAAGCTCAAGGCTGCCGGCCGAGCGGAAGCGCTCGATGTGGTGATGGTGATTCTGGTCGGGCTGTTCCATTGGGTGCCGATCGTTCGCAAGCCCTGAGCGAACGACTGTCCCCCGGGGTTCTCCCGATGTTCGCTATCGAAACGGCGATCCAGGAAATCCGCACCCGCGGCTACACGCTGGTGCCGGATTTTCTGGATGGCGGACGTCTCGACCGGGTGCGCGCGGCCCTGGGCCGCGAGTTGGGCGCGTACCTGGGGCGCAACAATTTCGAGGGCCAGGCCACCGAACGTATCTACACGCTGGTGGCGCGGGATCCGGTGTTTCGGGAGATTATCGAGGACGACAGGGTCATGGCCCTGTGCGACGCCTTTCTCGAACCCAATTACCTGCTCACCGGCAGTCTCGCCATCTGCATCCATCCGGGCGAGACGCCCCAACCCTGGCACAACGACGACGCCTTCTACCCGATCCCGCGCCCGCGTCCCATGGTGAGTTTGTCCACCGTCGTGGCGGTGGACGATTTCACCGCCGAAAATGGCTGCACCGAAGTGATCCCGGGCAGTCATCTGTGGAGCGATGCCGAGATCGGCGGCGATTATCGGGACGGTGATCGCGAAACCGATCCCGACTTTGCCGCCCGCATGGCGGGCAAGTCGATGCCGGTGGAAATGCCCGCCGGCACCTGTGTCGTGTTCGCCGGCAACCTGCTGCATCGCGGCGGCGCCAATCGCAGTCGGGCGCCGCGCCGCGCGTTCTCGATCCAGTACTGCCAGCCCTGGGCCAGAACCCAGGAGAACTATTTTCTGGCGGTGCCGGCGGCACAGGCCGCCACCATGAGTCCGCGCATCCAGTCCCTGCTGGGCTACTCCATCCACCGGCCCTTCATGGGGCATGTGGCGGGGCGGCATCCCCTGAAGTCGATCGTTCCGGATGCCGAGTTGTCAATGGCGCAGGCACTGCCCGATGGTCACTGAGCCGCGCGCGCCGATGCGCAGTGCCGGTGCCCGCGGTTGCATCGCTGTGCAGCCAGTTGCACTCGCGTTGCCGTGCAATCGCTAGCTTCGATTGCGCCCCAAGGTCGCTTCCGGCCAGGCCTTACAGGTAATCGGAAGGGGTATGGTTATTGCCTGCTTTCGGGCAGCCCGTTGGATCGGGACTCCGAGCATCCGTGACTTCCGTCGTGAACCCAGCTGTGAATCCGGCCCTGGAACCTGTCGTGGACTCTCTCGTGGATTTGCCGGCAACCGCACTTGCGCGGACCCCGGTCGCAGGGTCCGAAGGCTGGCGCGCGCGCCTCGAATTGGGATTTGCGCGGCGCGGCGACCGCACGGCTCTGGTGCGCAATCGCAATCTGGGTCCCTTGCGCGTGCAGCGCCCGTTCTATCCCGCGCCCGATGAATGTCAGGTCTATGTGCTGCATCCCCCCGGCGGATTGGTGGCGGGCGACCGGCTCGAACTCGACATCGATTGCGCTCCGGGTGCGCGCGTGCTGCTCACCACGCCGGGCGCCGGGCGTGTGTACCGGGGCGGGCATGCGCAGCATCCCCAGACCTTTGCGGTTCACATCCGGGTCGCCGCCGGCGCGCACTGCGAATGGCTGCCCCAGGAGAACATCCTGTTCGACGGCGCCTGGGCGGAGAACAGCGTGCGCGTCGATCTCGATCCGGGCGCTCACTACACCGGCTGGGACATCACCTGTCTGGGCCGCCCCGCCGCCGGTGAGACCTTTACCCGCGGCCTGCTCGACCAGCGCCTCTGGCTGTGGCGCGAAGGTCGTCCTCTGCTGGGCGAGCGCCTGCGCATCGGGGGCGGCGATGCCCAGCTCGATGCACCCTGGGGGCTCGCCGGCCGGCCCGTGTTCGGCAGTCTGGTGACGACCCTGCACCATCCCGATGCTATCGGGCGTGTGCGCGACGCGCTGGCCACCGCGGCCTGTGCCGATCTGCTCGCCGCCGCGACCGAACTGCCCGAACTGCTGATAGTCCGCGCCCGCGCCAAGTGCGCGACCCGGTTGCGCGGCTTGTTCGTCACCCTGTGGCGGGAGCTGCGCGGACTGCACGACGGCTGCGCGCCCGCGACCCCGCGCATCTGGGCCACCTGATTTTCACGAAGGAGACCCCATGGATCTCACCCCCCGCGAGAAGGACAAGCTGCTGCTGTTCACCGCCGCGCTGCTCGCCGAGCGGCGCAAGGCCCGCGGCGTCAAGCTCAACTACCCCGAAGCCGTGGCCTACATCAGCGCGGCGATTCTCGAAGGCGCCCGCGACGGCCGCACGGTGGCCGAGATGATGGATTACGGCCGCACCCTGCTGACGCGTGATGACGTGATGGAAGGCGTGCCGGAGATGATCCCCGACGTGCAGGTGGAAGCCACCTTTCCCGACGGCACCAAGCTGGTCACCGTCCACGACCCCATCGTCTGAAGGAGCCCTCATGACCCCCGGAGAACTCGACACCGCCCCCGGCGACATCGACCTCAACGCCGGCCGCCCGGTGGTGACGCTCAGTGTGGCCAACACCGGCGACCGGCCGATCCAGGTCGGCTCGCATTACCACTTCGCCGAAACCAACCCGGCGCTCAGCTTCGACCGCGCCGCCGCGCGCGGCATGCGCCTCGACATCCCCGCCGGCACCGCGGTGCGCTTCGAGCCCGGCCAGACGCGCGAAGTCGCACTGGTGGCCTACGCCGGGGCGCGCGCCGTGTGGGGCTTTCGCGGCGAGGTGATGGGTGAGCTCGGAGGCCAGCCATGAGCCGCATCAGCCGCCGCGCCTACGCCGAGATGTTCGGCCCCACCACCGGCGACCGGGTGCGCCTGGGCGACACCGAGCTGTGGATCGAGGTCGAGCGCGACTGCACCGTCTACGGCGAGGAGGTCAAGTTCGGCGGCGGCAAGGTGATCCGCGACGGCATGGGCCAAGCCCAAGCCAGCCGCGCCGCCGGCGCCCTCGACACCGTCATCACCAATGCGCTGATCCTGGACCACTGGGGCATCGTCAAGGCCGACATCGGCATTCGCGACGGGCGCATCGCCGGCATCGGCAAGGCCGGCAACCCCGACGTGCAGCCGGGCGTGACGCTCATCATCGGCCCCGGCACCGAGGTGATCGCCGGCGAAGGGCTGATCGCCACCGCCGGCGGCATCGACGCCCACATCCACTTCATCTGCCCGCAGCAGGTGCAGGACGCGCTGATGTCCGGCATCACGACGATGATCGGCGGCGGCACGGGTCCTGCCACCGGCACCAACGCCACCACCTGTACCCCCGGCGCCTGGCATCTGGCGCGCATGCTGGAGGCGGCCGAGGCGCTGCCGATGAACTTGGGCTTCCTGGGCAAGGGCAACGCCAGCCGGCCCGACGCGCTCGTCGAGCAGATCGAGGCCGGCGCCATGGGTCTCAAACTGCACGAGGACTGGGGCACCACCCCGGCGGCGATCGACTGCTGCCTGACCGTCGCCGACGCCCACGACGTGCAGGTCGCCATCCACACCGACACCCTCAACGAATCCGGCTTCGTCGAGGACACGCTGGCCGCCTTCAAGGGCCGCACCATCCACACTTACCACACCGAGGGCGCCGGCGGCGGCCACGCCCCGGACATCATCAAGGCCTGCGGCGCGGCCAACGTGCTGCCCTCCAGCACCAACCCGACGCGCCCCTACACGGTCAACACCGTGGACGAGCACCTCGACATGCTCATGGTCTGCCACCACCTCGACCCCGGCATTCCCGAGGACGTGGCCTTTGCCGAGTCGCGCATCCGCCGCGAGACCATCGCCGCCGAGGACATCCTGCACGATCTGGGCGCCTTCTCGATGATCAGCTCGGACTCCCAGGCCATGGGCCGCGTGGGCGAGGTCATCACCCGCACCTGGCAGAGCGCGCACAAGATGAAGGTGCAGCGCGGCCCGCTGGCGCCGGATTCGGAGCGCGCCGACAACTTCCGCGCCCGCCGCTACATCGCCAAATACACCATCAACCCCGCCATCACCCATGGCATTGCGCACGAGGTGGGCTCGCTGGAGCCCGGCAAGCTGGCCGACATCGTGCTGTGGAAACCCGCCTTCTTCGGCGCCAAGCCCGCCCTCATCCTCAAGGGCGGCGCCATCGCCGCCGCGCCCATGGGCGACCCCAACGCCTCCATCCCCACCCCCCAGCCGGTGCACTACCGGCCCATGTTCGGCGCGCTCGGCCCGGCCATCGCCAGCACCTGCCTCACCTTCGTCTCCCAGGCCGCGCTGGCCGCTGGCGTGCCGGACAGACTCGGCCTGAAGCGCCGCGCGGTGGCGGTGAAAAACACCCGCAGCATCGGCAAGGCCGACATGGTGCTCAACGACTACGCACCGCGGATGGAAGTGGATTCGCAGACTTATGAGGTGCGCGCCGACGGTATGCTGCTGACCTGCGAGCCGGCCAAGGTGCTGCCGCTCGCGCAGCGGTATTTTTTGTTTTGAGGCGGTTGGGGCCGGAGAGCCGCGCCTGCTATGCGCTGCGCCAGGCCGGCGGCGTGGCGGGGTCTAGATCCAGCCCGGGCAGGCATCCTCGGTGCGGGCGCTGTAGTGCCCCACCCGGATCGCGTAGCGGACCCTTCCAGAGACGGGGAAAAGCTCCGTGGTGGGGCTTTTTATGTGTAAACAAACATTATCCGAACCGGGGCATGATGGGCCGATTGATCACCGGCAGGGAGGCGGGCTACGCTACGGCCTAGGGCGAACAGGGATTGCCCGCTGCCCACGCCCTTGCTTTCGGGCTGGAGAAGGTGGATGGCTGCGGCCATGCGAGCTATGCGGAAGTGTTCCGGAATTGCACGGCGGCCGGCCTGTATGGCGGCGCATGGAAGAGCGGCGATGGAATGTGTACGTGTTTGTTCATGAAGACTTTTTGGTAAAAGGGTTGCCCGATCCGGCATGCACTCACTGGGCAAGGGTCGTGCGGGATATGCGGAGATCTTCCGTGTTTAAACACGGAAGATCTTCAGATACTCAATGTTAGGCGTCACGATAATCACGGTCGGGCACAATGATAGGTTCTAGAACTCGTTACTCGCTTGCTCAGTATCTTGGGCTTCACGAAATGGATTTCGTTGTTGTTTTACTTGGCAAACACCAACTACATAGCTCACTCGGCTACGACCAAGTGCTCATCGATATCCTACGATCCCTCCGCGATGCAACAGACGATCAGCTTCTTTCTCTTCTCGAAGAAGTGGCGCGAACTAGCGGGGATCTGCGAGCTAGAATCAGCCCGAAATATCGTCACGACGAAAGATTCTCCGACCTCTCTCGCTGCCTTCAACTCGATGGGTATGTTATTGAGGGCACGAAACTTAAGCAGACTGATCCCTCCATCAGTGATGCGCCGCCGCTTGAAGATGATCTCATTGAGGCACTGAAAGCTTCCGGCTTAGCCGAAGCCGGAACCATTACCAAGAAAATCAATGACTCTTCGGAGTCCTTTCGTGAATCGCCCCCAAATTACAACGCTTGCCTCAATGACATACGTGTCGCGCTAGAAACATTAGCTCGCGCAATTGCCTCCACGCGTCAAGCCGCCAATAGCCAACCTTACGACCAAACCAAATGGGGCTCGATAGTCAGTTTCTTGAGACGAGTTGAGTTCATCACACACGAAGAAGAAAAGGGTCTCGTGGGGGTTTACGGTTTTGTGAGCCCCGGTTCGCACCGCCCGCTTGGTATCCCCGAGGAACAAATGGCTCGCTTGGGAAGATCACTTGCCCTTGGCATGTGCTGGTTCCTCATAAAGAGTTACCAAAGTGCCCAATAACGCGCCGCCCAACACTGCGGTCAACAGGGACGCCCAAACAGCCGGCTTCGCCAGCTGTTTGGCCGCCCGTTACCTTCAACGTTGGGCCGCAATAACGAAGGGGATCGGGAGTCAGTCGAGGTCGAAGCGGAATTTGCTTCCGGAGAGATATTCCTCGACCGTATCAATGGCAATCCAGCGGCGAGCGAGGGCTTCGGAGATAGCGCCGGTCGTATTGGAACCTGCGAAAGGATCAAGAACAACATTCCCTTCATCGGTCAGCATCTTGATAAAAAATTCTGGTAAGGCCGAGGGAAACCTTGCGGGATGAATTTTTATTCCAGCTTCTTTGCAACGTTTTGTATAAAGGTCGTTGCTGGCGTTATTGCCCATTTTGAGGAATTCGGTCGGAATCTCATCCTCAAAAACATTCGGCGGTATAGAACCACCCGCCGAGATATCATCAAAAGACGAATTGATATTATGGCCGGAAGGACGAACTGTTGTTTTCACGCCTCTTTGGTTGAGTCTCAGCATGTCCTTGCTATACGGGCGCAAAACTTTCCGATTGTCTGCCTTCGGCCACGGCGTCTTCGAGAACCACCAGACATGCTCAACGGCATCCTTAACTCGAATACGGCGAACCGTGACCCATTCCGCCGGAACCGGCATCTTGGCTGGGTTGTACCAGTAACACTCTTGAGCAAGATAAAAACCAAGCTCCTCAACCAAGGCTGTCAGAAGCTTGTATTGGTAAATCGATCGAGTTGGGGCGCCTGGGTTCCAGCTCCCGCCAATGTTCAGGACGAAACTACCATCTTCCGCTAGAATGCGCCGAAACTGCTCAGCGAAGCCGAGGAACCACTCGACATATTCTGATTTCTGGACGTTTCCGTACTCCTTTTTGAAGTGGAGCGCATACGGCGGCGACGTGAATACTAGATTCACGGCCCTGTCGGGGATCGCCTTCATCACTTCCAAGGAGTCGCCCAGATAGGCCGCACCGTATGCAGTCTGGTAATACGGCGCAATACCCTGCACTAGCTCGATAGGTGGTTGCTGCTCGCCAAACGGCAGTTTTAGAGACTTGGGGGTTACGGGTGGATTCATGGGTTTCACCGGGTCTTGGCCATTATCCGATTGCCTCGAATTTTAGATAAATAGGTTTACTGTGTCAACTGATTTCTTGTCCGACCTGATAACCCAAGCCGAAGCGGCCCGTATAAGGCGGTGCTCACGTCAAGCAATCGCAAAGCTAGTGAAACAGGGAAAGCTCCGAACCTTCATGGTTGCAGGCCGGCGCCTTCTGAGCAAGTCCGAAGTGATGAACTACGAAATTAAACCGGCGGGAAGGCCTCGAAGCAATGACCAGCGTTGATCTCAAGAAAATAAACGAGCTGCTCGGCCAATGCTCCCGCGACGAGCGCCGCGAAATGTTGCGAGTTCTTCGGAAAGAATTTCCTATTCACGAGCTAGAAAAGAAGCTGAACATATCCGCAGAGGTAATCCTCGAAGCCATCGACAGAAGTTCCGATCTGACACTTCGAGGGGTGCGCGGGGTGATTGCCGAGGCCGCGTTCAAAGAATACATCGTGATTCCTTTGGCCGAGAAAGGATGGAAAGACTTACCGATTAACGGAAATCCGTCTTTCGATTTTCTGCTGGGAACACCTTCTGGGCTGGAAGCGAAGGTTCAAGTAAAGATGCAGCGCAGGAAAGACCAGCTACCTATGCGCGCTATTACAGCAAACAAAAAACTCTTCGGAGGGGCTGCCGAAATGTGGGTTGTTGAAACACAGAAGACCCGTGGCGGTAAAGACAGCGAGGGTAAAGCTACTCGTCCTTATCGGTTTGGTGAATTCGATATCATCGCTGTATCTCTTCATCCTTCGTCAAATGATTGGAGCCAGTTCCGCTATACCGTTGCGAAATGGTTAATACCGGACCCCAAAGACGCTGAATTGATTTTCAAATTCCAGCCAATCGCAATGACAGCGAATGATGATTGGACAGATGGTCTCGAAACGTGTGTCGAGTGGCTGGAATCTGGAAGAAGCAAAACAATCCGGGCAACCCCTTGACACGTACAGGGGTCATGACACGTACAGGGGTCAGGTCTTATTTCATGCAGCCCCCAATCCCGTGTGGGGCGTTGTTGATTGCATAAGAATGCATGGGATGACCGCGTGACGCCTAACAATGGCGATGCAGCAGACCGTCATCCCGCTACGCGGCCTGTCGGCGGATGAGCGCTAGCGTTATAGGAATCTATGAAAGAACGTGAAGTAAACAAATTACTCAAGGCATTCGTCAGCGAATACAAAGCGGCGCATGGTGATTCTAAGGCCATGCTAACCTCTTGGTCCTTCGATCATTTTGCTTTTAGCAGTAGTGAATCTCTGCAGAAACGATTTCTGTCAATGTTCGGCGATTCATTTGACCACGAGGAATTAACGCAGGCTCTAGAGGAACTCAGGCAGCGCGGGTACGCCGATATGCTTCCTAATGGGGATTACGTGCTAACACCGTATGGACTAAAGAAGGGCGGCCAAGGAAGATTTTACAGCGTAATTGATTATCTCAATCTGAACCCGGGATTGAACACCTTGATTGCTATTTTGGCATTGATCGTTTCGCTGTGCGCTCTTTGGGTGTCTCTTGCGTAATAGGGGACATGCGTAAGGAATCCTCAGGGACAGCAACTGTCTAGTAATAGTGTCTTAATATAGTAATAGTGTCTTAATATAGTGATATAGTGATATAGTGATATAGTGATAAGAATAATAGGGGACAGACCACGGTTTTTTGCTAAACTCGGCCGAGCTTTCTGCCAGGATACCCGCCATGCCCCGGCGTGCCCGCCTCGCTTTAGCCGACGTCCCCCTGCACATCATCCAGCGCGGCAACAATCGCCAAGCTTGCTTTTTCGCCGACGAGGACTATCGCTTCTATCTCGACTGGTTGACTGAGTATGCCGGCAAGACCGGCTGCCAAGTGCATGCCTATGTGCTGATGACCAACCATGTGCATCTCCTGATCTCGGCCGGTCGGGGCGAGGCAGTGGGAGCGCTGATGAAGGCGCTGGGGCAGCGCTATGTGCAATATGTCAATCGCACTTACCGGCGCAGCGGAACGCTTTGGGAAGGACGTTTTCGCTCCTGCCCGACCCAGGAGGAAACCTATCTGTTCGCCTGTCAGCGCTACATCGAGCTCAATCCGGTGCGGGCGGGCATGGTGGAGCACCCGGCGCAATATCGCTGGTCCAGCTATCGGGCCAACGCGCAGGGCGAGACCAGTGCCTTGGTGAAGCCGCATCCGCTCTACGAGGAGCTTGGTGCCGATCCCGCCAGTCGGGAGGCAGCCTACCGCGAGCTATTCCGCTGCGAGTTGGAGCCTGGTTTGGTCGATGAGATCCGGCAGGCGACGAACGGCAATTTCGCGTTGGGCAGTGAACGCTTCGCGGCGCAGGTATCCTCGGCTTTGGGACGGCGCGCGCAGCCGGGGAAATCGGGGCGTCCACGCAAGACGCTGGAGCCGGGGTCAGGGGGGGCTGTTTGAAAAGGGATAGAAAACCGTGGTCTGTCCCCGATTCTTCGCCCGATTCTTCGCCTGTCCCCGATTCTTCGCCTGTCCCCGATTCTTCGCCGTGGTCTGTCCCCGATTCTTCGCCGATTCTTCCGTCATGCCCGCGAAAGCGGGCATGACGGCCGACACGTATTGTTCAGCGTTTCCCTGGGTAACAGGCGGAAAAAATCTCAGCATAGTTGCCGGATAAATCGAATCGCCCGTTACACATGCCGTTGGCATAAAAGTTTTTGTTCAGCGGAGTTCGGGTGCACGTCCTTCACGGTGCGCGAGCAGCCATTTCTCCGCCGCCACGGCGAAGAAGATCCCCAGCGCGGCAGCCAGGATCGCCAGCCAGGACACCGCATCCAGCGGCGCCACCTGAAACAGCCGCTGCGCGAGCGGGGTGTAGGTGAACAGCAGTTGCAGACCGATGACCGCGGCGCTCGCCCACAGGGCCACCGCGTTGCCCGTCAGGGTGGCGCGCGAAAGCGTCGGCGCCGCCAGCCGGCGCACATTGAACAGATAGGCCAGCTCACCGAATACCAGCATGTTGACCGCTGCCGTGCGCGCGGTCTCGATGGAGTTGCCGCGGGCGAGCTCCCACTGGAAGACGGCAAAGGTGGTGACGATCATCAGCAGGCTGACGTAGAGAATGCGGCCGAGTAGTGCGCCTGTGATCAGGGGTTCGGCCGGCGGTCGCGGCGGTCGCCCCATGGTGCCGGGCTCGGTGGGTTCGAAGGCGAGGGCGAGATCCAGGGTCACGGTGGTGACCATGTTGATCCAGAGGATCTGCCCCGCGGTGATCGGCAGTGCGAGCCCGGCGAACAGGGCCAGCAGGATCACGCCGGCTTCGCCGCCATTGGTGGGCAGGATGAAGAGCAGCGACTTGCGGATGTTGTCGAATACCGTGCGGCCGCCGCGCACCGCGGCGGCGATGGTGGCGAAGTTGTCGTCGGTGAGCACCAGGTCCGCCGCCTCCCGCGCGGCGTCGGTGCCGCGCCGGCCCATGGCGACGCCGATATCCGCGGCCTTGAGGGCCGGCGCATCGTTCACCCCGTCGCCGGTCATGGCGACCAGTTCGCCCCGGGCCTGGAGTATGCGCACGAGGCGCAGTTTGTGTTCCGGGCTGGCGCGGGCGATGACGTCGGTGGTGGCGATGCGCGCGGCGAGGGCGGCATCGTCGAGGGTTTCGAGCACCGCGCCGGTGAGCGGCTGGTCGCCCGCAAGACCCAGTTGGCGCGCGATGGCGGTCGCGGTCGCGGCGTGGTCGCCGGTGACCATCAGGGTGCGAATGCCGGCGGCCCGGCACTGTGCCACCGCTGCGATCGCCTCGGGACGCGGCGGGTCCAGCATCCCGACTATCCCCAGCAGGGTGAAACCGGGTGCGATGGCGGCGCGGGTCAGCACACCGGGCGCATCGGGAAGCTCGCGGCGGGCCAGTGCCAGCAGGCGCTCGCCGGAGGCGGCCGCGGCGAGCATGCGCGCCGCCCAGGTCGCTTGCTCGATCGGCGCGCCGGTGGCGTCGGTCGGGCACAGGGGCAGGATGGTCTCCGGCGCGCCCTTGAGCAGAATGAAGGCGTGGCCGCTGTGGTCGTGGTGCAGGGTCGCCATGAAGCGCTGTTCGGAGGTGAAGGGAATTTCGTCCACCCGCGGCGCCGCCGCGGTTTCCTCCCGAACCGCCAGCCCGGCCTTCAGCGCCAGGGTCAGCAGCGCGCCTTCGGTAGGATCGCCGCTGAGCGCCCAGTCGCCGGTGTCGATGCGGTGCAAGCGGGCGTCGTTGCACAGCAGCGCGCAGCGGGCGAGCTCTAGCAGCGCCGGATCCCGGGCCGGATCGAGCGCTACGCCCGCCTGCTGAAAGCCGCCCTCGGGGGCGTAGCCGGCGCCGCTCACCGTCACCGCGCGGCCGGGCAGCAGCAGGGTGACGACGGTCATCTCGTTGCGGGTCAGGGTGCCGGTCTTGTCGGTGCAGATCACCGTCACCGACCCCAGGGTTTCCACCGCCGGCAGCCGCCGCACCACGGCCCTCTGCCGCGCCATGGCGTGGGTGCCGATCGCCAGCGTGATGGTGACGATGGCGGGCAGGCCCTCGGGGATGGCGGCCACCGCGAGCCCCACCACCGCGAGGAAGATATCGAGCGCCGCCATGTGTTGGATGTAGTGGCCCCAGGCAAAGACCGCCGTGCTCAGCACCAGGATGAAGGCGGTGATGCGGCGCGCGAAGCGGTCGAGCTGGCGGGCGAGGGGGGTGGTAAGACTGCCGACACCTGCCACCAGGGCGCCGATGTGGCCGATCTCGGTCGCGGCGCCGGTGGCGACCACGATGCCGCGCCCCTGGCCGCGACTGACCACGGTACCGGCGTGGGCCAGATCCAGGCGGTCGCCGATGGCCGCGCGCGCCGCTACCGGGTCGACCTGCTTGGCCACGGGGACCGATTCTCCGGTCAGCGCCGCCTCGCCGACATGCAGGTCGCGGACCTGGAGCAGACGCAGATCGGCGGGTATCCGGTCGCCGGATTCCAGCAACACCAGATCGCCGGGCACCAGTTCCGCCGCATCGATTTCGTGACGTTCGCCGTCGCGTACCACGGTGGCGCGGTTGGCGAGCAGGGAGCGCACCGCCTCCAGCGCCTGTTCCGCCCGGCCCTCCTGCACAAAGCCTATGATGGCGTTGATGATCACCACACCGACGATTACGCCCGCGTCGAGGTAGTCCCGGAGTCCGAGCGTGATGCCTGCGGCCGCAAGCAGGACGTAGATCAGCGGATTGTGAAATTGCCGGGCCAGCCGCAGCCAGGGTCCGCGGCGGCGCGGCGGCGGCAGGCTGTTGGGTCCCCAGTGGGCGAGGCGGACGCGGGCTTCTTCGGCGGTTAGCCCGCGGCCGGCGTCGCTGCCCAGGGTTTCCACGACCCCGGTGGGATCGAGCGCATGCCAGTTGGGCGGGGAACCGGGTTCAGGCGCCGGCTTCATCGGGGATCAGGGCGAGCAGGTCGGTAACCCCGATATCGATACCCGCCTGCGACAGCAGGGTCGTCACCTGACCGCGGTGGTGGGTTTGATGGTTGAAGAAATGCATCACCAGGCTGAAAAAATTCCGGTCGGCGGTTGCACCTTTCATGTTGGCGTAATGGAGCGGGTGATCCAGGTCGGTGTCGCAGAGCGCGCCGGCCCATGCGGTAATGATGGCATCGAGCCAGCGCCGATGTTCGTGCAGGCCTGGAAAATCGTCGAACAGCAGCTGGTCGAGACGTTGCGGGGCGGCCAGTGCGCGTATCGGATCAAGGGCGGTATGTTTGGCGGGGTGTGCGGCAAAGCGCGCGAGCCAGATTCTGTCGCCGGCCAGCACATGATTCAGCGTCCCGAGAATCGAACCAAAAAACGCCTTGCGATCCGCGGCGAGTGCTTCGGCAGGCAGCTTGCCGGCGGCGTCGTACAGTCTGGCGTTGATCCAGGCGTTGTAGGCCGCCATGAGATGAACATGATCGGTGCGGCTCACGGCGCTCGTCTCCGGCCACCGGGTATGGGCTGGCGGCTAGCAGTCGCCCACGCGCCGGGTGGCCACCTTGGTGTCCATCTGTACCGCCATGGTGCCGAAGGACATGTTGGTGCGCACATGGCCGTTGCCGGCCTGACCATTGGTCTGGAAGTCGCCGTCCACCCGGGTTTGCGGCCCGCCCTCGATACCGCACAACAGGGAAAAACTGAGTTTGTTGCCGTTGAGGGCTTCCCGGACCACCTCGCAACCCTGGGTCTGCTTGAGCAACTGGCGGGGATTGAACTCCTCGGTCCTGACGCATTCAGTGCGGCGGTCGGTGATGGCTTCGCCGGTCAGGGGGTTGGTGCTGGTCCAGACCGCTTCCCACAGACCCGGATTGACCCTGAGCGTGGTGGCCTGAGCGAATCCCGGCACCAGCAGGAAAACGACAAGGAGGAGGGGAAAGCGACTGTGCATGCTGTGCTCCATTGGTCATGCGATGCTAGCACGGAAGCCCGCCAGGGTCGCTGAAAGAACCGTGGCGCCCGGGGGCGCCACGGCGTTGTCGAAGGCGTTGTCGAAGGGACTGCGCGCAGCGCCTCAGTCGAACAGACTCTCCAGGCGCAGCAACTGGGTCTCGCCGTTGGAGTCGTCGACGCCGTCGTTGTCGTTGACGATGAGTGCATCGCCGTCGGGCAGCACCGCGAGTCCCTCGATCTTCTCCAGCACCGCGCCGCCGGTGGCCTGGAGCGCCGGCATCAGGTCCGCCGCGAGCGTCTTGGTCAGCACAGGGAACGCGGGGGTTCCGGTGGCCGGATCGGCGAGCGGGTCGATACCCGCGACGGAGAAGGTGTAGAGCCGCTTGATGCGCGCGTCCATGCCGCCCTGGTTGTCGCGCTCCACCACCGCGAAGGTGTCGCCGCCGACGTGGGCGATTTCCGACAGGCCGACCCAGCCGCCGTTGGGCGAGATGGCCGTGTCGAGCGGGTAGTAAAAGAACGCCCAGGTGTCGCTCGCCGGGGTGTAGCGGCCGATGCGCACATGCCCGGCGAGGTCACTCAACCACTCGCGCTGGAAGGCGACATAGACCTGCTCCGCGCCGTCGCTGCCCACGCTCGTCACGCCTTCGAGGCCGAAGCGGCGCTGGCGCGCGTCGGTGGTTGCGGGCAGGCGCACTACCCGCTCGATGGCGCCGTCCGTGCTCACCGCGAGCAGCAGGTCGGGGCTGGTAACCGGGCGTTTGGGATCGTCCACCGAGCCACTGCCCTCGGATACCAGCCAGAAGCCGCCGTCCGCCCGCGTCGCGAGCCCTTCCGCGTCCAGATTGACCTGACCGTCGGATTCCACCAGTTGAGGTGCGGTCGTGGCCAGATGGTCGAAGCGGTCATGCAGCACGATCTCGCCGTCGATCAGCGCCGGGGTATGGCCCAGAGCCAGCGGATAGATGCGCGTGTGGCGATAAAAACTGTCGTGGACCGTGTACGCCCGCTGGGGATCGGTACGGTCGAGCGCCAGTGCCGAGAGCGCGCCCCAGGGGATCGGCGTGCCGTCCGCGCGGTCGGTCGCGAGCACCCTGGGATAACCCGGTGCCTCCGCACCGCGGCGGTAAATGCTCAGTACCGAGCGGAACTTGTCGCCCCGGTCGTCCTTTTCGCTCGCGGCGACGAACAGGTCGCGGCGCGGGATCGGCAGCAGGCCCTCGGGGCCCACCCCGGTGGGGAGCAATTGCAGGAAGCGCGGCGCGCCGGCGCTGGGCACCTGGTAGACGGCGACCGTATTGGCGCGCTCCGAGCCCACGAACAGCATCTGATCGTTACCGTAGCGGGCAAAGGCGACGTTTTCGGGCTCGTTGCCTTTCTTGTCGGAGCGCTTGTCGGGGTAGTGACCGGCGCGGATCACGGCGTGCTCCAGGCTGTTGCCGGAGTCGTGGAGCAGCTTGCCGGCGAGGTTGAAAATGCTGAAGCCGCGGCCGCCGCGGTCGAGATCGCCTTCGTTGGCGGTCGCGAAGCTCAGCGGGGTCAGCCAGGTCACGCCGTCAGGCTCCCGCGGGACGCTTTCGAGCGCTGCCGAGGGTTCGATCAGGCTGTTCTTTTGGGTATCGATCTGCTCCAGATCCACAGCGCCGGCGGAATAGTGGCGGATCACCCGTCCGGTGGGCAGGTGGACCTGCACGATGTGGTTGTTTTCCTGCAGGGTCACCGCGGCGATATTGGCCGCGTTGATATCGACATACTCGGGTTCCGGATCTTCCGGGTACAGCGTTGCGAGTCCGGTCAGATCGACGCTGCGGATGGTCCAGCCCGCCGGTGCGCCGACCAGATCGACGATGGCGAGAAAGCCCGCCGGTGCCTGGGGTGGCACGCCGTCGCCGAGATCTTCATCGCGCTCGTTCTCGATCGCGATCGCGGCGTAGCGGCCATTCGGGCTCACCGCCACCGAATCCGGCTGGCCGCCCAGAGGGAGGGTTGCGACCAGGGTGCGGCTGGCGATGTCGATCACCGCGAGTTCCCCGGACGTGGCGACGAAATCGGGAGAGGTGTTCACCGCCACCAGCGCATGGGGGCCATGCACGGCGACCGAGGTGGGCTCGCCGTCGAGCGCCAGGGTGCCCAGGGGCGTGGGGTGGGCCGGGTCGGCGATATCCACGAAGCCCGCGAGTTTGCCCGCACTGTCGGTGTAGATCAGGACCTTGCCATCGCCGCTCGCCGCCACGATCTCGGCCACGGTTTCCTGAGCGACCTCCGTGTTCAGGAACACCGGAAAGGTGGCGATGCGCTCGAAATAGGGCGCTTTGTGGAAAGGTACGGCAACGGCCTGGGTCGCGGCCAGCAGCGTGGCTGCCGTCAGCGCCGGGGCCAGGGTGCGGACAAATTTCATGAAGCCTCCTGGTCGGGGATTGGAGCGCCCGACCCTAGAGGCTTCCTGTGGCAGAGGGATGACAGCGGCGCGGCGCGAACCGCCGGTGGTGTGGTGCGCTACCGGCAGCGGAGCAGGGTGTCGGCGCGGCCTTCAGGACTCGGTGCGATAGCGGCGATGGAGCGTGGCGACGCGTTTGACGTAGACCCGGGTCTCGGCGAACGGCGGCACGCCGCCGTGCTGTTCCACGGCGCCGGCGCCGGCGTTGTAGGCGGCGGTGGCCAGCTCGGCGTTGCCGCGATAACGGGCGAGGAGATCGGCCAGCAGGCGGGTGCCGGCATCGATGTTCTGGTGGATATCGAAGGCGTCGGTGACGCCGTAATCGCCGGCGGTGGCGGGCATGAGCTGCATCAGTCCCTGGGCACCGGCGCGGGAAATCGCTTCGGGATTGAAGGCGGATTCGGCGTGGATCACCGCGCGCACCAGGGCGGGATCGACCTGCCAGCGTCGCGCCGCGCCGGCGATCTCGTCGCGGAAGGCATCCGGGTGCAGCCGCACGGTGTCCCAGTCGACGGTCGAGTGCGGGTCGCAGGCGGGGCAGTAGGTGCGCACCACCACGAAGTTTTTGCCCGCCGGCTGGCGGTCGGTGTAGTGGATCACGCCGGCGCCGTCGCGGTATTTGTAGATCGCGTTGCGGGCAGCGGCCGCGTGCGCCGCCGGGGTGAGCGCGAGGCTATCGGCATTGCGCTCGGCGTTCGCGCGCGGGACGTTCGAATAATGGGTGACGCCGGCGTCGTCCTGCCACGACTGGATGGCGGCGCCGCCGGCGACCGATGCGGCACCGAGCCCCAGCCCGAGCGACAGCCCGAGCAGGAGGGTTCGGAAGCCGTAGGTGAGCGGGCGCGTCTTCATGGGGGAAGTTTCGCCCAGAATGGACCCTTGCGCCACCGCTGCCGGCGCGCGGCGTGACTTGGGTCGCGCGCTCCCCGCGCGCCGCCGGGCTGCGGGCCGGTTACCATGCACCCTACCAAACCCCAGCCCGGAACCACGCCGATGGCGCTCCAAGGTCAGTCCGCCCAAAGCCCGCCAGTCCAGGATCTGTCCGCGCCCGGCCACCCGGTCCGGCACGCGTCCATCCCGGGTAATGTCAACCCGGGCAACGTGAACCCGGGTAATGTCGGGCTGTTCGTGCTCTGCCAGGCGCTGACCATGTCGATGCCCGCCTTCGTCGTCTTCGCCGGCGGCATCGTGGGTCACCTGCTGGCGCCGGACCCGGCCTATGCCACGCTGCCGGTGGCCCTGTTCATGCTGGGTTCGGCGGGTTCGATCCTGCCGCTGATCCTCGCCATGCAGCGCTTCGGGCGCAAGCGGATTTTCCTGTTCGCCGGCGCCGCCGCCTGCATCGGTTGCGCCCTCGCCATGGTGGCGCTGGTGCAGGGACGATTTGTCCTCTACTGCGCTGGCCTCGCCCTGATGGGACTGGGGCTCGCGGCGGGCCAGCAGTATCGCTTTGCCGCCATGGAGAGCGTGGCCCCGGACGATGCCGCCGGGGCGGCTTCGCGGGTGCTGCTGGGCGGGCTGATCGCCGCGTTTCTCGGACCCGAGCTGGTGGCCTGGGGCGAGCGTCTGTTGCCGGTCCGTTATCTGGCGTCGTTCGGCCTGTTGCTGGCGGTGTTGCTCGCGGCGCTGGTGGCGCTCGGTCGCTACCGCGAGCCGAAGCACCCGGCGGATACGGGCGCGGCGGCGCAGCCGCGATCCCTGGGCGTCATCCTGCGCCAGCCCGCGGTGCCGGCCGCGATTCTGGCGGGCGCGGCCGGATTCGCGGTGATGAGTCTGGTGATGACGGCAACGCCGCTCCACATGCATGTGATCAACCACCACAGTCTGGACGCGACCAAGTGGGTGCTGCAAAGCCACATCGCCGCCATGTTCGCGCCGTCGTTCGTGGTCCCCTGGCTGGTGCGGCGGGTGGGTCTCGCCGGGCTTATCGCGCTGGGACTGGCCGCCTTCGTCGCCGTCGTCGTCGTGGTGTTTGCGCGGTTTGATTTCTTCCATTACTGGGTCGCGCTGGTGCTGCTGGGGGTGGGCTGGAATTTCCTGTTTGTCGGCGGCACGACTCTGCTGGCCGCGCACTACCGGCGGGCGGAAGCGTTCCGCATGCAGGCGCTGAACGATGTGACGCTGTTCGGCTTGCAGGCCTTCGCGGCGCTGGGAGCGGGCTGGCTGCTGACCACCTTCGGCTGGCGCACCCTGTTGCTCAGCGCGCTGCCGCCGCTGGTGCTGGCGTTGCTGGCGCTGCTCAACTGGCGCTGGCGAGCGGCGCCGCCGCGGTTGGCGGATTCGACCTGATGGCGGTAAAGGGTGCCGATGCGGGCGCGCGCCGGGCCGCTGGGGAACCGGGAGCCGTGGACCGGGAAAGAGTCCCCGAGCTGGTCGTCGCGGACGGTGCGGTACGGGTGCTGGGCGACTGGAAACTGGCGACCCTGGGGCCCCGCCTGAGGCTGCTGCGGCGCGCGCTGGCCGCGGCGGCGCGCGGCGGGCGCTGGGATCTGTCCGGTGTCACGGCGCTGGACAGCGCCGGCGCGCTGCTGCTGCTCGACGCCTGGGGCAACCGGCTGCCGGCGCAACTGGAGGTCGGCGACGCGCATCGCCGCTTGCTCGACGAACTGCGCGCCCCGGGCCTGACCCGCCTGCCGCCGCGCCGCCGGCTGACGCTGATCGGCGCGCTGGCCGCCCTGGGCGCGCGGGTGCTGGCCGGGCTGGTGGCGACGCGACAGGCGCTGACGCTGCTGGGTCAACTGTGCGTCGAATCGGTAACCCTGATCACCGTGCCGCGCAATATTCCCGCGCGGGAGCTGTCCGCCACCCTCTACAAGGCGGGCCTGCTGGCGCTGCCCATCACCGGGCTGGTGGGGTTGCTGATCGGCGTGGTGCTCAGCTATCTGTCGGCCCTGCAATTGCGCACGCTCGGGGCCGAGTCCCTGATCGTCGATCTGGTGGGACTCGCCACCATCCGCGAGCTGGGCCCGCTGCTCGCCGCCATTCTGGTGGCGGGACGCAGCGGCTCGGCGATGACCGCGGAACTCGGCGTGATGCGCCTCACCGAAGAACTGGACGCGCTGCGGGTGATGGGCGTCGCGCCGGTCCGGCGGCTGATCCTGCCCCGGGTACTGGGGCTCGGCGTGCTGATGCCCCTGGTAGCCTTCTGGACCAGCGCCTGCGGCATCGTGGGGGGCATGCTGGTGGCCGATCTGGAGCTTGGACTCGGCTTCGGGCAGTTTCTCACCGCGCTGCCCGATGCCGTTCCGGTGGGGACCTACTGGCTGTCGGCCGGGAAGTCGATTGTCTTTGGTCTGGTGGTGGGCGTGATCGCCTGCCACTACGGCCTGCGGGTCGAACCCAATACCGCGAGTCTGGGGGCCGAGACCACGCGCTCGGTGGTGACCGCCATCACCCTGGTGATCCTGGTGAACGCGCTGTTCGCCATCGCCTTTCGCGATCTGGGCTGGCATGACTGAGTCCGTCATCAGCCTGCGGGGCATCGTCACCCGTTTCGACGACCGGGTGATCCACGACGGGATCGATCTCGAGGTCCGGCGCGGCGAGGTACTGGCGCTGGTCGGCGGCTCCGGCAGCGGCAAGACCACCTTGTTGCGGGCGATGATCGGACTCCAGCGTCCCCAGGCGGGAGAGGTGGCCGTCTTTGGCCGGGATATGCTGGCTGTGCGGGGTGCGGAGCTGGCCGCATTGCGCCGCCGCTGGGGCGTGCTGTTTCAGCACGGCGCGCTGTTTTCGGCGCTGCCGGTGGCCGACAATATCGCCTTTCCCCTGCGCGAACTGAAGCGTCTGCGCCGCACCGAGATCGACCGTCTGGTGCTGCGCAAGCTGATGCAGGTGGGGTTGCAGGCGGAGGACGGCGCGCGCCTGCCGGCGGAGCTGTCCGGCGGCATGATCAAGCGCGCGGCGCTGGCGCGTTCGCTCGCCCTGGAGCCCGAGCTGCTGCTGCTGGATGAGCCCACTGCGGGCCTGGATCCGCTGGCGAGCGAGCAGTTCGTCGCGCTGATCCGGCGCCTGCGCACCGACCTCGGGCTGACGGTGGTGATGGTGACTCACGACCTCGACACCATCCGCGATCTCTGTGACCGCATCGCCGTGCTCGCCGAGCGGCGGATCGTGGCGCTCGGCAGTCTGGCTGAAGTGACGGCGATCGGGCATCCTTTCGTGCGCGATTATTTTCTCGGCACGCGCGGCGCGCGCCGTGTGGTCGACTGACGGGGGAGCCGTGGAACGCAACGCCTACGCCTTGGCGACCGGAGTATTCGTGGTGCTGCTGGGTATCGGTCTGCTGCTGGCGGCGCGCTGGCTGCAGGGGCCCGCGATCGATTATCGGCCCTACCAGCTCGTCGCCAGGACATCGGTGGCGGGGCTGGCTCCCTATTCCAAGGTCTATTATCGCGGCGTCGATGTCGGCCAGGTGACCGCCATCCGGTTTGCGTCGGACGGCTCGCGCGACATTCTCATCGACATCGTTCTGGAGCCCCGGGTGCCGGTCACCGGCAATACCTACGGCGTGCTCAAGTCCCAGGGGCTGACCGGCCTGTCCCTGGTGGAGCTGCTCGACGACGGGCCTCTGGACGCGCCACGCCTGGCCACCGGCGCGACCGCCCCCACGCGGATTCCCATGCGACCCTCGCTGCTCGAATCCTTCCAGACGGTGGGACAGGGCATCGCCGAGCAGATCCAGCTGTTGAGCAGCAACGCCAACCGGCTGTTCACCCCGGACACCATCGACCGCATCGGTCGCATCATGGTCAATCTGGAGCACATCAGCGTCCGTGTCGACGCATTGCTCACGGCCACCCGTCCGGCCCTCGACCGGTTGCCGCCCATGCTCGCCCAGGGCGATGCCGCGCTGGCGGAGGCCGGCGTCACGCTGCGCGCGCTGCGCACTGCGCTGGACCTGTTCCAGCAGCGATTGGGCGAGGCGGGCGCCATCGCCGCGCGCACCGAGGCGAGGGTACAGGACATCGGCGACAAGGTGACAACCTCCACCCTGCCCGAGCTGGATGCGTCCGTGGCCGCGGTCGCCGCCGCCGCGAAACGCTTCGAGCAGCTCGCCGCGGCGCTGGAGCGCGATCCGCCGGCGCTGTTGCTCGGCACGACACCCGTGCCGCCGGGACCGGGCGAGCCCGGCTATCACCGAGACTGATTCGTGGCCATCCCCATGCCCAAGCTGTTGGCTTTCCTGCCCGTGCTCATGCTCTCCCTGCTGGCACTGGCGCTGCCTGCCTGTCAGCTCGTGCCCGAGCGACCACCGGCGCCCGTGCTGCACGATCTGGGCACCGCGCCGCGCGCCAGCCTGGCGCTGTCCTGGCGGCCCCAGTTGCAGGTGACGGCGCCGCCCTGGCTCGACGGCGGCGCGGTACATTACCGGCTGCCGGACGGTGCTACGCAGCTTGCCGCGTATCGCGGTCATCGCTGGGCGGCACCGCCCTCGCAATTGCTCGCCCAGCGCTTGCAACTGCTGCTCGCACCGCCCGCCCCGGCAGCGCCCGTGCGGCTGGTGGAAATCGACCTGCACGGTTTCGAACAGCGGTTTCCGGCCGCCGGCGGCGCCCAGGCAGCCCTGGCCGCGCGCGTCACCCTGTTCGAACGCCGGGGTGGGCCGGTGCTCGCCAGTCGCGATTTCGCGCTCGCGGTGCCCTGCGCCAGCGCCGACGTGGACGGCGGCGTGGCCGCCCTAGCGGCGGGCATGGCGACCCTGGCGCAGGAGATCGCGCAATGGCTGGCCGTCACCGGCAGCCTGGCGCCGTGACCCGGGCCCGGAGCGAATGCGCGCTGGGCGCCGAGCGCCGCGCCGAAGTCGTCGCCGCCACCGGTAGCTGGTTGCGTCGCGCGCGCTCTCTCTACGGACATCCGCTGCCGGACATTCCGGTGCACTTCGATCTGTTCGGGCGTTCGGCCGGCATGTACCGGGTGCGCGGAAAACAGCGCGAGATTCGCTACAACCCGGTGATCTTCGCGGGCTGGTACGCCGAAAACATCGCCGATACCGTGCCCCACGAAGTTGCCCACTATGTCGTCGACATGCTGCACGGGCGCCGCGCGCGGCCCCACGGCGCCGAGTGGCGCGGGGTCATGGCAAGCTTCGGCCTGGTCGCCAGACGTACCGGCGATTTCGATCTGAGCGGCCTGCCCCTGCGTCGCGAGCGTCGCTTCGCCTATGTCTGTCCCTGCATGCGCCACGAGCTGAGCGCGACCCGCCACAACCGCGTGTCCCGGGGTGAGCGCCGCTACCGCTGCCTCGTCTGCGGTGGCGAGCTGGTGCCGGCCGGCTAATAGTGCGACGCCTAAACAGGGCAACGTCATGCCCGCGCATGCGGGCATCCAGTTTTGCCCGGAAGTTCAGCGGCTGTCGGGGGCCGGGACTGGATTCCCGCGTGCGCGGGAATGACGACGGCTGGTAAATGTGTCGAAACTTGCGTGCTGTGGAACTAGCCAGACGCCCGCAAAAAATCCGCGTGCCGTTCCATCTTCTGTCAAAAGGGAAGCCCGTTCATGAAGCCACTGTTTGAACGTCGAGGTGATGTGTTTGTCCCGACCGAGCACTGCGCCAGTCCCTGGGGGCCGGTGACCATTCACGGCGGTGCGTCGAGCGGCCTGCTGGCGTGGGCGCTGGAAGCGCGGATTCCTGCCGGCATGCAGCTCGCGCGCCTCACCGTCGATCTGTACCGTCCCGTGCCCCGGGAGCCGCTGGGGGTTGTCGCGCGCGTGGTGCGCGAGGGCCGGCGCCTGCGCCTGCTGGAGGCCCTGCTGTATCACGACGGGCGCGAGATCGGCCGCGCCAGCGCGCTGGCGCTGGCCACCGCCGAGGTGGCGATTCCGGCGCACGCACGGCTCGACGAGCAACCGCCGGCGCCGCTGCGGGAAGCCCTGGAGCGGCCGCCGGTGATCGGCGTCAACGCCATCGCCAACCGGGGCGGGCGCGAATATTCCGCCGGGCTGCACACGCTGGTGCCGCTCAAGCCGGTGGCGCTGGAACTCGGCGGCGGGCGCGGCTGTACCTGGGTGCAGTTGCCGGTGGAGTTGATCGGCGGCATTCCCAACTCGCCGCTGGTGCGGGTCGCCACCCTCGCTGACTTCGGCAACGGCTTCGCGCAGTTGCATCTGGATGCGGGCACCGGGTTCATCAATGCCGATCTCACCCTCAACCTGCACCGCCTGCCGGAAGGCGAATGGATCGGCATCGACGCCCGTACCCGCGCCCAACCCCACGGCCTGGCGATGGCGGAATCCGAACTCTACGATGCGCGCGGGCTGATCGGGCGGGTGAGTCAGTCGAACCTGACCATGGCGAGGTTGGGTGACACGGGCTGAGGCCGCCGCCGTGCTTCCCCGGCGTGTTCCCTACCGCTCATTTCCCCGAGCTTATTCGCCAACGAAGGCCGGCTTGGTCTTCGCCTTGAACGCCGCCACGCCCGCCAGGCCATCGCGGCTGCCGCCGGCGGCGACCATGGTCTCCTGTTCGAGCGCCAGTTGTCGGGTCATGTCGTTGCCGAAACTCGCCAGCAGCATGCGCCGGGCCGCGCCATAAGCGGCGGTGGCGCCGGCGGCGAGCTGGTTGGCCAGCGCATCGACGCGGTCCGCGAGCGCCTCGGGCGCCACCACTTCATTCACCAGACCCCAGTCCATGGCCTCCGCGGCGCTCAGGCGGCGGTTGGTGATCATCAGTTCCTCGGTCTTGCGCAGACCGATCTGGCGCGGCAGGAAGTAGGTGGCGCCACCGTCCGGGGTCAGTCCGATGCCGGTGTAGGCCATGGTGAAACTCGCCGCGGTGCTGGCGATCACCAGACTGCACGAGCTCAGCAGCGACAGTCCGGCACCGGCGGCGACGCCCTGCACGGCGGCGATCACCGGCGCGTTCATGGTGGAGAGTATTGCCACCGCCGGGTGGAAGATTTCGATGAGTTCGTCGAGCGCGGTCGGCAACCGGTCGCCGGCACCGGCAAAGGTGACGATGTCGCCACCCGCGCAGAAAACCTTGCCGTCGGCGTCCAGAATGACGGCGCGCACGCTCTGGTCGTCGCGGCAGCGTTGCGCGGCGTCCAGCAGCTCGGTGCCCATGGCGAAGTTGAGCGCGTTGGCGGCGTCCGGACGGGCCAGCGTGATGCGGGCGACGGCGCCGATGCGAGCGAAGCGGAGGGTGGTGTAGGACATGATGGCGCCTGTCGCGTCAGGGTTTCGGGCCATGGTACGCGCGGGTCCGCCCGGGGTCCAAGCGGTGACCATCGAATCGGCCGCGGCTTCGGCGACTGCCCTTCGGCGACTGCCTCAGAAGGCGATCTTCAGCGCCGTACCCAGATCGCGGATCGCCTGGGCTTCGGACACCACCTTGATGGTGGTCATGCCAAGCAGGCGCGCCGGTTTGAGGTTGATGCCGAGGTCATCGAGGTAAAGCACCCGCGCCGGCTCGACGCCCAGCCGTTCGCAGGCCAGCAGATAGAACTCCGGCTGCGGTTTGCGCATGCCTTCGCGGCTCGATTCCAGCACATGCTCGAAGAGCGACATCGCCGCTTTCACCTGCGCCGCGTTCTCTGGCGAGCGTGACATGCCGGGGCCGTGCCCGGCGCGCACATTGTTGGTGAGGCAGGCGATCTTGAAATCCTGCTTGCAGCGTCGCAGCACCTCGACCATGCGCGGGCGCACGTCGCCACTCAACAGCGCTATCACGTCGCGACCGGGGATGGGGTGGCCGGCGGCGCGGGATTCTTCCAGAAACAGCGGATCGAATTCCTCGATGCCGATGCGGCTGGATTCGAATTGCGCCCAGGCGTTGGTGTCGGGATTGGTGGCGTTGATGCGCCGGATGAAGTCGAGCGGCAGCCCGTGTTCCGCCTCATAGCGGTTGAAAGCCTCGAACGGCGAGGTGGTGATGACCCCACCGAAATCCCAGAGCACGGCCTGAAAGGACATGGAACCACTTCCCCGCGGTGACGACAGCGCGCCATGGTAGGCAGGCGCGGGGCGCGGCGCAAACCGGGCGCGGGTGTCCGTGTCGCCGTTCAGTTTTCCCGGGCCGCGTCGCGGTAGCGGTCCGGCGCGTCGGGGGGGTGGGTCTTGAAGCGTTTGTGGAGCCAGAAGTAATCGGCGGGATGCCGGCGCACCTGGGCTTCCAGCCAGTCGCTCCAGCGCCGGGTGTCGGCGCTGTCGTCGCCCGATGGGTAGTGGTCCAGCGCCGGCTCGAAGCGGATCACCACCCCGTCGCCCTCGCGCCAGCTCGAAAACAGCAGCACCCGGGCGCCGCTCTGGGCGGCGTACTGGGGAATGGCGGTGATGGTGGCGGTCTCGATACCGAAGAAGGGCACGAACACGCCCCGGTTCAGGCCGAAATCCTGGTCCGGCAGGATCGCCACCACGCCGCGATCGCCCAGTTCCTGCAACATGCGCCGGATCTCCTTGCGGTGGATGAGAGCGATGGGAAATTTCCGTGTGCCGCGTTGGTAGAGCTGCTGCTCCAGCACCGGGTTGTCCATGCGCCGGTAGACTGCATGAAACGGCACGATCTCCGATAGCGCGGCGAGCGCGGTGATGAAAGTCGTGAAGTGGCCGGTCACCAGCAGCAGCGGTCCGCCGGCGGCCAGGGCGCGATCGAGATGCTCGCGACCCTCGACGCGGCTGTTGCCCAGCAGTTTGTCGCGGGAACCCCAGATCAGGTTGAGCAGATCGAACCCCAGCAGCACCACGGAGTGGAGATGGTCCCGCGCCAGTTGCCGGCGCGTCGGCTCCGGCAGGGCGGGAAAGCAGAGCTCCAGGTTGCGCCGCACTACCGCGATGCGGCTGTTGCGGCTGTCGGCCAGCCGCTCCGCCAGCCAGGCGGCCAGGCCCCGCTGCGTACCTGACGGCAGCTTGCCCAGCAGCCAGGTAACGCCGACCACCAGCCAGGACGACCAGTACCTTGGGGCGAAGAGCCTGGGAGCGAAAAGCCTGGGAGCGAAGCGCCGGGCGGCGGCAACAAGCTTTGGCACAGAAAACCTTGAGGCAAGCCGATGCGGTCGCTGGGCCATGAGGGTGGGGATGAGGTGACAGCGCGCATTATCCCGATACCGGTGCCGCGCTGGCAATGTCCGGTCTGGCAATGTCCGGTCTGGCAATGTCCTGTCGGGCAATGTCCGGTGTCGGTGGGTGCGCGGACCGGTGGCGGAAAATCGGCCGCGGCAGTCCGGTAAGCGCAAGGTCGGCGGTGAAACCAACCCGGGCAGTGCGGGTCGAAATTACTGGCCGTCTGTCGTCATGACGGGCTGCAACCGGCAAAAATCACAAGGAGAACGCCATGCCTGCGCACAGTTACAAACACATCGAGGTTACCGGCAGCTCCACCGTCGGCATTGACGATGCCATCAGCACCGCGGTGGCAAAGGCGGGGAAGACCCTCCACGACCTGCACTGGTTCGAGGTGGTCGATACCCGCGGCTATATCGAGGGCAACAAGGTCAAACACTGGCAGGTAACCGTCAAGATCGGCTTTCGTCTGGAAGATTGACGGGGCGGCAATGCCAGCGCGCGGGCTCCGGAGGGAGCCCGCGCCGTTTTGAGGGTTGGAATTTTGCGCCTGTTCCTGCGGGGAAAGTCCAGCTGGGAACTTGCGGGCGAGTGGTTGCGGGCGGACGGTTGCCGCTCAGGACACGCCGACGGCAATCCCCACCCGGTAGCCGATGGCTTCGGTGAGATGTGACGTCCGCGGCTGTGCGCAGTCATCGAGATCGGCGATGGTACGCGCGACGCGCAGCAGACGATGGTAGGCACGCGCGGAGAGCCCCAGACGCTCGATGGCGGTATCGAGCAGCTTGCGCTGGGCGGTGTCGAGCGGGCAGTGGACCGCGAGGGCCGCCGGCGCCAGTGCGCTGTTCAGTTCCCCCTGTCGTTCGTGCTGGCGCCGGCGCGCCGCCAGCACCCGGGCGCGGACGGCGGCGCTCGATTCGCCGGCGACGGCGTCCGCGGTGAGTTCGTTGCGCGCCATGCGCGGCACCGTCACCAGCAGATCGAAGCGATCCAGCAGGGGGCCGGACAGCCGGCCCCGATAGCGCGCGATCTGGTCCGGCGTGCAGCGGCAGCGCGTTTCGCCCAGATAACCGCAGGGGCAGGGGTTCATGGCCGCGACCAGCTGGAAGCGCGCCGGAAACTCGATGCGCGCCTGCACCCGCGCGATGGCGATCCGCCCGGATTCCAGCGGCTCCCGCAGCACTTCCAGCACCTTGCGGGGAAACTCCGGCAGCTCGTCGAGAAACAGCACACCGCGGTGCGCGAGGGATATTTCCCCCGGGCGCGGGGTGCCGCCGCCACCCACCAGTGCGGCAGCTGAAGCGCTGTGATGGGGTGCCCGAAACGGGCGCGTGTGAAAGCTGCCGCGCGCGATGCCCGCGACCGAATAGATGGCCGCGACCTCGATGGCGTCCCCTTCGGCGAGCGGCGGCAGGATGCCCGGCAGACGGCTCGCGAGCATCGTCTTGCCGGTCCCGGGCGGGCCGCTCAGGAGCAGGTTGTGGCCGCCGGCGGCGGCGATTTCCAGCGTGCGCCGGGCCTGGTGCTGGCCGATGACATCGGCGAGGTCGGGGCCGCCGCCGGCGCATTCGGGTGGTGTAAAAGGCTGCCGCGGCAGCGCCGCCAGCCCGCGCAAATGCGCGCACACGCTGAGCAGATGGTCGGCACCATGCACCACCGCGGACCGTGCGAGCGCGGCTTCCTCGGCATTGGCGAGGGCCACGACCAGACTGCGCCCCGCAGCGGCGGCGGCCAGCGCGGCGGGCAATGAACCCTCGACCGGCCGCAATTCGCCGGACAGCGACAGCTCGCCCAGAAATTCGTGGCCGCCGAGCGCCTCCGCCGGCAGTTGGCCGGAGGCGGCCAGAATTCCGAGCGCGATGGCGAGATCGAAGCGTCCGCCCTCCTTCGGCAGATCGGCGGGCGCCAGATTGACGGTGATGCGGCGGCGGGGAAATTCGAAATGGGCGTTGAGCAGTGCGCTGCGCACCCGGTCCTTGCTTTCCTTAACCGCCGTTTCCGGCAGCCCCACGATGTTGAGGGACGGCAGTCCGTTGGAGAGATGCACCTCGACCGCCACTGAGGGGGCGGCGATCCCGGAGCGGGCGCGGGTGTGGACGAGTGCGAGCGACATGAATCTTCCCTGAGGGTGCCGAATCCCGGTTGCCGCGCCTGCGCGTGGTCTGGGTTGCAGGACAACTCGGCGTGCAAAAGGCATTGAAACAACAAACCGCGGTAGTGTCGACGCCGCCGTGAAGACGCGATTGCGCACCAAGGCGGTGCGCGAATCCCGGGTCGAGCTGCTGTTGCGCACCAAAAAAAACGCCCCGCGCTGTGCGCGGAGTTCTTCGCACCCCGATAACCCGTCTTGGCACGACCCGTGCCTACAGCATCCCGTGCCCCGCGCAAACCTTGCGAAATTGCCAGAGGTTTGCGCCGGCGCCGGCGCCAGCTGGCCCTTCACGGACGGAGGCTGTAACGGCCACTCAGCGACGTGGTTTTTGCAAGTCATCCAACCCGGACCGCGGGCGATACGGTCGAGTCGACCCCCGCGCGATCCCGCCATCACAGGAGGCGAGCCATGAAAATGATTACGGCGATCATCAAGCCATTCAAACTGGATGATGTCCGCGAGGCCCTGGCCAGTGTCGGCGCCCAGGGCGTGACCGTCACCGAGGTCAAGGGATTCGGGCGCCAGAAGGGCCACACCGAGTTGTACCGGGGTGCGGAGTATGTGGTGGATTTTCTGCCCAAGGTAAAGCTGGAAGTGGCCCTGCCGGATGCCCTGGTGGATGCCGCCGTCGAGGCGATCATCGCCGCCGCGGCGACCGGCAAGATCGGCGACGGCAAGGTATTCATTTCCGATCTGCAGGAAGTGGTCCGTATCCGCACCCGCGAAACCGGCGAAGACGCCATCTAACAACGATCATGGGTTGGCCGCGGCGTGCGCCGGGCGGCCCAACCCTTATGAGGAGAAGCTCATGATACGCAAATTGACCAAGACCCTGCTGCTGGTCCTGGGTTCGGGCCTCACCGCCTCGGCGGGCGCCGCGGACTACACCGCACCCGTGTACGACATGGGTAATGTGGCCTGGCTGATGACCGCCACCGCGCTCGTGTTGTTCATGTCGCTGCCCGGGCTGGCGCTGTTTTATGGCGGGATGGTGCGCGCCAAGAACATGCTGTCGGTGCTCACGCAGACCTTTGCGATTTTCTGCGTGATCGCGGTGCTGTGGGTGGTGTACGGCTACAGCGTGGCGTTTTCCAGCGGCGGGCCGTTCTTCGGCGGCTTCGACAAGACCATGCTGAGCGGCGTGATCTACGACGCCGCGGGCAATTTCGTGCCCACGGGTACGTTCAGCAAAGGGGTGGCGATTCCCGAGCTGATGTTCGCCATGTTCCAGCTCACCTTCGCCTGCATTACCGTGGCGCTGGTCGCCGGAGCCTATGCCGAACGGATGAAATTCAAGGCGGTGCTGCTGTTCTCGGTGGTCTGGTTCACGTTTTCGTATCTGCCCATGGCGCACATGGTGTGGTGGTGGCCGGGCCCGGACGCCTACACTTCGCCGGAGGTGGTGGGTGAGCTCAATGCCACCGCGGGCTGGTTGTGGCAGCTGGGCGCGCTCGACTTCGCCGGCGGTACCGTGGTGCACATCAATTCCGGTGTGGCCGGCCTGGTGTGCGCGCTGTTCCTCGGCAAGCGGGTGGGTTACGGCAAGACGTCGATGGCGCCGCACAATCTGGTGATGTCCATGATCGGCGCCTCCATGCTCTGGTTCGGCTGGTTCGGCTTCAACGCCGGTTCCAATCTCGAAGCCAATGGCTATGCCGTGCTGGCCTTCGCCAACACCCTGTTTGCCACCGCGGTGGCCGGCATCACCTGGTTTTTTGCCGAGTGGATCTTCAAGGGCAAGCCGTCCCTGCTGGGGATCATTTCGGGGGCGGTCGCGGGTCTGGTGGGCATTACGCCGGCGTGCGGTTTCGTCGGCATCCAGGGTGCCCTGGTGATCGGCCTGGTGTGCGGCTTTGGCTGCTTCCTCGCGGTCGCCTACCTCAAGAAACTGCTGGGCTACGACGACGCGCTCGATGCCTTCGGGGTGCATGCGGTCGGCGGTATCCTGGGCGCCATATTGACCGGCATCTACGTCAACCCGGCGTTGGGCGGGGCCGGCTATGTCACCGACGGCTGGGTCGGACCCACTTTCGGCTATGACTCGGCCCAGATCCTGATCCAGGTCAAAGCGGTGGCGGTGGCGGTGGTCTGGAGCGCGGTGGTGGCCGCGGTCACGCTGGCCGTACTCAAGTTCACCATCGGACTGCGGGTCGGCGAAGAGGCGGAGCGGGAAGGGCTGGATATCGCCGAACACGGCGAAAAAGCCTACAACCCCTAGTCGGTGTGCCCCGGCGCTGCACCGATCCGGGTGCAGCGTTTCCAGCTCTGAAGCAAAAAGCTGAAGCAAAAAGTTGAAGCAAAGAGCTGACGCAAAGCCCCGCACTGGTTGCGGGGCTTTGCGTTTTGGCAGGCTGTCAGGGCTTGGCGAGTTTGGCCATCGCGTGAAAAATCGCCGTGCCGAGCCACAGTGTCGCCAACGCCAACAGGATGCCGAGCACCAGACCCGCCGCGATGCCCACGGCGTTGAAGCCGTCCAGCGCCCCGCGCCCGGCAAGCTCCGCCACCAGCCGGAACAGATCGTCGCTGCGCCAGGTCGCGACGGCGACTGCGCCCGCGTCGGTCAGTGCCGCACCGGCGCGGCTCGCCAGAATCGATCCTGCCTCATAGTAGTCTCCGCTCAAGCTCAGTACCGGGGCGAGCGCCCAGGGCAGGCTTGCTCCGAATCCAGCCGTTGCCGCCAGACCGGCGCGGCGCGCGCACACCAGTAGCGCGGGGACCCCGGGAAACAGTGTCAGGAGGTAGGGGGCGAGCACCGTCGCCAGATACACGCCGTCGTGGCCGCCGGTGTCGAAGCCGGTCAACTGCCCGGCGTAATCCGATCCCACGGCCACAAAGGGCAGCCAGCGCGCCAGCCAGGCGGCGCCGTATTCCGGCGCGATTTCGAGGCGCGTGACTTCGCCCCCCGCCGCGAGGCAGCCGAGCGCATGCGCGAGTTCGTGCAGCGGCACATAGAGCCACCAACCCGCCGCAACGCCCAGCGCCAGCACCAGCCAGCCGCGCCAGCCCAGATCGAGGGTGCGCTCGACGCCGGCCAGCAGCGTCGGCCACAGGCGTCTGCGGTTGTCGTTCGTCCGTTCCGGTCCCTGCCCGGGGAACTCGTTTCCCGGTGTCATCACCCTGCCGATGCCCAGCCATGCCCGTCCGGTGCGCATTGTGCCTGCTGCACTCGCCAAGGCGAAGTGCTCGGCTGTTGCCGGAAGGCGCGCGCGGTGGCGGCCCCGGCATTTACAGCCGCCCGGGGAGTGGCTAGGCTTGGGGTACCGACTGCAGGTATCGCGGCCGGTGCCGACAAACTTTCAGGAGAGACTTGTCATGTCGCGGATTCACAGGATCGGCAGTTTTGGAATATGGGCAGCGTCCCTGCTGTGCGTTGACGCTTTTGCCGGCAGCATCGCCCCGCCGCCGGCCACGGCAGTGCCGACGTTGGGCGAGTGGGGGCTGGCCGGGATCGCGGCCTTGCTGGCCGTGGCTGCCGGACGCGCCCTGTACAAGCGCAAGCGTTAGGCCGGCACGCTGCAAACGATTGGCTGGAGGCACGCGGCAAGCTCGGGCTCGGTCATCGGTGATTGTCCATGAACGATGCGCCGGAGTGGTTGGCGGGCGCCTGGTACCTGGTTTGGGTAACGGCTCTGCCGGCGTTGTTGCTGGTCGAGAATGCGGCGCCGCGCCAGCGCTCCCACCCCCGGCCCTGGCGCCGTTGGAGCGGTAATCTGGCGCTGGCGGCCGGCTTCTGGTGGCTGGGCCGCGAAACCCTGTTGCTGGGTGCCGCCGCCAGCGCGTTGTGGCTCGGTGCCGAGCCCCCGGGTCTGCTGACCTGGATGTCTCTGCCGGCGTTCATCGCCCTGCCCGTCGCCCTGCTGCTGATGGATTGGGTGGAGTACGCCATCCACTGGGCGTACCACCACAATCCTCTGCTCTGGCGCCTGCACCGGCTGCATCACAGCGATCCCCATGTCGATCTCAGCACCACGCTGCGCCAGCATCCGCTGGTGGTATTCGTGGATGTGCCGGCGCGCCTGCTGATCTGGACGGCGCTGGGTATTCCGCCGCTGGCAGTGCTGATCTATCAGTCGGTCTCGCTGGCGGTGCACCTGTTCAGCCACGTCAACTGGCAGTTGCCGGTGGCGGTGGAAAAGCGGCTGCGGCGCATACTGGTGACACCGGATTTCCACGTCGTCCATCACTCGCCAGAGCGGATCGAGACCGACAGCAACTATGGCTCCGTGCTGCCCTGGTGGGATTATCTGTTCGGTACCGCCCAGCTGCGCGATGCCGCCCATTGCCGGGCCCTGGCGCCTGGGCTGGAGGAGTTCCGGGACGAAGGTGATCTCTGGCTGCACCGGCTGCTGTTGCAGCCCTGGTCCAGCGGCCGCACGCAAACCGGTTGAGCGCGGCGTTGCGCCCCCGCCGCCATGGGGTTGGCGCCACGGCACAGAAAATCGGGCCGGGGCGGCCCTCCTAACAGGTGCCGATTCCGATGTAGGCCGGATAAGCCGGCCGCAAGGCCGGTGCATCCGGCGCTCGGCGTTTGCCGGCACAAGGTAGCCGGTCGGTGGGCAGGGTGCCGGATGCGCGGCGCTTATCCGACCACCTCCGGCGGGAGTTGCGCCCCCCGACCGCCGGTAGGAGCGGCGCCCCGCCGCGATAGGTTTGACGCAGCCGGCGGCGCTGTCGTTATCCGCTCGATGTCCCCAGTCGGGGGTTCAATCGGGCGAGGTAGCTGCCGTGTCCCGCCATCCACACCACCAGTGGCATCACCATGGGCAGCAGCAGGGATCCGAGCTGGTAGGCCAGGGCGACGGCGTCGCGGGCAGGCGCGCCCCACTGTTGCTGGGCGACGAAGGCGCCTCCGGTGTCGAATACCAGCGTCTTGATCTGCGTCGCCAGCATCGAGGCCAGTTCGATCAGCAGTAAAACGCTGAGGCCGACGGCCAGCCGCCGTGCCCGGCCCGGCAACGGCGTGGCGAGCGCCAGTGCTGCAAACAGCGGCAGCGAATAGCTGTAGCTCAGCGGATTGGTGAGAAATCCGAGGTTTTCGCCGATCGGTGGATTGACCACCAGTTGACCGCCGACTTCGCCAAAGCGGGAGATCAGCAGCAGCTGGCCGTCGTGCAGGCGCAGGTCCGCGACCGCTTCGGGCAGCCAGAATTGCAGCAGGTGATGGGCCAGCCACGCGACCGGCGCCAGGTGCCACGCGGCGGTCAGATACCAGATCGCGAAAGTGACGGGCAGCCAGAGCAGGATGCGACCCAGCAGGGGGGGCAGGGGACCGCTAGCCGGCACGGGCGGGCGCCTCGCTGCCGGCGGGGATGAAACGCACCCAGACCAGAAACACGATCAGGGCATCCAGCATGATCAGCGCCTGCCAGATGTACAGGTGCGCCCATTCGAACACCGCGGCGTTCCACAATCCCAGGTAATACAGGCTGATGATGCGCACCAGGTTGAGCATCTGGATGGCGATGAAGCCCGCTACCAGACCCTTGAGCTTGTACAACAACGGTGCCGGAAACGCGGCGATCGCCGCGAGCAGCACGATCATGGCTTCGACACCGTTGCAACCGGGTTCGATGGAAACGCCGAAGGACGAGGTCGTGCTGCGGATCACCTTGCCGGTGACCGCGACCTGGCCGTCGAACAACTGCATCAGCCAGCCGCTGACGCCGGCGAGCATGCTGGTCCAGGGCAGCACCACGGCCTGCTGGACGGGCGCCAGCATCTCCGCGGTGAACAGCGTGGCCAGAATGGCCATGAACAACACCAGGAAGCGCAACAACAGCATTCACCCTCGGGGGTCGACGGACGGCCGCAGTGTACGCAATCCATGGCCGCAGGCCAAAGCCGCCGGTGCGGGGGTATGAGCGGTGCCGTACATTTGGCCCCGTGGCGGTGTCTGTGTTAAAACTGTGCGCCCGCAACCGGCGGCGGCAACTGGGAAACGACGCATGAAACTGGTAACCGCAATCATCAAGCCGTTCAAACTCGACGACGTGCGCGAAGCCCTGAACGGGATCGGCGTGCAGGGGGTCACGGTCACCGAAGTCAAGGGTTTCGGGCGTCAGAAGGGCCATACCGAGCTGTATCGCGGTGCCGAGTACGTGGTGGATTTCCTGCCCAAGGTAAAACTCGAAATCGCCGTGGATGACGCCATGCTCGACAATGTCATCGACGCCATCACCTCCGTGGCGCGTACCGGGAAAATCGGTGACGGCAAGATTTTTGTCGTACCCCTGGAGCAGGTGATTCGCATCCGCACCGGGGAGACCGGCAGCGACGCGGTATGATGCCCCCGCCCCGGTGATCCACCGGGCGCAAACGATGACTTCCTGTATGCGGGATGCGCCGTGCTGCGGCGCCCGGTTTTCTGGCCATGCCAAGCCACCACACCAGCCACCACACCATGAGTAACGAGAGCGCTGCCGCGCAGTCCAGAATCAGCCCAACGGCGCTTTCGCAGCCGGTCGCGCCGTACCAGCGCCTCGGCGAATTGCTGGTGCGCGATGGCAAGCTGACGCCGCGCGATCTCGATCAGGCGCTCGCCGCCCAGCGCGAGATGGGCGATCTGCTGGGCCGCGTACTGGTGCGGCTCGGCCTGCTCGCGGAGATGGATGTCGCCCAGGTGCTGGCGGAGCAACTCGCGGTGCCGCTGGTGCTGGCGGCGGAGTTTCCGGAGGCGGCGATCGAGGTGTCCGGGCTGAGCCCCGACTACCTGATCGGCCATGCCGTGCTGCCACTGCGCATTGCCGACGGCCGACTGCATGTCGCGATGGCGGTGCCCCAGGACGCCTTTCTCGGCAAGGCCTTGCAACTTGCGACCGGTCTTGCCGTCAGTCCGGCATTGGCTCTCGAAAGCGAATTGAATGCCGCCCTCGCACGGCTGTACGGCCAGCCGGAGGCGGGCGAGGACGACGCCGATACGGACGGCGACAATTTTTTCGATGGCGCCCTGGGCGGCGACAGTGAGTTCGTCGAGCACCTCAAGGATCTGGCCTCCGAGGCCCCGGTCATCCGTTTGGTCAACCAGCTCATCGGCCGCGTGATCGATCTGCGCGCCTCGGATATTCACCTCGAACCCTTCGAGGATGGCCTGCACGTCCGCTATCGGGTGGACGGTGTGCTGCAGGAAGCGGAAGTGATTCCGGGCCAGTTCTCCGCCGCGGTCAGCTCGCGCATCAAGCTGCTCGCGCACCTCAATATCGCCGAGCGGCGCATGCCCCAGGACGGCCGCATCAAGAGTCGCGTGAAAGGCCACGAGCTCGATCTCCGGGTGTCCTCGCTGCCCACCGTCCACGGCGAGAGCGTGGTGATGCGGGTGCTCGACCGCGCCAGCATCCGCCTCGATCTCGAGGCCATGGGTTTCGCGCCGGACAACCTGCGTCGCTACCGGGAGCTGATCGACCGGCCCCACGGCATATTGCTGGTGACCGGCCCCACCGGCTCGGGCAAGACCACGACTCTCTACGCGTCGCTCGCCAAGCTGGATGCCGCCTCGCTCAAGATCGTCACCGTCGAGGATCCGGTGGAATACCAGCTCGGCGGGATCAACCAGGTGCAGGTATTGCCGCAGATCGGCATGACCTTCGCCCATGCATTGCGCTCCATCCTGCGCCAGGACCCCGACATCATCATGATCGGCGAGATGCGCGACACCGAAACCGCGCAGATCGCGGTGCAGTCGTCCCTCACCGGGCATCTGGTGCTGTCCACGCTGCACACCAACACTGCCGCCGCGGCCATCATCCGCCTCGAGGACATGGGGGTGGAGCGCTACCTGATCACGTCCACCGTCAACGGGGTGTTGTCCCAGCGCCTGGTGCGCTGTCTGTGCACCCGGTGTCGCGAACCCGCCGTGCTGCCGCCCGCGGCGCTGCAAAAAGCCGGTCTCGACCGCATCCGGGATGGCGGCGAATTGCAGTTGTTCACCGCGCGCGGCTGCGATCAGTGCAAGCAGACCGGCTACCGCGGCCGCACCTCGATCCACGAGCTGTTCGTCATGGACGCCGCCGCCCACCAGGCCATTCTGGACGGCGCCGACGCCACCACACTGCACCAGATCGCCCGCCGCAACGGCATGCTGACCCTGTACGAAGACGGTCTGCGCAAGGTGGCGGCCGGCATTACCTCGCTCGAAGAACTGCTGCGCGTCACCCAGGACCAGAACAGTGCCTGAGTTTTCCTACCGCGCTGCCGATGCCGGGGGTACGGCGCGCGACGGACGGGTCCAGGCCGCGACGCGCGAAGCCGCCTTGCGCCAGTTGCGCGGCCAGGGTCTGACGCCCCTGCACTTGGCGGAAACCGGCGCCGCCACCAGTGCCGCTGCGCCGGAACCGGGCGTCCGGGCGCCCGCGAAATCCGTGCCGCGCGGGGGCTGGCGCGGCACCGATCGCGGTCCCAATGCCACCGATGTGCATCATCTGACCGGCGAACTCGCGGTGATGCTGCGCGCCGGCCTGCCGCTCGATCGCGCCCTGCGGGTGCAGATCGGCATGGGCGGCAAGCCCTCGCTGACCGCGCTGCTCGACGATGTGCTCAAGGCGGTCAAGGCGGGCAAGGGCCTCAGCCAGGCATTGACGCCCCACCGCGCGCTGTTTGGCGATTTCTACATCAACATGGTGCGTTCCGGCGAGGCCGGCGGACATCTGGGCGAGGTCATGGATCGCCTCGCCGAGCATCTGGAGCGGCTGCGGGCGCTGCGCGAAAGCGTGATTTCGGCGCTGATGTATCCCGCCATCCTGGTGGTGGTGGCCGCGATCTCGGTGGTGCTGATGCTGGGTTTCGTGGTGCCCCAGTTCGAGACGTTGTTCGCGGATCTGGGCGATGCGCTGCCGCTGCCCACCCGCATCATCGTCGGCTTGGGCCACCTGGTCGCGGACTGGGGCTGGTTGCTGGCGGCGCTGGCGGGAGCGAGCCTCTGGTTCGCCCGGCGCTGGCTCGTAACTCCGGCCGGGCGCCTGTGGCGCGATACCGCGCTGCTGCGGCTGCCGGTGTTTGGCGAGGTGGTGCGCAAATACCAGATCACCCGCTTCGCCCGCAGCCTGGGCACGCTGCTCGGCAATGGGGTGCCCATCGTCACCGCGGTCGGCATCGCCAACGACACCATGGATAACCACGAACTGCGCGCGGCCATGGCGGCCGTCGCGCCGACCATCAAACAGGGCGGGCGGCTGGCCGATGCGCTGGAGAACGCCGGGTTGTTCACGCCCCTGGCGCTCAACATGGTGCGGCTGGGCGAGGAGACCGGCCGGCTCGACGCCATGCTGCTCGAATTGGCGCGGGTGCACGACGGCGAAGTCCAGTCCGGGATCAAGCGCGCGCTGACCCTGGTGGAACCCCTGCTGATTCTGGTGCTGGGCGGGGTGATTGCCGCCATCATCGTCTCCATTCTGCTCGGCATCCTGTCGGTCAACGAACTGGCCGCCTGAGGCGGACGCCGTCCCGGCTTTTGAACTTATAATCGACGGTCGTGGTCTTCAAACCCGTCCGATTTCCGCCCTGCCGAGGTCATCACATGCGTCATCGTCCTGCTTCATGCCGTGATAGCGCCCGGGTTCGCGGCTTCACGCTGGTTGAGCTGTTGGTAGTGCTCGCCATTCTGGGTCTGCTCGCGGGCCTCGTCGGGCCGCGCGTGCTGGGCCAGCTGGGCGGCGCCAAGAGCAAGTCCGCGGTGGTCCAGATCCGCGATCTGGAACAGGCCGCCGAGCTGTTCAAGCTGGATGTGGGCCGCTTCCCCACCACCCAGGAAGGTCTGGCCGCGCTGGTGTCCGCGCCGCCCGCCGCCGCCGGCTGGAACGGCTCCTATCTGCGCAAGGGGCTGCCCGACGACCCCTGGGGCAACGCCTACCATTACGAAGCGCCGGGCCGCAACGGCGACATCGACATCTATACCCTGGGGGCCGACAACGCTCCCGGCGGCGAGGGTGAAAACGCCGATATCGGAAGTTGGCAGTGACGCAACGGGCGCCGGCGTCTCCCGGGTCGGAGCGCGGCGCCGGTTTTACCCTGCTTGAGCTCATGGTGGTGCTGGCGGTGGTGGCGCTGCTGCTCACCACCGCGCCACCGTTGCTGTCGCGCGCCATGGAAACCATGGAATACCGCGCGGCGGTGCGCCATCTGCTGGCCGGGCTCAAAAGCGCGCGCCAAACCGCCATCGAAACCGGCGCCAGCGTCGCCTTTACCGTGGCGCCGAACGAACACCGCTTCGGCATCGGCGACGAGCTCACCGGCGAGCTTCCCCGGCGGCTGGTACTGCGCCTGGTGGTCGCCGACGCCGAGCTTGGCCGCGATCGCGGAGCCATTCGTTTCTACCCCGACGGCAGCGCCACCGGCGGCAGCATCGAAATTCTGCGCCCCTCGGGCGAGGGTGTGCGACTGCGCGTCGACTGGCTGCTGGGCCGCATCAGCCAGGAAGCGCCGGAGGCATGATGGCGTCGCGCCGCCGTCAGGCCGGCTTCTCGCTGCTCGAAGTGCTGGTGGCCTTTGCCATCATGGCCCTGGCGCTCGGTATCCTGTACCAGGCCGTCGGTGGCAGTGTGCGCGGGGTGACCGGGGCCGCGCACGACACCCGTGCCGTGCTGCTGGCGCAGTCGGTGCTCGCCCTCTACGACCGGGTGCCGCCCGCGGGCCTGGGGGAGAGCGGCATCACGCCGGATGGTTTCGCCTGGCAGCTCGCTTCCCGTCCGGCGCCCGCCAGTGTCGAGAATCCGCAATGGGAATTGCACGAAGTCGTGGCGCGGGTGCGCTGGCGCGACCGCGAGCGCGACCGGGAATTCGCCCTGGTGACGCTGCTGCCGGTGGATGTGCGCGCGCCATGAGGCCCGCAGCCGGCGCCGATCGCGGCTTCACCCTCATCGAAGTGGTGATCGCCCTGACACTGGTGGCCGTCATGTTGGCCGGCCTGGTCAGCGCCCTGGTGTCCTTCGGCAAGACCAGCGCCCGCCTGGAAGAGCGGACCCTGGTCAGCGACGACGTGCGCCTGGTCCACGCCTTTCTCGAACAGTCGCTCGGTGCCGCGGCGCCCCGGGTACGGGTGCGCCCGGACGATGCCGTGCCGGTGAGCTGGTTTCAGGGCACGGCGACCGAGCTGGAATGGCTGGGTCTGATGCCCGCGCGTCATGGTGTCGGCGGTCTCTACCACCTGCGCCTTGGGGTGGAACGCGCTGCCGGCGACCGACGCCGCCTGATGCTGTACTACCTGCCCTTCGCCGGCGACGATCCGCCGCCCGATTGGAGCGCGGCGCAAGCCCATCCACTGCTCGACGGCGTCACCGCTTTCGACCTTGCCTACCGGGCGCTCGACGACGACGAATGGTATCCCGAGTGGCGCGATACCGACGTGTTGCCGGCGCGCGTGAAAATGGGTCTGGCGGTGCGCGGGCAGTCCTGGCCGGAGTTGATCGTGCCGGTGCTGGAGGCGCAACCGCGCCCGGACCTCGAGTTTTCCCAACCGCCGGGAGACGACGGTGGCTGAGCGCGATGGCGTCGGACAATGCCAGCGCGGCATCGCCCTCGTCGCCGTACTCTGGATGGTGGCGGCGCTCTCGGTGTTGGCGCTCGCGCTGGCGGCCGCGACCAGGGCCGAGCTGCATAACGCCCAGGGGGTGCGGGCGCGCGCCCAGGCGGCAGCGATTGGCGATGCCGCCATCCAGTTGGCGGTGCTGGAACTGCGCTCGACTCCGGAGGCCCAGCAAAACTTCACGCACTTTGCCTACGGGTTTGCCGGTCACGAGGTCGCGGTCGACCTGGTGCCGGCGTCCGGTCTCATCGATCTCAACCAGGCGACCGAAGAGCTGCTGGCAGCGCTGTTTGCCGGGACCGGGGGCGAGGAGCCCGAGGTCGCCGCCGAACTCGCGCGGCGGGTGGTGGAATGGCGCACCCCCGGGCTTACCGAGGCGGTGGCCGACTACGTCGCGGCCGGCGTCGGTTATCGCCCGCGCGGCGGACCCTTCCAGTATCCCGAGGACCTGCTCCAGGTGCTGGGGGTCTCTTACCCGCTTTATGATAGAGTGCGCGGCCTGATTACCGTGCGCGGCGGCAGCGCTGGCGTGGCGGCGCTGGCCGCATCGGAAGACGTGCTGACGCTGCTCGCCGGCGGTGACCGTGAACTGGCCGCGCGCATCGCCAGCACCCGGGCGGACGATCCCACCACCGACATGACCGGGCTCGCCGGCCAGTTTTTGGGCGGCGGTGGCGCCTCGGTGTACCGGGCCGACGCGCGCGTGCGGCTGGGTGACCGCAGTTACCGCCGCACCCGTTGGATCGATCTCGGCCAGGGCGGCGTCGACGGTACGCCCTGGCGCAGTTTTCGTGCCGAACCGATCACAGGGAACTAGCGGCTTGTTGAAAAACGTCGCGAGGGGGCCAGATGCGAGGCGCACGGCGCGCAGCGACCGAGACATATCGGATGGATAGGCGAGGAAGCGAGCACCGCGCAACGAAGCAGATGGCTGCCGCAGCGGTTCTTCAACAAGCTGCTCATCACGGGGAGCTAAGGGCCTGACCTGACCATGGCGTTTGAAGCAGCCAATCTCCGTCTCTTCGGGCTCGACCTGGGTGCGCTCGGCAACGGCCTGCGGCAGGGTTGGGCCGGCGTGCTGCGCTGGCCCCTGCTGGCGTGGCTGACCCCGGCGGATCCGGTCGAAGTGCATCGCCCCGACGGCAGCCGCCGGCGCTATCTGGGGGCGAGCGAGCGCCCCGCGCCGGCCGGCGCCGACACCGAATTCCATGCCCTGCTGTTGCCCCCGGATCTGGTGTTGAGCCGCCGGCTGACGCTGCCGCATCTGACCGATACCGAAATCGAAGCCGCACTGCGGCTCGAATTGCAGGCCGACAGCCCCTTCCCCGAAGCCCGCCTGGATTGGGGCTGGCGCATCGACGCGGTGGATGAGCCCGGTCTCCAGGTCACCCTCGCCTTCGCGGCCACCGACCACGTCAATGCCTATGTGGCGGCGCATCGCAGCGGCCTGCCCGACCATTTCGAACTCTGGGCCGATGCCGGCGGGCCGGTCGTCCTGCGCGGCCGGGGCGAGGCGCCCCGGCTGGCCCGGGCCCGTTCCCGCTGCCGCCGGATGCTGCTGTGGCCGCTGCTCATCGGCGCGCTGCTGGGCGGGCTGGTGCTGGCGCCCTACGGGCAGTTGCGGCATCGCACCATCGACGCCCAGCGCCAGTTGGAGCAAATGCAGACGGCCAGCGCGAGTTATCTGGATGCGCGCGCCGCACTGGTACGCGCCGATAGCCGCATCGCCGCCGTGGTGGCCTGGCGCGACGGCAAGGCGGACATGCTGTACTTATTGAACAAGCTCACCACGTTGCTGCCGGATAGTGCCCATCTCAGCCGGCTCGATATCGAAGACCGCAAGGTGCGCATCACCGGCAATGCCGCCGATGCCGCCGGGCTCATGGAAACCCTGCGCGCGGACGCCGGCATCGCCGAGCTGCGGGCGCTTAATCCCATCGTGCGCGGCCACGATGGGCGCGATGCGTTTTACCTCGAGTTCGTACTGGCCCGGGAGGCCCCGGCCGCGGCACCCGACGCCGCGCCCGTCGCGAATCCCCCGTCGGGAGCGGCGCCGTGACTTTTCCCGGAGCGCGCGCGCGCCTGGTCGCGGGGCTGTGCCTCGCCCTGGCGCTGGCGGCGGCGGTGGCGGCGCTCGGCAAGGTTGCCGCCCATGCCTGGCGGGCGACCGAGTTGCGCGCCGATATCGCGCCGCGGTACGCCCGCCTGAGCGGTGTGCTGGAGCGCGGCGACGCCATCCTGGCGGCCGATGCCGAGGCGGTGGCGGTGCTCGGGCGGCTGGCCTATCCGGCGGAGGCCGACGTCGGCGAAATCGGCACGGGTCTGCAACAGAAGATCCGCCAGCTTGCGGAAGCCGCCGAACTTCGCGTCGCCGGCAGCCAGATTCTCCCGGTGCGCGAGCAGGACGGGTTCGCGGTGGTCATGGTCAGCGGTACCCTCGAAGGAGATACCGGCGCCCTGGCCGCGTTCCTGCTGGCCCTGGCGGCGGAAGAACCGCCCATTGCCGTGGAAAAACTGGCGGTGCAGGCGCCGCGCGCGATCCGTCGTGGCACGGAGGCCAATGCCAATGTCACCATTCAGATGAACATGAGCGTGCTGAGGCTCGCGCCCTGATGCCGACGCATCGCGTGCTGGGGGGTATCGCGCTCGCCTTGCTGGCCGGCATCGCGGCCGAGCTTGTCCTGATCGACGCCGACTGGACGCCGCCGGCCGCGCGGCCGCCCGAGGTGCCGGTGGTGGTCGCGCCAGAGGCGCCCGCCGGCGCGAACGGCGCGCTGCTCAACGAGATCGGCCAGCGCCCGCTGTTTCTCGCAGCCCGCCGCCCGCCCGAGCCCACCGTTGCCGAGCCGGCCCCGGCCGCGCCCGCGGTGAATCCGCTCGAAGGGGCCGAGTTATTGGGCGTTTACGAATCCGGCGGGCGCGCCGGTGTGATTGTCCGCCGTGGCGGCGAGGTTTCCCGGGTGCCCGCCGGGAGCGAATGGCAGGGGTGGCGCTTGCTGTCGGTGAGCGCCACCAAAGCGATCTTCGCGGGCGCCGACGGCAGTTCCCAGGAGCTCACGCTGGCGCGCCAGCCCCAGCAGGGCGGCATGGTTGCGGCGCCCCCGGCGGCGCCGGGCAACGGCAAGAAACCCGATGCTTCCGCGGCCCAGGTCGATCGTGCGGCCGTGCTGCGCGCCGCCCGGGAGCGTGCCGCCCAGACCCGCGCCGCCCAGACCGGGGCTCAACCGGCCCAGTCAACCACCCCCCAATGAACATTACGCCAATGACGGATGCCTTCTGCATGACAGCTTCTCAATCCAGTCCCGCGTCCCGTGCCAGCCTCGCTATCCTGTTTGCGCTGGTGGTCGCGGGCTGTGCCGCGACCAAATCCGCCGTCCCCGCCACCGATATCGTGGTGCCGATAGCCGGCAAGGCCGCCGACCGGGTCAAGGTCGACAAACCCGCGCTGCCCGCGCCCGAAGCCGAGCCGGACGCGGAGCCACTGATCGTGCGCGGCGACCAGGTCATGTTCCGGACCCCCCGACCCACGGGCGCGAAGGCGGTCGCCGGGGATCCGGTGAGTCTCGACTTCGAGCAGGCGCCCGTGACCGAAGTGGTGCATGCGATCCTGGGCGACATCCTGGGTGTGCCCTATGTCGTCAATCAGCCGGTGGCGGGCTCCCTCACCATTCACACCGCGCAGCCGCTGCCCCGGGATCAGGTCCTGCCGGTACTGGAGTCGATTCTCCAGGCCAACGGACTGGCACTGGTGATCGACCCATCCGGGATTTATCACGTCGGTCGTCCCGAGACCCTGCGCGGCATCGCGCCGTCGCTGGGCAACCTCGGCGGGACACTGCCGCCGGGCCAGAACCTGATGATCGTTCCGCTGCAATTCGTCGGGGCCGTCGAGATGGCCGAAATCCTCGCGCCCATCGCCGCGCCGGAAAACATTGTCCGGGTCGACCCGGCGCGCAACCTGCTGATCCTGGCCGCCACCCGCTCCCAGCTCGAAGGATTCATGCAGATCGTGCAGACCTTCGATATCGACGTGCTCAAAGGCATGTCGATCGGTCTGTTTCCCCTCAAGAATGTCTCCGTCGCCGAAGTCGAGAGCGCGCTGGCCGCGCTGGCGGGCGGCGCGGCGGCGCCAACCAAGGCCCCCGGAGCGGGCGATACCGCCGCCAAGGGCAGTGTCCAGGGCTCCGCCAAGGGCAATGCCGGGGCGCCGGCGGTGGCCGGGCTGGAACTGCCGGGTCCGCTGGCGGGGCTGGTCAAGGTAGTGGCCATCGAGCGCCTCAACGCCCTGCTGATCGTCACCTCCCGCGCCTATTACCTCGACCGGGCGCGCGAGTGGATCGCCCGGTTCGACCAGCCGCGCGGCGACGGCAACGAGCCGCAACTGTTCGTCTATGCGGTGCAGAACGGTACTTCCCAGCATCTCTCCGATCTGCTCAACGCCCTCTACGGCGGCGGAACCACGACCGGGGGAGGCGGCGCCGACTCGGGTGTCGCGCCGGGTCTGGGGCAATCCAGCTTCGGCGGCGGGTTCGGGCGTTCCGGAAGCGGCAGCGGCTTGGGCGGCAATCGCAGCGGTTTCGGCGGTGGCAGCCTGGGCGGGCAATCCGGTTTCGGCGGCTCGAACCGCAGCGGTTTCGGGGGCTCGAGCGGCAGCGGCTTCGGTGGCGGCCGCGGCGGCCTTGGCGGGGGTCGCCTGGGGCGCGGTGGCCAGTCCGGCAACCAGACCGAGATGACGGCCATCGAACTGGGGCCGGATGTGCGGATCGTGGCCGACGAGTTCAACAACGCCCTGCTGATCTACGCGCCGCGGCGGGAGTACGAAAAGGTCCGCAGCGCCTTGCAGCAGCTCGATGTGCCGCCGACCCAGATCCTGATCGAAGCCAGCATCCTCGAAGTGACCCTCACCGACGAGTTTTCCTTCGGCTTGGAGTGGGCATTCCAGGGTGACATCAATGGCGGTCGCACCGGCACCGGGATCTTCAACCCCAATGCCTCCGGCAATATCGGCCCGCGGCAGCCCGGCTTCTCCTACAGCATCGCCAACCGCGCGGGCCAGGTGCAGGCGGTATTGAATACCCTGGCGAAGAAGAACCTCGTCAACGTGATATCGAGCCCGAGCCTCATGGTACTCGACAACCACAACGCCCAGATCCAGGTGGGCGACCAGCAGCCGGTGCAGTCGTCAACGGTCGTCACCGACGGCGGCAACACCACCAGTTCGATTCAGTACAAGGACACTGGCGTGACGCTCGATGTCCTGCCGTCGGTGAACGCGGGCGGCCTGGTCACCATGGACATCAACCAGGATGTCACCGATGTCGGCCAGGTGGATGCGGCCACCGGCCAGCGCAGCTTCCTGCAGCGCGCCATCGCCAGCCGCGTCGCGGTACGTTCCGGCGAGACCGTGGTGCTGGGCGGGCTGATCCGCGACAACACCTCCCGGGGCAAGACGGGCATACCCTGGCTGCAGGATCTTCCGGTGCTGGGCGGACTGTTTCGCACCACCTCGCGCACCAACAATCGCACCGAACTGGTGGTGCTGATCACCCCCCGGGCGCTGCAGAACGACGAACAACTGCGCGCGGTGTCGGACGAAATGCGGCGCCACTTTGCCCGCTCCCTAGGGGCGATCAACGGTCTGAAGATCGACGGCGCGCTGTCCGAGGAGGCGACAGTTCCGCCAGAGCAGCCGTCGGCGCCCGCGTCGCCCGACACGCCTGCGCCCTGACCTTGTCGCGCGGTTACCGGGCGGATCGGTTGCGGGGCGGACGCGCGGCGCTGGTCCGCCGCCCGCAATACGGGCGTGCTGTGCGGTGGCCGGCTTGCGCCGCGTGCGGTGGACGGAGGGTGCGCCGCGCCGACCCAGCCCGCGCCTGCGCAGGTGGCCAAACCCTGGGGCGGGCCGCCAAAGCTGTGAAACCCCGCCCATTCGGCGCCAAAAAAACCGGGTCCAGCCATTGTATTGTCTTCAACTATGTTGTTACATGAACGCCGTTATTCCCTGATTTATCAAGTAACCCTATGACAAGAAGCTTGCCGGCAACCCGGGTCGCCACACTGCTGGCCCTGCTCTCCATGCTCATCGCCGCCGGCTGCGCAGCGCCCGCATCGCGGGTCGCTGAGGCGGATCTTCCGACCGTCCTCGCCGAGCGCGCCGAGGCGCGCTGGGCCGGGCTGATCGAAGGCGATTTCGCCAAGGCCTACAGTTTCGAAACCCCGGCTTACCGCGAGATCACGCCGCTGCGTCTGTACGCCAGCCGCTTCGGGGCGCAGTTGCGCTGGAATGCCGTTGAGGTGATCGAGGTGGTGCCCGACGAGGCCGGCGCAACCGCATTGGTCAGACTGATGGTTTTCTATACCGCCATGGACGCAGTTGGCGGTGTCATCGAGGGCCAGCGACCGGTGGAAGAACACTGGATAAGGACGGGAGGTGACTGGTGGCACACTAACTGAACGAGCCTGCCGAACGGTGCTTTTTTGCTGGATATTGTGTTTGCAAAACCTGAATTTGCCCATTAACATCGCTGACGCGAGCGGACGACGCTCCAGAACGGATCAGACCCAACGGGCCGTGTCGATCGCACAGTGAACGGACTACTCAAGAGGAAAGGTAAAATGACCGCAACGAAAAAACCCTTCAACTTTGCAGCCAAGCCGCTCGCGGTGGCTGTCGCCCTGGCCGGCGCCTTGACGGTTCCGCCCCAGGCGCAAGCCGTGAATGTGTCGCAAAACGGCTTGGGCGAGGTGCTGCTGTTCCCGTACTACACCGTGCGCAACAGCATCGACACCAACATCAACATCACCAACACCAGCGAGAACACCGTGATCTTCAAGATCCGGTTCCGCGAAGCCCACAACAGCCGCGACGCCCGCGACTTCAACGTGGTGCTCTCGCCCTACGACGTGTGGAACGCCGTCGTCACCCTCTCGCCCGATGGCCAGTCCGCGCGCATCATCACCGGCGACCAGTCCTGCACCGCGGGCCAGTTGCCGATCGATCTGGGCAACGGCCGCCGCGCCATCGACTTCACCAATTTCGACTACATCGATGGCGTTGGCGTCGGCCCCTCCGACGGCGGTCCGACCACCCTGGATCGCACCATGGAAGGCCACATCGAAGTGATCGAGATGGCGCATTTGCCGCCCACCAACCCGGGCGCGCCCTCGCCGGCGCTGAGCTTCCCCAACGACGGCGACAGCACGCCGGAACTGGTCGACTCGATCGGCTACAACGCCCAGCACGTCGGCGGCGTGCCGCGCAGTTGCTCGCTGGTGCGCACCCAGCTCGACAGCACCAACGTCGGGAGCACCGCGGGCACCATGTACGAGCCCATCAATGTGCTCAAGGGCTCCTTCAGCTTCCTGAAGGTCACCGAGGGCAAGGGCTTTTCGGGCAACCCCACCACCCTGGCCAACTTCTACAACCCCAACACCTTCGATGGAACCGCGCCCGTCGGCAGCAACATCCTGGTGGCGCCGCAGAGCCAGTTGCCGGCGCTGAACCAGGTGTTCCCGCCGGTGGTGGATGTCATCGACCAGGCCGTGGCCGTGCCGATCTTCGACAATTTCCTCTATCCGGTGGATGCGGTCTCCGCCGCGCTCTCGCGGGTGGTGGTCGCCAACCAGTACAGCGTCAACCCCGCCAACCTGGCCAAGACCGACTGGGTGATCTCCTTCCCCACCAAGTACTGGTACACGGATGAGCGCGAAGGCTCTGTCGGCACCAGCGCCAACGGCCCCAACCCGCCGCCCTACTTCGGCCTGCCGCCGTTCGAGAACTCGACCACCTTCCAGTGGCCGCGCGACAACACTGGCAAGCCCGTGGGTGACGACTGTGCGCCGGTCAAGGTGACCTTCCGCTTCTTCGACCGCGAGGAAGCCGAGATCATCTCCACCGAGAACGGCTTCTCGCCGCCGCCTCCCGGCACTCCGGCCGACAGCATCTGCTACGAGACCCAGGTCGTCACCTTCAACAACAGCGACCTGTTCGCCTCGCCGATCGATGCCAACGTGAACCTCGCCGCTGCCGGCTTCGTCTCCGGCTGGATGCGGCTCGAGTTCCCGGAAGCCGGCACCATCGTGGGAGACGCCTTCTCCACGTCCTTTACCGGACTGCCGGTGATCGGCTTCGCCGCCACCAGCCTGGAGAACGGCACCAACGCCAACGCGGTGCTGAACTACGGCCTGCTGTGGGAACACGGCTATGTGACCGATATTGTGGGCGGGCCGTAATCGTCGCACCAGTCCGTCAGGCACACCTCCGGGGGCCCTTGCGGCCCCCGGTTTTTTTGTGGGGCAGGGGTGGGGCAGGGCGTCCCTCCGGGTGGTCCGCCGCCAGGCGCGAACCGGGACCGGCCGCTGTGAGCTGGATCACGTTTTCGCGACCGGGGGCGGCGCCGGCCAAAAAATGCGGCGCGCCGCACACCGCCGCCATCGACCGGTCACACCGGCGGTGATACCATCGGCCCCCTGCTGGCGAGTGCGTCGGCCCGGCGCGCCTGCGGCGGATGGGGACAAGAGGTCCGGTATCAGGAGACAACGATGAACAAGCATCGGAAATTGAACAAGCATCGGAAATTCCACACCGCCGCCGGCCTCGGCGCCGGCCTGCTGCTGCTCGGCGCGGCCTGGCTGGTGCAGGCGGCGATCACCATCACCCGCGCCGATGGCTGGATCTGCACCGACGGCACCATCAACGTCAGCGGCGCCGTGACCCCGGTGGATGCCAGTTGCAGCGACCCCGGCTCCTCGTCCTTCACCCTGACGGTGACCAAGGCGGGCGGCGGCACGGGCACCGTGACCAGCAGCCCGGGCGGGATCAACTGCGGGACGGACTGCGGCGAGTCCTACGCCAGCAATACCCAGGTAACCCTGAGCGCCGCGGCGGGCGGCAGCTCTACCTTCGCCGGCTGGTCGGGCGCCTGCACCGGCACCGGCAGCTGCATCCTCAACATGACCGCCAACCTCACGGCCACCGCGACCTTCAATACCAGTGGCGGGGGCGGCGGCGATCCGGGCTCCGGCCTGTGGATCAACGGCAGCAACTATGTGCACGACCGCGGCACCCTGACCGAGCTCTATGTGCCCCGCTGCGTGCCTACCCAGTACAACAACTGTCGGGCCGGCGGCAGCCAGTCCCTGTACGATACGGTGGTGGCCGGCCAGGTCTGGGCCATGCGCATCCCGGTGGGCGCGGCCCTCGGTTCCACCACCTACCCCTTCGGGGTGGAGCGGGCCGAGACCGGCGAATCGCTCAATGCCTACGATTTCGCCGTGTCCACGGTGCCGGGCGATTTCAACGTCGATTCCAAGTGCAAGAAGTCCGGGACCGGGCAGGTGCGGCTGCACAAGGTGGGTTACAACCCGCCGTTCGGTGTCACCAGTTGCCAGGTCAACCTCAATACCCTGTACTACCTCAATGTGCGGCCCCAGGCTGGCACCCCTGCCGCGACGAATTGCGGCATTGGCTCGGGCAACGCCTGCCGCTACCGCATTACCCTGCCCACCGGGTTCACCTATCAGTGAGCCCGCCGGGGGTTCGGAACGGGCGCCACGGCGCCCGTTTTTTTGTGTACCATGCGGCCCTCGAAATCGGCGCCGGGGCAGTGATGAGTCAGCAGCAACGCAGGGGACAAGGGGCCGGCAGGCCCGGAGCGGCACGCCGCCTGGCTTGCGCCGGTAAGTGCCGGTGGCGGCTCGGTCTGTGTGCCGCCCTGGCCGGCTGGGCGCTGGGCGGCGCGGCCGGCGCGGTGGCCGAGGCGGCCGCGGAGCCCGCGGCGGAGTTGATCGCCACCGGCCGGAACCTGGTGCTGACCCGGGAGCGGCTACGCGCGGAACTCGCGCCGCTGCCGCCGGAGGTGCTGGACCGGCTGGCCAGCGATCCCCAGGCCGCGCTGACCTTCGTCAACGGGCTGGCCAAGCTCGACGCCTTCGCCGCCGAGGCGGAGCGGACCGGCGTGGCGGCGCGTCCCGAGGTGCGGGTGGCGGTGGAGACCGCGCGCGCGCGGGTGCTGGGGGATGCCCTGCGCCAGCAGGTGCTGGAGACGCTGCACGAGCCGGATTTCGAGGCGCTCGCCCGCGAGCGCTATCTGTCCGAGCGCCAGAGTTACCAGAAGCCCGAACGGGCGCGGGTGCGCCACATCCTGTTGAAGCTGGCGGCGGATGCCGATGCGGCCGCGGTCGAGGCCAAGCGCGGGGAGCTGGCGGCGATCGCGACCCGGGTGCGGGCTGGAGAGTCCTTCGGGCCGCTCGCGCGGCAGTATTCGGAAGACGAGGGCAGCGCGGGCCTGGGCGGCGATCTGCCGGAGTTCGGCCGCGGGCAGATGGTCGCGCCCTTCGAGGCGGCGGCATTCGCGCTGCGGGAGCCGGGCGAACTGAGCGAACCGGTGCGGAGCCAGTACGGCTGGCACCTGATCCAGTCGATCCATTACCAGGCTCCGGGTCCCATGAGCTTCGAGGAGGCGAAGAAATTCATCGTCTCCAAGCTGCGCCTGGATTACCGGCGCGAGTATGTGGCGGCCTGGGAGCGCGATCTGCTCGAATCCGCCCGCGTGGAGGTCGACGCCGACCGGTTGCGCGTGCTGATGGGCGACGCCCGCGCACGCCTGGCGCAACTGCCCGTGGATGGCGCGGCGCCCGCCACCGGGCCCTGACCCTTGCGCTGGCTGACCGCCTTCTGGCGCCACCGGGGGCTGATTGCCGCCTTCACCCGCAACAGCATCTCGGCGCGCTACCGGGGTTCCTGGTTCGGCCTGCTGTGGCCCCTGCTCCAGCCGCTGCTGCTGATCGGGGTATTCACCCTGGTGTTCGCCCACATCATGCCGCTGCGGTGGGTGGCCGAACCCGGCGCCACCCTGAGTTTCCCGCTGTTTCTGTACTCCGGCTTCGTGGTGTTCTCGCTGTTTTCCGAGGCGGTCGCCAGCGCCCCCGGCCTGTTGCTGGGGCAGGACAATCTGGTCCGCAAGGTGGTGTTCCCGCTGGAGGTCCTGGCGATGGCCTCGGTGACCACGGCGACGGTGTTTTTTCTGGTGAATCTGGCGGTCCTGGTGGCGGCCGTGGCGATCTGGGGGCCGGGCATAGCCCCGACCTGGCCCTATGTGCCGCTGTTCATCCTGCCGCTGTATCTGCTGCTGATCGGAATTTCCTGGTTCCTGGCCGCCCTGACCGTCTATGTTCGCGATCTGGTCCATATCGTTGGCCTGGCGGTGTCGGCGATCATGTTCCTGACGCCGGTGTTCTATCCGCTGCGCAGTGTGCCGGAGCGGGTGCAGGCGTTGTTGCTGCTCAATCCGCTGACGGTGATCATCGAGGGCCTGCGCGCGGCACTGATCGAGGGCGTGGCGCCCGACTGGCAGGCGCTGGCGCTGCTGTGGGCGGTGGCGCTGGGCGCGGCGCAGTTCGGCTGGTGGTGGTTCGGGCGGCTGCGGGAGGGGTTCGCGGATGTGCTCTGAGGTGGTGCTCGAAGTCGAGCGGCTGGGCAAGAGCTATCCGGCCTATGCGAGCCCGCACCAGCGCCTGGCGGAGCTGCTGTGGCGGCGGCCGGCGCCGCGCCGCGAGGTGCTGAGCGAGGTGTCGCTGCGGCTCGGGCGGGGAGAGATTCTCGGCATCGTCGGCCCCAACGGCGCCGGCAAATCGACCCTGCTGCAGATGATCGCGGGCACGGTGCGCCCCACCTCGGGCGCGGTGCGGGTGCGGGGCCGGATCACCGCCCTGCTGCAACTGGGGGCCGGCATGAATCCGGAGATGACCGGGCGCGAGAACATTTTCCTCATGGGCGCCACCTATGGCATCGATCCCGGCCAGGTGAAGGCCCGCTACGACGCCATCGCGGAATTCGCGGATCTGGGGGAGGCCCTGAGCCGGCCGGTGAAGACCTATTCCTCCGGCATGTTCGTCCGGCTGGCGTTTTCGGTATCCACCGCGCTGGAGCCGGATCTGCTCATCGTCGACGAGGCGCTGGCGGTGGGCGACGTCGGCTTTCAGGCGCGCTGCCTGGATCGCCTGGAGCAATTGATCGAGCAGGGGGCTTCCATCCTGCTGGCCTCGCACGATCTCCAACTCATCAAGAATTACTGCACCGGGGCGATCTGTCTCGACCGGGGGCGGGTGATCGCCGAGGGCGATCCGGAAACTGTCACCGAGCGCTACTACCACCTGATGCGCGCCGGCAACCAGGTTGGCGAGGACGCACTGGAGTGGCACGCCGGCGGTGCCGGGGCCCGGTTCGCGGGGCAGCGGGGCAGCATTGTGGAAGTCGCGATCGAGCAGCCGGGCGTCACCGGCGAGTTCGCGGCCGGCAGTACGCTGGTGGTGCGGGTGGCCGGCCGGCTGGCGGACGCCGGGATCCTGCCGGCGGTGGCGCTGGTACTGCGCGACGTGCGCGGTTACAACCTCTACGGACTGCTCGCCAGCGCGGCGCGGGGGCAGGTGGCGGTGGCCGCGGACGGCGGATTCCACTGCCGGTTTCGCCTGCCGTTGCGACTGGCGGAGGGCTACTACTCGTTCACCGTGCGGCTGGAGGATCGGCGCACCAGCCAGATCGCCCCGGTGCTCGACAAGCATGTGGGGGTGTGCCACTTTCGGGTGATCGACGCCGCGCCGGGTTTGCTGGGCAGCGTCGATCTGGGTGGCGAGGCGCTGCCGGCCGCCGACGGGCGCGGCTAGCGGGGCGCCGCCGCATGTCGAAAGCGCACTTCTTGCTGTGGATCGGCGGCAGCGGCGGCTCGGGCACCCGCGCGCTGGCCGCGGTGCTGACCCGGGCTGGCCTGTCTCCGGGAACAGTGCTCAACGAGGCGTTGGACTCCCTGCCGATGGCGGCGCTCTATGATCGGCATCTGGCGGCCTATGTGTCGGGCCAGGGGTTCGATGCCGCGCGCTGGCGCCTGGAACTGACCGCGGCGCTGGACCGCCACATCGACGGGCAGCCGTCGCCCTGGCTGGTCAAGAATCCCCGCGCGGTGTTGGCGCTGCCGGCCTTGCTCGACGGCGTCCCCGGCAGCCGGTTTCTGCTGCTGGTCCGCAACGGGATCGACATGGCCTTTTCCGCCAACCAGCGCCAACTGGGTCTGTACGGCGACCTGCTGCTGGGTCCGGCCGCGGCGGGCGAGTCCCCGGCTGGGCGCGCGCTGCGGCTGTGGGCCGCGGTCAACCTGCGCGCCCGGGATATCGTCGATCGCCATCCGGGCCGCTGCGCCACGCTGCGCTACGAAGACCTCTGCGCGCAACCGGTCGCCGCAATCGCACGGATCGGCGGCGAACTGGGCATCCCGCTCGCGCGCGAGCATTTCGAGTGCGAGGACATCATGCCCGCCAGCCGCACGCGACCGGCGGATTGGCGCGAGCAGTTGGGCGCCGCCCTGGCGCAGGCCGCCCCGGCACTGACCGCGTTCGGCTACCCATGTTGAATTTCATGGGCATCGGGGCCCAGAAGGCCGGCACCACCTGGCTGTATGAACGGTTGGCGGCTCATCCCCAGATCGGTTTTCCGGGGGGCAAGGAAGTGCACTATTGGGACGCCCGCGCCACCCTGCCGGAATCCTGGTATTGCGAGTTGTTCGCCACCGACGACGGGCGCGTCAACGGCGACATCACCCCAGCCTATGCCACCCTGGAGCCCCCGGTGGTGGACCGCATCGGCGCGCTGTTTCCGGATTTGCGCATCATTTTTCTGCTGCGCAATCCCATCGAACGCGCCTGGTCGGCGGCCCTGATGGCGCTGGGCCGGGCGGAACTGACGTTGGATGATGCCTCGGACGCCTGGTTTCTCGACCACTTTCGGTCGCGCGGGTCGCTGCTGCGCGGCGACTATGGGCGCACGCTGGACATTTGGGGCGGGGTGTTTCCGGCCAGCGCCCTGCTGGTGCTGTTTTACGAGGATCTCTGCCGCCGACCCACGGACCTGCTGCACCGGGTTGCCACGTTTCTGGGCGTGACGCCCGACCCGTCGTGGACGCCGCAACGGCTGGCCGCGCCGGTATTCGCCGGCCCGGGCGCGCCGCTCCGGCCGACGCTGCGCAAACCCCTGCTGGAGCTGTACCGGCCGCGCATCGTGGCGCTGGAAGCCCGCCTCGGCCGCGATCTGCGCCATTGGTACGGCGATGGCGAATAGGGCGCCGCTGGCGGTGCTGGTGGTCGGTCCCCACCGCAGCGGCACTTCCTGCGTGACCGAGGTGATCCACACCCTGGGTTTCCGGCTGGGCCGCGACCTGCTGGGCGAACGGCCCGACAATCCCCGTGGCCTGTGGGAAAACGCGGGGTTGGTGGCGGCTTCCGAGGCACTGCTGGCGCGGGCCGCCTCGGCCTGGTACGACCCGGGTTTGCTGGACCTGTCCGAGGTGCTGGCCGCGCGACGGCGACTGCTTGCAGGTGGGCGTGGGCTCGATTCCCGATGCCGCACTATTGGGCATTCACGCCGCACTGTTCAACGTAGCATGGCGCGTGGAAGATGGCCCTGACATCCGTCAGCATTGGAACCCGGTGGCTTCCGCGCCCTGGCTCCCCTTACAGCCCGGCCCGTTTTCGTGAAGATCTTCCGCACCAACCCCCTTGCCCCCTCTTTGCGCCAAACCCGCACCGCGCGGACCGCAAGCCTGGCCGCCCGGTCTCTCCGAGTGTGCGACGGGGCCCAACGGTTCCGCTGCCGGGTTAGCCACCGGCCCACCTGCGCCCCAAATGTGTTGCGCTCCGCCTCTAGCATGGCAATTTGGGACGCACGCTGGGCTGTGACTAGCCTCAGTTCCGCGATAGTGTTGTCCCTTTCGACAAGCGCATTGTCCCTTTCGACAAGCGCATTGTCCTTTTCGACAAGCGCATTGTCCTTTTCGACAAGCGCATGGTCCTTTTCCGCAAGCGCATGGTCCTTTTCGGCAAGAGCGGTGTTTCGTGCCGCGATGGTATCGTCCTTTTGGGATACCGCTGTTGCCAGTGCATCGCAGGTATCGCTCCAAGGTAGGAGTAGAACCTGCGCTTCGTCAAAACGCCTGAGAAATTCCTTGAGTGCGGGGAAATGGGGTGGTTCTGGCGCGCGATTGATCAGGCAGCGGAACATTTCCTCGGCGAGTGACGACCCGGCCAGTTCGTTCCGGCGTTGCTGGTGCCATAGGCCAGGTTTCACGATCTCGGATAGCCGCCGGGAAAATTCCTCTGCACCGCCTGCCCATCTCAAGCCCAGCCGCTCCATGAGTTTTTGTGCAGCCGTTTCCGGCTTTGTGAACCAATCCGGGTAGTGAACAACAGCAAGGTCTTCGCCTTCCAAGTAGCGAGCGATGTTCATGTTGTACATCAGCCACATCAGTTCGCCGTGCCGGAGGGATGAGCTGTCACGTTTGGCGAGTGACTGGGCCACCTCCGTGGGATGCCGTATGGAAACCACATAGAGCGGTTTCACGTTCAGGCTACCAAAGATCTCCCGCCACATGGGCTGCAACAGCAAGGTACGAGGGTCCTTGAATCCCCAAAGCCCCATGCTATGCGCCATTTCGTCGCGGACGATGGCCGCCAATTGCTGTTTGACGGGTTCCAGCGCGGGATCCCGCCACCACCCTGGCTTCATGGGGAGAATACTCCGGGGCGTGAAGAAACCCCGCCCTAAGGATTCCAGCAGACCGTGCTGAATGCGCAGGATTTTGGCGTGCTCCCAGTGTCCATCCGGGTTGCTGGCGGTTGCCACCACATCCAGATTATTACCCAGGTTGACACCGAGAAATTGGAGCAATTGCGCCAGCAGCGAGGTACCGCTGCGGTGCATTCCCAGGATGACGACGACGCGGCGCTGCGGATCATGCATTCCTCTCGCTCCTTGAACTGCCTCCGTGGTAGAGGATCGACGTGAAATAGGGGAAGTATAAGCCTCTTCCAACGACACATGGGCCTGAACGGGGAGCGGGCGCTGTGGCTGCGACCGAGGTGCGCGCGCCGGGTGAACCGGGACCCCCGGGCTGGCGGCTCATGCCCCCGCTCGACCGAGCGGGTACAATGCCAGCCGATCCACGGGTGCGCGCCCGCCCGATGAAGCAGCCCTAGGCGGGCAACGACGCTTGCGGACTCGATCTATTTCTTCAGCAGCACTGCTCCCTCGATCAACAGGTCTCGCTTGAGATCCGGCGAAAAGTGTTCATCGCAGCGTTGAATGATGCTCCAGGCCCATTGCGGCAATGCGGTCCGATTCCTGCCCAGGCCCAATCGCAGATTGACCTCGATCTGGTTGGCGAACTGCCGCTCGGGGGAATGCAGGGGGTAAATCCTGCATTCGGAAAATCCCGCGTGCGCGGCCAATTCTTCGAGGAAGGATTTCGTGAACAGCCATTTGTCGTCCAGGCGTGCGAAGAGCGGCGAGGATTTGTCGCGGCCCCTGCGCAATGCCTGATCCGCGGTCTGCGCCTGGAGGAATGCCTTGACTGCCGGGTCGAGCGGCTCTCGGCGATCCTCCTGCTCCAGAATCATTTGCTGAATCAGGGACAGGACGGCGTTGCCATTTTCAAACGGCTCGAAAAATATCGCGGCACCACCCGGCTTCAGGATGCGACCGCAGCCGGCGATGACGAGGTTCGGGGAGAACAGGTGGTGCAGGACTGCCGCACCGACCACCAGGTCGAAGGATTCGGGCGCGAAGTCGAGTTCCTCGGCGTTGAGCTGCAGCAGACCACAACGCCGATCGAGCCCCTGCTCGGCGAGCATCCGCTTGAGGAGTGCCAGCAATTCGAGACTCAGGTCGCTGGCCACCACCAGGGCGTCGGGGCAGAGTCGCAGGAGCGGAAAGATGGAGTTCCCCGCCCCGGAGCCAATGTCCAGGATGGCTTTCCCGGCGAGACGGTCGCCCTGCCAGCCAATCCGGCCGAGAGCATCGGACAGGAGCGCGGTGAAGTATTCGACGGCCGCGTACCGCTCGGCGTAGGTCTGGGCGTCCGCGCGGAATTGCGCCTGGATGTAGCGCTCGACGGTGGTTTCTTCGTACAACGGCGAGAAGATCCCCTGCAACTGTTCCCCTCCGGTGGCGCCAAGGTCCACCAGGGGCCGGCGATACCACTGCTGCCAGGCGGTGTGGGCTGGCCTGGACCCCGTCATGCCCGGGCCGACCGATGCGGCCATGTTTGGCGCAGCGGCGGCGCCGAGGGGGAGATCGTCCAGCGGAGAGGCCAGACTGTCAGCCGCATTTCGACCTGCGAGTTCATGCCCGTTACCTCGTCGTTTCGATGGCTTTGATTGGTGGTTGCGCGTCTCGACCCGCAGGTGCGTGGGCTACCGGCTGGCGGCTCATGCCCAGGCCTGGCCGAGCGGGTACAATGCCAGCCGCATTGTAGCCGGATACCAGCTTGTGGCGTCTCAATCCGTCGATGTCATAGTCCCGGTATACCGCGGTTTCGAGGAACTCGCCGGTTACCGCATGCCGGCGCGCGCCGGCGGTCGGAGTTGAGCCGGGATGATGATGGCAGCACAGTCGTCGGAGCGAGGTGGCGAGATTGCCGCGCTCACCGGGCTGCGCGGTTTCGCGGCGCTCTGGGTGCTGGTGTTTCATGTCCGGGGCGCCGCCGGGCCGCGGCCGATTGAGCTTGCAATTGGCGGCTGGACTCTGGATTTCACGCCCTTTTTCAGCATCGGCTGGGCGGGCGTGCAGGTGTTTTTCGTGCTGTCTGGCTTTCTGCTGGCGCTGCCCTATGTGCGCTGGTCGAGCGGCGCGGCCGCGCGGCCGCGCGTCGGGCCTTATCTGGCGCGGCGCTGCGCGCGGGTGCTGCCGGGCTACTATCTGCAACTGTTCATCTTGATCGCGTGCCTCTGGCTCCTCGACGGGCAGTGGGTGATCGCCGGGATCGGCGACCTGATCGGTTACGCGGCCATGTTGTTCATTCCAGAGCCGCTCGGGGTGCGCCTGCTCAATGGCATGTGGTGGACGCTGCCGATCGAATTTTCCTTTTACCTGGTGTTGCCACTGTTGGCGGACCTGTTGCGGGGGTGGCGCGTGGCGGCCCTGCTGGTGCTCGGCGTCGGGATCATGATCGCCTGGCGGGGGTTCACGATCATGCTGCTGGCAGCGGATCCGCCAGGAACCCGCCTGCTGCTCGGCTATCAGTTGCCCGGGGCGCTGGATTCCTTTGCCCTCGGCATGGCGGCCGCGGTGCTGTACCAGCACGGCGGATTCTCCCGCTGGCTCGGTGCGGGACAGGGACGATGCGAACTGCTGGCCCTGGCCGGCATCGCGCTGGGCATCGTGGCCGTGTACTGGATGGAGCATGGCTATCGGGCCTACTGGACACCGGCACCCATCACGTTTCTCTGGACCCCCTTGTTCAGCCTGGCCACGGCGACGGTGATCCTGGCCGCGACGGCGGGCGCGCGACCCCTGCTCTGGCTGTTTGCGAATCCGGTGGCCCTGTACCTGGGCACGGTCAGCTATGGCATTTACCTCTGGCACTTCCCATTGCTGCAGTGGCTGGTACGCGCACGGCCGCCGGGGGAGGACTACGCGCTGCCCTGGCTGTTGCCAGCCTGCCTGGGGTTGACAGTGGCAGTGGCCGCGCTGTCCTGGCACTGGGTGGAACAACCGGTGATCGCCCGGGTGCGCCTGGCCTTGACGCGTCGCCGGGTTTGAACGGGCTACAATGCGCGGCATTCGCGGGCTGACGGGGGAGGGTACGGATTGAGCGCCACGCTGATCGATGTCGTGGTGCCTGTGTACCGGGGGCTGGACGCGACCCGACGCTGTCTTGAATCGGTATTGGCGAGTTGCTGTGTCACCGATTTTGAACTGATCGTCATTGACGACGCCAGTCCCGACCCCGAGCTGTCGGTCTGGCTCGATGAAATGGCCGCCGCCGGCCGCATCCGTCTGCACCGCAACCCGGAAAATCTCGGTTTCGTGGCCACCGTCAACCGGGCCATGGCGCTGCATCCCGAGCGCGATGCGGTGCTGCTCAACAGCGATACCCAGGTGGCCAACGACTGGCTGGACCGCCTGCGGGCCTGCGCCGGGGGCGACGCCCGGATCGGCACCGTCACGCCCTTTTCCAACAACGGCTCCATCTGCAGCTATCCCAACGTGCTGGAGGTCAATCCGCTGCCGGCCGGCTGGCCGCTGGCGGAGCTGGACGCCCTGTTCGCCGTCGTGAATGCCGGCCAATGCCTGGACCTGCCCACCGGGGTCGGCTTCTGCCTGTACCTGCGGCGCGACTGCTGGGCGGCCTTGGGTGGCTTCGACCTCGACCGCTTTCCGCGTGGCTACGGGGAGGAGACCGACTTCTGCATGCGCGCCGCCAAGGCCGGCTGGCGCAATGTGCTCTGTGCCGACGTCTTCGTGTTCCACGAGGGCTCGGTCAGCTTCGGCGAGGAGCGCGCGGAGCTGATGGACCAGGGGGCGGCCGCCATGGCCGAGCTCCATCCGGAATATCACGAGTTGGTCATGCGCTTCCTGCGCGCCGATCCGGTGCGCCCTTCGCGCGACGCCGTGACCCGGGCCCGGGGCCGGCGTCTGCTCGCGGACTGCGCGGCCGCCCTGGAGGATCTGATGGCCGAGCACGACAGCGGTGCCGCCTGGCTGAGCGACAAACTGGTCGCCCGGGCGCGCGATGCCGCCGAACTCGCCGCCGCGTTTGCCGATGCGGAGCGGTTCGTGCGCGAACGCGAGGCCGATGTCCGCCAACTGCAGCAGCGTCTGGCGATGGAACGGCAGCAGTTCGAGGAGTTGCTGGCGCGTTCCGAGATGCTGCAGCGGCAGTTGGCGGAACTCCAGGCCCACCACCAGGCGGTGATCAACTCCCGCACCTGGCGCTGGTCGCGGCGCCTGCGCCGCCTGCTGAGGCTCGACTGATGGAGGCGCGGGTGCAGGCATTCACCAGCATCACCACCAACTACCTGCCCAAGGCGCGGGTACTGGCCCATTCCATCAAGCGCTTGGCGCCCGAGATCCGCTTTCATCTGGTATTGAACGACGATCCTCCACCGGGCTTCACCCTGGCCGACGAGCCCTTCGACAGCCTGATCGAGCTCGCCGAGCTGGGCTTTGCCACGGACCGCCATTGGCTGTTCGACCACACGGTGGTGGAGTTGTGCACCGCGGTGAAGGGTCGGGCTTTTCAGTATCTGTTCGACCGCTGCGGCGCCGCCAAGGCGTTCTATTTCGACCCGGATACCGTGGTGTTCGGCCGCTTCGATGAACTCTGCGCGCTGCTCGACCGCCACGGCGCCATCCTCACCCCCCATCAGTGCGCGCCCGAGGAGACGCCTCAGGCGGTGATCGACAACGAGCTCTCGAGCCTCCGGCACGGAGTGTTCAACCTGGGCTTTCTCGGCGCGCGCGCCGACGGCGACGGGCGGCAATTGGTGGACTGGTGGACAGAACGGCTGCGGCGGTTCTGTTACGACGACTTTTCCCGCGGGCTGTTCACCGACCAGCGCTGGATGGATCTCGCGCCCTGCTTTTTTCCCGGCGTCGGTATCGTCCGGGACCCGGGCTTCAACGTGGCGACCTGGAACCTGACTCACCGGCAGGTCACCGGGTCGCTGCGCGAGGGCATCCGGGTCAATGGCGAGCCCCTCGGCTTCTATCATTTTTCGGGTTTCGACAGCGGCGCCCAAGAGCGAATGTTGAACAAGTACGGCGCCGATAACCCGGCGTTGCTGGAGCTGCGTCAGTGGTATCTGGGGGAATGCGAACGGCACGGCCAGGCCGAACTGGGCCGGCAGGTGGCGCGCTGGTCGCAGTTCGACGACGGCACCCCGATCGAGCCCCGCCAGCGGGAGGTATACCGCTTCCGCACCGACCTGCAGCGGGCGTTCCCCGACCCCTTCGCCACCGCGGATCCCGACGCGAGCTATCTCCACTGGTGGCGCGCCAATGCGCCCTCCGACGCCGCGGCGGGCAGTTTCCGGGCTCCGCCGGATGCGCCCTTCGGCCGGGTGCTGGGGGAGTTCATCGACTACACCGCGGCGCGGGTGCGGCGCACACCGCGCCTGGGGCGCTGGGGCCGCGCCGGGCTGCTGGCGCCGCTGGCCCTGGCGCGGCGGCTCGCGCGCCTGCTGCCGGGTTGATCGAACCGTGGCGGAGCCGAGCGCGCCCCTGGTCTGCCTGCATCTGAGCGGCGCGGCGGACGCCGCCGCGGCGGGCGCGGCCGTCGCCGCCTGGCGCAGTGCCTGGCCGGGACTCGATGCAGTGGTCATGGGCCCGCCGGGTACCGAGGTGGCGGGCGCCGGGTTGCTGGCGCTGCCGTCGGCGGCCGGCCTGCCGGCGGCCTTGGCGGCGGCGCATGCCGCCCAGCCCCGCCGCGACCTCGCCTATGTGCGCTGGGGCGCCCAACTGCCCGACGACTGGGTCGCCCTGCTGGCCCGTGCCCTGCGCCGCGACCCCAGGGTTGGCGCGGCTCTGCCGCTGTGCGATGCCCTGCAACTGTTCTCGCCCTACGCGGGCGCCCGGCCGGGTTGGGTGGTGCCCAGCCAGGCGCGTTCCTGGCTGGCGCGCCTGGCCGGCGGCCGGGTGTTCGAGGTGCCCTTGTTGCTGCCGGTGTGTGGCCTGTTCCGCGCCGCGGCGCTCGCCGATCTGGCCGCCGGGGGCGCGCTCGCCGGGGCGGGCGATCTCGCCGCCCGCCTGCGCGCGCGGGGCTGGTCGGCGGTGGCCTGCGACTGGGCCTTCGCGCATTGGCCGGGCGGGCGGCTGGAGGCATCCCTGCCCCCCGAGGACGCCGACCTGCGCGCCTTCAATGCCCATCATCCGCTGGCCCCGCTGCGCCGCCAGTTGGCCGCTGCCCTGAGCGGCGGCATGGCGGTGGTGCCGCCGCCCGCGGCGGCACTGAAGCCCGTGCAGCTTCACATCACCCATAGCTGGGGCGGCGGTCTGGGGCGCTGGGTGCGTGACATGGGTGAAGCGGATACGCAGCGCCACAACCTGGTGTTGCGCTCCATCGGCGACTGGAGCGCGTTCGGCTACCGTCTCGGGCTGTACGATGCCGCCGGCACGCCGCTGCGGGAATGGCTGCTGGATTTTCCGGTCCGCTCCGTCGCCGCCACCCACTACCACTACCGACAGGTGCTGGCCGAGGTGGTGCGCGAGTTTCAGGTCGACGTGGTGGTGGTATCTTCCCTGATCGGCCATGCGCTCGATGCGCTGGCCACCGGGCTGCCGACCCTGATGGTGCAACACGACTATTTCCCGTTCTGTCCGGCACTGTCGATCCATTTCGACGCGCTGTGCACAAGCTGTGACGGCGGGCGTCTGCGCGCCTGTTTTGCCGACAATCCGCTCAACCGGTTTTTTGCCGACTCCGAGCCGGATCACTGGCTGGCGATCCGGCGGCGCTGGATCGAGCTGCTGCACGCGCCCGGGGTGACGCTGGCGGCGCCTGGGGAGGCGGTATTGCGCAATCTCCGCGCGCTCGCCCCGGAGCTTGCGCGGGTGGCGACGGCGGTGGTGCCCAATGGCACCGAGCCCCTGTGCGCGCTGCCGGGCGAACCTGGCGCGGGGGGTCGCCTGCGGCTGGTGGTGCTGGGTAGCCTGGCGCCGCAGAAGGGCGCGGAAATACTCCGCCAGGCACTGCCGGCGCTGGCCGGATTTGCCGATCTCTATCTGCTGGGCACGGGCGATGAAGGTCGCGGGTTCGAAGGCTTGCCGGGTGTCGAGGTGGTGCGGGCATACCAGCTCGCGGAATTGCCGGCGCGGCTGGCGGCCATTGCGCCCCACGCGGGGTTGCTGCTCTCCATCGTGCCCGAGACCTTCAGCTATACCCTGAGCGAGCTTTGGATGCTGGGAGTGCCGCCGGTGGCGACGCGGGTCGGCGCCTTTGCCGATCGCATCGAGCACGGCCGCACCGGCTGGTTGATCGAGCCCGATGCACAGGCCCTGGTGGCACAGCTGCGGGTGCTGGATGCGCAACGCACGCTGTTGACCGGCGTGCGGGACGCCATCGCCGCGCTGCCGGGCTGGAGCCGGGAGGACATGGTGCGGGCCTACCACCGCCTGACGCCGTTGCCCGCCGCGGCGGGGCTGCCCGGGCCGGGGCCTGTCGCGGCCGGACCGGAGCAGCCGACGCGGTTGCGCACGGGGTCGCTGGCCATCGATCCGGAGGCGCCGGCGCGACAGGTCACCGTCGATTTTCTCGACTACCTGCACGGCAAGGTTGCGGGCAGCCGGCGCCTGGGAGGACTGCGGCGGCGCGGCGTGCTGTGGGTGTTGCGCGGGTTGCGGCGGTTGCTCCGCAATTGAGGTTCGCCGCCACGGGAGGGACGGCGGATGCGCCGGCGTCCCATTCCGGACCGCCAATGGCGGGTGCGTGGCTTCCTCACATCACCACTGCTGCCGAGTACAACTCGGCGCGGCTGGGGGGGGCGTCAGGCGTCGTCCGGTGGCTCCCGCCGCCGCCCCGCGCGGGGATGGGCCGCATCGTAGACCCGGGCCAGATGCTGAAAATCCAGATGGGTGTAGATCTGGGTAGTGCTGAGGTTGGCGTGGCCGAGCAGTTCCTGCACGGCGCGCAGGTCGCCGCTGGATTCGAGCAGATGGCTGGCGAACGAATGGCGCAGCAGGTGCGGGTGCAGCCGCGACCCCATGCCCTGCGTGCGGCCGAGCAACGCCAGCCGCTGCTGAATGGCGCGGTGGCCGAGGCGGCGGCCGCTGTGACCGACGAACAGCGCGGGCTGTTCGGCTCCGCACCACAGGCTGCGCGCACGCAACCAATCCTGCAATGCCGCACGCGCCTGGCTGCCGACCGGAAGCTGGCGTGTCTTGGCGCCCTTGCCGGTGACAGTGATCATGCCGGCCGCCAGATCGAGATGGGTCAGGTCCGCCGCGGCGAGTTCGGCCAGACGCAGGCCGGACGAGTACAGGAGTTCCGCCATGGCGCGGTCGCGCACGGCGTGCGGGTCGTCGCCGGTGGGGGTCAGCAACTGGTGCATCCGATCCACATCCAGCGTGGCGGGCAGCGTGCGCGCACCGCGCGGCGCGCGGATTCCGGTGCAGGGATTCTCCACCGGCCAGCCCTGGCGCTGGGCGAAGCGGAACAGCGCCCGCACCGACGCCAGCCAGCGGCGCAGACTCGCACTCGCGCGTCCCCGGGCGTGCAGTTGCGCCAGGCAGTGACGGATATGGTGGTGCCGCACGGCGGTCAATTCCGTCAACTGCTGGCTGGCGCACCAGGAACGCAGGATTTCGAGGTCGCGACGGTAGGCCGCCAGCGTGTGTGGCGAATAGCCGCGTTCGCTGGCGAGATAACGTTCGAAATCGGCGCGCAGTTGGGGGGTCGGGACGCCGGTCGCGTCGGCATCGGTGGCAAGGGGATCGGGAACGTCAACGCCGGGATCGCCACGCCTGGGACCGCCCCCGCGCGTCATGGCGGGTCAGCGCAGCAGGCGCGGGCAGATGCGGTTCAGGACTTCGGCGAGATAGCTCAGAAACAGCGTGCCCATGCTGCTGCGGTAGTGATTGGGGTCGCTGTGGCCGATGGCGAGCATGCCGAACACGCGACCGTGGCACAGGGGCACCGCCGCCACCGACCCGACCCGGTCGGCATCCGCGCCGAACAGGAACCTCAGTTCTTCGCGTCGCAGTACGCCGCAGATGGCGCGGTTGCTCCGCAACAGCGAGCCGATCTGCTGGTGGGCTTCGTCCACGCCCACCACGCGGGCATTGCTGGCCGGCAGCGCGCCGCCGTCGCCGAGCAGCAGCAGGGTGTGGAACTGGACATCGTAGTCGGCTTGCAGGCTGTGGAAGAGCGCATCCACCACGGCGCCGAGACTGTTCGCCTCGATCAGGGTGAGCACCAGACGCTTGGTCTTCTCGAACAGCTTGTCGTTCTCGCGCGCGGTGGTGAGCAGGTTGTTCAGGCGCTGGCGCATTTCGAGATTGCGCTCCCGCAGCACGCTGACCTGGCGCTCGACGAGAGAGATCGCGCTGCCGGTTTCGTGGGGAAGTTGCAAGGCTTCCAGCGCGTCGGGATGGCGCGTGAAGAAATCCGGATGGGCGAGCAGATGCTCGATGACCTGGGTTTCGTCAACCATGGGGGCGGGCGTGTCGAAATTTTTTCGGCTCATAGCGGATGCGTCCCTGGTACACGGT
>JBFWOQ010000007.1:83280-89914 GCA_050250395.1 Porticoccaceae bacterium
CAGCCCAGTCGATGGTGAGTGTTCCGCCCGGCAGGTGAACGCGCACGGGCGAGTCTAGCAGGTCTCTCTGGATGCCCGCCACCGCCGCGGCGCAGGCACCGCTGCCGCAGGCGAGGGTTTCGCCGGTGCCGCGTTCGAACACCCGCAGGTCGATGCTGTGGCGATCGCGCACGGCCATGAAGCCGACATTGACGCCCTGCGGAAAACACGGATGCGCGCCGATCTTGGCGCCGAGCTCGGCGACGGGGGCGTGGGCGATGGCCTCGACTTCCAGCACGGCGTGGGGGTTGCCCATGGAGAGCGCGCTGAAACTGTGGTTCTGGCCGTCGATTTCGAGCGCGTAGTGGGGCGCCCGCGCCGGCGCGAGGAACGGAATCTCGGCCGGCGCAAACCGCGGCACGCCCAGGACCACCTGATACAGATCGCCGCGCTGCACGGTCAGCTCCAGGACACCGGTTGCGGTTTCGACCCGGATGCGGGCCTTGGTGCTGAGCTTCTGCTCGCGCACGAACCGGGCCAGGCAGCGGGCGCCATTGCCGCACTGGCCGACTTCGCTGCCGTCGGCATTGAAGATGCGATAGTGAAAATCGATGTCGGGCTGCCGTGGCGGCTCGACCACCAGCACCTGGTCGCAGCCGATGCCGAAGTGGCGATCGCTCAGGTGGCGGGCCATTTCGGGCGTGACGTTCACCTCCTGGGTGACCGCATCGATGACCACGAAATCGTTGCCGAGCCCGTGCATCTTGGTGAACGGCAGCAACATGTCAGGGCCTGTCGATGCTATCCGCGCAGCTGCGACGGCGGCGCTGTTGTTGCGAGTCGAGGCGCGCCGAGCGCAGTGCGCCGGGTGTGCAGCAGCGAGGCGCAACGCTGGATCGCGGCAACAGCGCCCCGTCCCTGCGGGTTGCGCCCCAAGAACCGCCATGCCGCGTTGCTCGTCGTTCATTTTGATTCACAAAACTTCGCTCCTCGCGCCTTGCCTGGCGGTTTTTGGGGCAGCAACGCAGCCGTGCGGATAGCACTGACAGGCCCTAGCCTTGAAGCAGATGCTCGCCGCGCATCAGATCGGCCAGGGTCTCGCGCTCCCGGACTACCCGGTAGCGGTCGCCATCGACCAGGACTTCGGCGGCACGCGGGCGGCTGTTGTAGTTGGAGCTCATGGTGAAGCCATAGGCGCCGGCGGAACGCACGCACAGCAGATCGCCTTCGGCCAGCCGCAACGGCCGGTCGCGGCCGAGAAAATCGCCGGTCTCGCAGACCGGGCCGACGATGTCGTAGCGCTGTTCGGGGACATCCGCGCGCGGCGCCACCGGTTCGATCGCCATCCACGCCTGATAGAGCGCCGGGCGCAGCAGATCGTTCATGGCGGCATCGACGATGGCGAAATGCTTGCCGCGATTCTCCTTCAGGTATTCGACGCGGGTGAGCAGCACGCCGGCGTTGGCGACGATGGAACGCCCGGGCTCCAGGATCAGGGTCAGGCCGAGGGCGTCCGTGTGGCGGCGCAGGGCGGCGACATAGGCCTGCGGCGTCGGCGGCGTCTCGTCGCGGTAGCGCACCCCGAGTCCGCCGCCGAGGTCGAGATGCGCGAGCCCGATGCCATCCCGGCGCAGTTCGGCCACCAGCAGCAGGACGCGTTCGAGCGCGGCCTCGAAGGGTGCCAGCGCGGTGAGCTGGGAGCCGATGTGGCAGTCGATGCCGCGAATCTCGATGTTGGGCAATGCGCGGGCGCGGCGATAACAGGCGCGCGCGGCGTCGATGGGCAAACCGAATTTGTTTTCGGCGAGTCCGGTGGCGATATAGGGATGGGTGCCGGCGTCGACATCGGGGTTGACGCGCAGCGACACCGGCGCGCGCAGCCCGAGTTCGCCGGCCACCCGGTCGAGGCGTTCCAGTTCGGCCAGGGATTCGACGTTGAAGCAGTGGATGCCGACGCCGAGCGCGCGCGCCATTTCCGCCGCCGTTTTGCCGACCCCGGAAAACACTACCTTGCGGGGATCGCCACCGGCGCGCAGCACGCGCTCCAGTTCGCCCACGGAGACGATGTCGAAGCCCGCCCCGAGGCGCGCCAGCAGATCCAGCACCGCGAGATTCGAATTCGCTTTCACCGCGAAACAGATCAGGTGATCGGTGCCGCGCAGGGCTTCGGCGTAGGCCTGAAACCGTTCCGTGAGCGCCGCGCGGCTATAGACGTAGGTCGGCGTGCCCAGGTCGGCAGCGATGGCGCCGAGGGCAACGTTCTCGCAGCGAAGTCCGTCGGCGGTGATCGGAAGTTGGCGCATCGGCTGCGGGTCGGTCAAGGCGCCGTGCTTTCGGTGGCGCCCGCGTCGGCGGGCACGGCGGGCTCGGTCGCCGGCACTGGCGCGGCCAGGGGCGGCGCGGCATTCGGCGCTGTTTCGGGGACCTGAGACACTGGCGGCGGCGGCAGAAACAAGTCTCCGGTGTTGCCGCACCCGCCGAGCGCGGCCGGCAGGGCCAGGGCGAGCAGCAGGGTGGGCGCGATGCGCAGCGGACGGATCATGGACTTGGCGCCGGACGGGTATCTGGTCTGGCATTATAGCGACCGCGAACCGCGCCCGGGCGTCGCGTGCGGCCGAAAGTTTCGCCGTCTCGGTGCCGGCATCGGAACCGGTCATCGATTGCGACACGCGTTGGCAGCTCGGCGGCAAGGACGCGCCGGCGGCTGATCTATAATTCCCGAAGACGAAAGTGACACCCCTGCCGGCTCGCGCGCAGACCGGAACTTCCCGCACCGAGATGGAGAGCATGCCGAACCCAAGGACCGCGCTCGCTACCACCACGGTGTGCGTGATCGATACCCAGACCCATGCGCTGGCGGCGCGGGCGATGCGGTTGTCCCGGGCGGCGCTGGATTTCGCCGATGCCCTGTTCCTGTCGGATTCCGGCGCCGATACCGGTGGTGCGCGCCATATCGCCATTCCCCCGCTGGCCGGACGCGCGGCCTATTCGCGCTTCGTCGTCAAGGAGTTGCTCCGGCACGTACAGACCGAGCATGTGTTGCTGATCCAGTGGGACGGCTATGTGGTCAACCCCGACGCCTGGAGTGAGGAATTCTTGCGCCACGATTACATCGGTGCGCGCTGGGGCTTCCACGACGACGCCCACTGCGTCGGCAACGGTGGTTTTTCGCTGCGCTCGCGGCGCCTGCTGGAAGCGCTTCAGGATCCCGCGATAGATCGTTTCGAGCCCGAGGATGTGATGATCTGCCGGGATTACCGGCCGCTGCTCGAATCCCGCCATGGCATCGGTTTCGCGCCACCCGAGGTGGCGGATCGCTTTTCGTTCGAGACTACCTATCCCCAGGGCAGGCCGCTGGGGTTTCATGGTCTGTTCAATATGTGGCTGTTTCTCGCCGACGCCGAAGTGGCCGATTTCGTCGCGGCGATACCGGTGTCGGTGCGGGGTTCGATGCAATTCCTGTCGCTGGCGAAAAATTTCATCGATCTGAAGCGGTTCGATTCGGCGCGTATCCTGCTGGAACAACGCTTGCGTGACTTTCCTTCCGACACTCAGTGTGCCGCCATGCTGGATGCGATAAATGGTTTGCCCAGCCAGCGCCCCACCGCGCCGCCGAGTCGCAATGCCCCCTGTCCCTGCGGCAGTGGCAAGCGCTTCAAGCATTGCTGCGGTCAGGCGGCCACGACATCGGGAGCCATTGTCGCGCCGACCGCGGATCCCGAGGCCCTGTTGCAACAGGCCATGGCGGATCATCAGGCCGGCCGCCTGGGCAGCGCGCGGCAAGGCTATGAACGCGTGCTGGTGCAGGGCGCCCATGCCGTCGCGGAACACTATCTGGGCGTGATCGAAATGCAGGAGCAGCGCCCGGTCGAGGGCGAAAAACGGATCCGCGCCGCGCTCGCGCAACGGGATGACCTGCCGGATTTCTTCAACAACCTCGGCCTGTGCCTGCGCGCGCAAGGGCGCCTGGCAGCGGCCGTGGTCGAGTATCGCAAGGCCGTGGCGCGACTCCCGACCTATGCGCCGGCCTGGAGCAACCTCGGTCTGGATCTGCACAAGCTGGGTCAACTCGACGCGGCGCTGGAGGCGTTCGATCGCGCGCTGGCACTGGACGCCAATCTGGTGCAGGCGCGCTTCAGCCGGGCATTGGTGCAGCTTGCGCAGGGCGACTACGCCGCAGGCTGGGCAGGGTACGAGGCGCGCCGGCTATGCCCCGAATACGCCGCGGGCTATCGGCTGCCGGCCATGACCGGCACGCCACGCCCCTGGCAGGGCGAGCCGCTGGCCGGCAAAAGCCTGCTGCTGATGGCCGAGCAGGGCATCGGCGACACCCTGCAATTCATCCGCTATGCCGGCCGGCTTGCGGATCAGGGCGGCAGGATCGCCCTCCATGTGCGCCAGGCGCATGTGGCCAAACTGCTGCGCAACGTGCATGGTGTGTCGGAGGTGTACGCTGGCGAAGCAGCGATTCCCGCTCACGACTACTTCTGCCACCTGTTGAGCCTGCCGCGCCTGTGCGGTACCCGCTCGCTGGCGGCGATTCCCGCCGACGTGCCTTACCTGGAGGCACAGGTCGATCGTCGTGCCCATTGGCGGCAACGTCTGGACGCCGTACCGGCGCGGCTGCGCGTCGGTTTGTCGTGGGCCGGCAACCCCGCCAATCCGGATGACCGCTATCGCTCCTGTCCCTTGCAGGAGCTTGCCAGCCTGTGCGAATTGCCAGAGGTAGCCTGGATCAACCTGCAGCTCGGAACCGGCCGCGAGGAGCTGCGCGGCATGCCGATGCCGATTCTCGACTGGGGCGACGAACAGACCGACTACGCCGAGACCGCCGCACTGATGGCCGAACTCGACCTGATCATCACCGTCGACACCTCCATCGCCCATGCGGCGGGTGCGTTGGGGCGCCCGGTGTGGGTGATGTTGCAGCACAGCGCCGATTTCCGCTGGTTGAGCGATCGCACCGACAGCCCCTGGTACCCCAGCGCGCGCCTGTTCCGCCAGCCGCGCGCCGGGGACTGGTCGGCGGTTGCCGCGGACCTGCGCGCCGCGCTCGCCGCTTGGGCTGTCGAGCCCTCCGCGCCATGACCAGGGGAAGCCATGAATCCGTTGGATGACCTGAATGCGGCCAAGCTGATCGGCTTTCATTCTGTCCTGCTCGAATACCTGAAGCACGGCGGCGAACCGCCTGCGATTCAGTCCACGGAATTGTGGCGGGCCATAGAGGACAATCACCGCTGCAATATCGCGTTGTGGGATGAGGAGGATCAGGCACGGCGTCGCGACGTGCCCGATAGTGCCATCGCCGACTGCAAGCGCCGGATCGACGGTCACAACCAGCGCCGCAACGACGCCATCGAGCGGATCGACGAACTGGTGCTGGCCGCATTGCCGAACGCGCCGGAAACGGCGCGCCTGCATTCGGAAACCGTGGGTGCGCTGATCGACCGGCTGTCCATCCTCGGCCTGAAGCTGTTTCACATGGACTGGCAGACCCGGCGCATCGACGCCGACGCCGATCACCACAGGATGAGTGACGAGCGGCTGGCCCGCCTGCGGCTGCAGCAGGCCGATCTGGCGGGTTGCCTGGACGAACTGCTGCGCGGTTGCCTGGACGGAACCCTGCGGTTCAACCTGTATCGGCAGTTCAAGATGTACAACGATCCGCGATTCAATCCCTGGTTGTCGGGTTCAGGTGCAAAGCCGTCGGGATGAGTCCGGCATCCGAGCATCGATGAAGTCGATGCGGCGATCCTGGCAAACGAGAAAACCTCACATACTTCGGAGGAATCGGCAAAATGGCGAAGAGAGTCATTCTCCATATCGGATTTCACAAAACCGGATCTTCAGCGTTGCAGGTATTCCTCGCCACCAATGCGGAGAGGTTGGCGGCGGCGGGGATTGGCTATCCCTATCCGGATCCCGAGCACATCGTGGCCACCGGCGGCTGCAGTGGCAACGCTGTCCAGGTCCTTTACAGAGGAGGATTTATGGACGGATTCAACCAATGTCTTGAGGTCCCGGCAAAGCGTCTGAGCGAGGCGTACTTCGATGCATTGGCCAAGGTAATTGAAGCTGTGCCGCAGCATACCGCACTCGTATCAGGTGAAATTCTGGGCCTGGCATCACACAAGCATATGACATATTTCGTTGGCAACCTTCGCTTGAATCACGATGTAAAAATTGTCTGCTTTGTGCGCGATCCGTTTGATTTTGTGTTCTCCGTGTGGCGACAGCGGTTTAAGGATTCGAGCGATATTCCGACCTTCGCCGCCTTTCTCGACGGGATACTTGACGGCACTGAAAAGGCGCCGTCCATGCTTGGATCGTTCCGGTCTTTCCACAGCCTGGGTCTGCCACTGACGGTACTGAATTTCGATCATCACCGGCGCAATATTGTAGATCCGTTCCTGCGCGCCATTGGCGCCGAGAGCCTGATCGGTCAGGTTGAAATGACTACGGTACGCGAGGCGAATCGCTCGCTGACGCCGTCAGAGGCCTGCCTGGCTGTTCTCGTCAATGAAAAAATGGGCCTTCACCAAATCGAGTGGGTAAATTAGCCTTGTCATCATGAAAGATACGCAGCTTTACAGCCAAATTCTCGGTATTCAGAAGCCCTGGAAGGTCACCTCGGTGAATCTGTCGCTCGCAGACG
>JBFWOQ010000008.1:0-86649 GCA_050250395.1 Porticoccaceae bacterium
ATGCCCGCGAAAGCGGGCATCCAGGTTTTCCCGCAGTCTCAATCAGTTGCGGACGTATGGATTCCCGCTGAAGCCTGCCCCCGACTCCGATCGGGGGCGGGAATGACGAATAAATCAGCGCTTCCCTGGGTCCCACCGCTCTGGACAAAGCGCGGAAGGCATTTCCCCGGCGCGGAAGCACGCTACAGAGCGCAGTAACAATTTACAGGAAAAGGGCCGGTGCTATAATGCGCCGCCCCGCGCACGGGGCATGACGGAGAGTAGCTCAGACTGGTAGAGCACTGCCTTCGGGAGGCAGGGGTCGCAGGTTCAAATCCTGTCTCTCCGACCAGTAAAATCAAGCAGTTAAGCCACAACCACCAACAGCGAGTTTTCGACAAAAGTGCAATAAAAGTGCAGCACGGCTGGACGAAATGCAGCGGGCCACCGGGCGCTCGAAGCGCGATCTCGTCGAGGCTGCGATTCTGGCCTATCACGAAGCTACCGGGTAACGCCAATCTTGGCGGCTATGGCTGCGAGTGTTGTCGCGGTCTGCGACTTCGTATCAGATTGATCCGAAGTTAGGTCGGTTCGTGCACCCTGCTCCAGCGCATAGCGCCATGTAGCGGTTACCGGATAACCAGCATGACTTCGACGGCTGCTGTAGGCTTGGCGTTGCCATCCACAACGCCAGCGCCTGGGCCGTGTTGCCGTGGTGCCAGAGGTTGGCACCACGGTGCCAATGGCACCCGCGCGCGCGGGGGTGAACTGCTGCGGCCGACTGTCACTGTCAACGTTGACAGATGGCACCCGAGACATCCGCGCCAAGGCCGCCGGCCATTGTCACTCCCACGAATCCCATGGCGCCCTCTCGGCGGGTCCCTTCGCCCGGCGCCTATCGCTGGTGCTCGACTGCGACAAGCGCATTTTCGTGGCCAGCGACGCGATAGCGTTGGACTGCGCAACCTGCATCCGCAGCAACCGCGCCAGCGTCGGCAGGTCGCCTTCGGCAGCGGCGTCGATCAGCTTCGCCACCCTCCGCGACGCCACCACATGCCGGCAATACTGAACCAGCAGGCCGTGCGTTTCGCGCGGAAAATGGTCGGCCGGAAGCCGGTTCACCACCTCCACCCACTCCCGTGCCTGTTCGTCTGTCAGCTCAGCAGGCGGATCAGGCCGAGCCGGCAGCGCGACCACCACGGCCATGTCATTGGCGGACTTGCGCCCTCGTGTACCCATTTGCGTTACCTCGAAAAAGCCGTTTTTGGCCGTTTATGAAAAGGTGACTACCCCAACCGTTCCCGCGAGGTCGGCCGTTGGACTGTTGAAACCGCCCCCGTGGCCGCCCTCACGGCTCATAGTCCCACATCGCAGGCAGGCCTGTGTCCCGCTGTCTGGCCGCTGGCTTGGTCATCTGGTCACGCCAACCGGCGACGGTCTCAGCCGCGTGCCCGCAGGCCGCAGCCGCTTCCTTGGCGGTCTTGCCAGCCCGCCGCGCATTGTCGAAAACCTCGACCGCTCGGCGGCGGTGCTCAGTGCTAAAGATCTTCCTCATGGCGCAATCCCCAGCTCAAACGCAAAAAAGCCCCGCCAGCGAGCCAGCAGGGCAATGAGCAAGATCACGGAACCAGATCAGAGCGTCAGTGAACCGTACAGCGTCGCGGTCGGGCGCTCGACAGTGAACAGCGCCCGAAGCTCGGCCAAAACCGTAACGAGGTTCTGCGTGAATTGGGCATTTCGGTAGCCGATCTCGATCCGCGCATCCTCGCGGGGGCGGAAAGTACCCACCTGCTCCGTGCTGGTCACGGCGAACTTCCCGACCGGCATGGCGGGGGTAGCGTGGATTTCGATCTCCCAAATGCCCCGGGAGCCAGCGCCGCCGGGGCTGCCCCAAATGTACTGGCTTCCGCCGTCCTTGATGCGTTGCATCGCGCGCAGATCGGTATTCGAGATGACCAAGAGGTCGGGCTGCACCTCGTAAGTATCCGCCAGCACGCCAAGCGCCCGGTTGATGGAGTCGATGGCCGTGTCGCCCGACGTCGGAGTGAACGCGACCCGGTTATCGGCGTGGGTCAATCCCTTCATCTGCGCGCCCACCCCGGTGCCGGCGATGAGTTGCTGTTCCAGCTTCAACTCAAGAAAGTACCGGAGTCGCGTATCGATCACATTGCCCAGCTCAGCCACGTCCGAGAGAATTTGCCGCGAGGCCTCGATCCAGGTCGCGATGGTTGGGATTTTGGCATCGATGAGTTCCCACTCCAGCACCGATTCGGGTTTATCCACCCCTTCGTGCTGGAACGGACTCCCGGCGCCGATCACGTCCGCATTGTTCTGAACGTTGCCGGTCTCACGGCTGAATTCGACAGACCCGCCGCTGGCTGGAACAGAGTTGAGCCGCTGCCGGAACCACCGCGTGCGTTGAACTGGCGACACGATGCCGACATTCTCCGAAACGCCCAAGCCGGCGTTGTCATAAGTGATGGCGGCACTGACGGGCAGGAGCAGGTTGGACGCGACGTTGATTGAGGTCTTCGTTGATCGCCGAGAAGCCACGTCCTGAAATTCCGGCGCCTTCGTCAGCTTGGCGGCCAGTGCGGCGCCAGCGTTTCCGACATTCGCGCCAGGCGTGCGCAGCGCGTAGTCCGCCACTTTCTGCTCGATCTCCAGCAGGTTGAGGTTGGCGGCCTCGGCTTTCTGCGTCGCGGCCGAAATGCCGGCCTCGGTCTGGCGCCGGAACTTGGCAAGCTCCGCGTTCCATCGATCAAGCTCGGCAGCGACGAGCTCTGCGGTCGAGCTATTTGCATAAACGGCACGAATGCCGCGATGTTGAGATACGTTCATTTGGTTCACCTGTGTTGGTAGGCGGTCGACCACACGGCCGCACCGCGATAAGTACGGGTTTTTGTCCGTCCATCCAACAGCGCCCGGCATGAAGGAGTCAGATCCGGTAGCGCACGGCGTACCGCTTGAAGATCGCCAGGGTAGCGCACGGCGTACCGATGGCAGGTGCTGAGGTAGCGCACGGCGTACAGCAGCGAATAAATTTTACCAAAAAAAACCGTTGCATTCTCACTCAATTGAGCGTTGTCGGCGGCGGTGCGCTCGGATCGTTACGGATCGATGCTGCCAATGCCTCGGCCCATGCCGCGATGCCGAGCGGTCCGCCTCGATGCGCGCCGACCAGGGCCAACGCCAACCGAATCACGGCACTGGAGTCGACCGCGGTCGGCTCCGCGATAGCCAGGTTAACCGCGACGCGCATGATCTCGCGGGCGCCCGTTGTATCCGTCACGCCCTCATCGGCCATCAGGACAAGCGCGCGCGACAGGATTTCGCGGCAGATTGCAGTTTCCGTTTCAGTAGTCATTTTTCGACTCTCCGTTTGTTGAGCGAGGATAGTCGGCCACCAGGCCGGCGAACTTCGATGTCGAGGGCTTCGGCGGCGGCGGGAGCTGGTCGCGGCTGGTCGGGTCGAGCCCCAGGCGCCGGCCCAGGCTCGCCATGCCAGCACCGGCGCTGCGCTGCACGGCCAGCCACGGATTGGTGCGCTTGGCACCGCGAGCGCCGGTGATGACTGCGCCTTCAGTCGCGAGATGAAGCGTGGCCTCCCGGAACTCGTCCGCCGCGGTGCAGTAGGCCGCAAGGGCCGTTTCGTCGGTGATGCGAAACACGCCAGGCATCGCGGTGACGATCCGGTCCCATACCTCGGCGGCGTAGCCGGTGACGTGCTCCGGACGCTCGGCAGCGCCAACGGGCTGGACACCTCGCGAGCTGATCCGGCGTTTTGAGGGGTTTCCCGAAAGCTCGCGGAGGTGCGGTGGGGTTTTCCTGCTCATGTGCTGTATCTCCTGCTTGAAACACGTTTTCAAAAACACTGCGGCGTCTATATTTCGACTACCCACGCCGTTCCCGTGGTCACGGGCTTTTCACTGTTTCAACCCGCCCCATGGGTGCACGCCGTCGCCGCTTCGGTTGCCGCTTGGCCTGTGCCAGATCGCGGATACGGGCGCGGTAGGCTTCGGTGGTTCGATCAGTTGGGTCGGTCATGGCGTATCCCCGAGTATTTCTGTGCCTGCCTGAATTTGCTCCCGCTGCGCCATCCAGCCAGCGAAGAAACCCTTCATGCTCTCAATTTCTGCCGCCTCAACCATGCGCGCACGCTCCCATTGATCGTGATCCAGTAGTTGCAAGATGGCACCCTCGACAACTTCGCGCAGAACGGGAGGCGGCAGCGCGTCCAGCTCCCAACAAGTGTTGCCGTATCTCTCAACAAACCAGTCATGCCGCGGGTCGCCGGACTTCGTGCTCGCGGGAAACCCCGGTAGATCGTGCTCGGCAATCTGCTCGCGGCGGATAGCCATCCGAACCAACCCGGCCGTTCCGCCGTACCGCTCAAGCCTGCTGGGGATATCGCGCTGCGACATGGACATGCCGGAAGGATCGTAATCGCCCACATAGAGGATCGATGTTGGCTTGTCGGCGCTGGCCTGCTCCCGCGCCGCATCGTGCAGCAGCGTGGCACTGCTGAACCCGTGAAGCACCCGAAGGGTTACCCCGTACTCATCCAGCACCGGCGCCAGCGTGCCGCGCACCGTGCCCTTCTCGGACCACACTTCAACCACGTGGGGCTGGTCCTGCCAGTAGTCCTTGCGGTACTGCCTGACGGTCGCGCGTAATATCTGCTCGGGGTTGTCCCACGTTTGGGCGCGCTCGGCAGAGCGGTTTTCATCGACCACCCACCACCACGGCACACGCCCCGCTTCCCGCGCCGCCACCAGGACGCGACTGACCTTGTCGGTTTCCGCCTTCGACATATTCGCAATATGGCCTGCCACGAAAAGCCGATAACAAACTGCACGCACTGACGCGGGCTGTATCTCTTCGAGGATATCGACGATGGCGGCCGTTAGCGCCAGCGTTTTCTGTGCAGGTCCGCGTCCACGTCGTTTGTAAGCAGTCATGGTGCACCCCCGTTGCAGTAACAGCGGCTGCCGTCGTCAAAGCACTTCGGGCAGGTGGTGTGCGCGGCCGTGCAAGGTGCGTCAATCGTGGCGGGTGTGGCGGATGTGGCGGACTCATAGCGAGGTGGTCCCAGATACCTAAGCCATGCGTCATGCAGGTCTTCGCGCTTGTATCCCTTGGGCGTCGCACCACCGACGCGGATGTTGCCGGGCTTGATGTTGTATGCCCGCAGCCGTGAAGACAGCCCGCGCGAATCCAACGGCTTCCCTCTCAGGTCACCCCAGGGTGAATCTTCCAGTGCGTGCAGTTTTTCAAGAAGTGTCGCCGTGGGCTGGTGGTCATCATCACCGAAGACTTCCCGGATATCTGAAAGCAGTTGAATCCCTAGGCTAGGTACACCTCCCTTAGAATCCGCCACAAGCGCCACAGCCGCCACACGCGCGACTTCCGGCCAGTCGCCTCCCGCCGCATCCGCAACGGCCAGCAGCGCCTCCCACACGTCGGCATCGCGGTCAGTAATGCCGCTCGGCATCTCCGGCCATGTAATGCGGTCGGCCACCTGTACCGCCCATGCGGCCAGCCTGTCGCGCAATGCGTGGCCTTCATCGACATGCACCCGCCGCCGAAATGGCTCCACCTGCTCCGATGGTGCCCGGCGGCGCATTTTGACAATTACGGCGCGGGACATGATGGTGTCAGGAAGCCCGCCTAAGCCCGCCAGCGCAACGGCGCAGTAGGCCGGAATCTCTTCCGTCTCGACAATCTTCCCGCGCACCACACAGCGCCCAGCGACGGCGCCGCGTCGGTGCCCCGCATTCAGTAGTCCGCGAATTTCTTCATTATCCTTTGCCTTGGGGCCGAAAACGGTGTCGATCTCGTCGAAGAGGATTGTTGGGCGCCCGTCTTCGCTTCCGACTTTCCGAAAAAGATAGGCCGGGGTCACGTTGACCGCCTCGACTGGCAGCGGAACAAGCAGTTCGGTTACCTCAAGCGCGCGCGATTTCCCGCTGCCGGGCTCCGGCGACAGGAAGGCTATTCGTGGCGTCGAATCCCATTTTTCCATCAAGTGGCAGTGTGCGATCCATAGCGTGTGCGCAACGCCGGCGTGCTCGCTTGGGTAGGCCACGAATCGGGCAGCGAAGGCACTGACATCGGCCAGCAGCGCGGCGCCATCCTGGGTGCCAAGTGTTGAGTGTGCTTCCATGGGTGCGGACAGGCTCGCTCCGCGCAGAGGCTTCGCGCTCCCCGTGCGCTTGGCCTTCGCCAGCTGCTCGGCCGCCAATTGGTCCAGGTAGGAGGCGCCCCTCGCCGCGGCAGCCTCGTCGCGTCGCCATTGTTCAATTCCCACAGCCCACCTCCGCCGCCGCAGCGCGCAGGAGCCCGGCAGCCTGTGCCACGCGGTCCAGGTCGCGGCGGGTGAGTGGATTACCCTGCATGAGCTGCTCGCCGGCTATCGCAACGACAAGCGCCTCAAAGGCCACGCCCCCCAGTGCGTCGCGCGGCGTCCAGCGTTCGCCAGGACGAAGCGCCCGGCGGTTTTCGAGTTTGCGCGGGAAAAGATCGTGCAGCCGCAGCCCGACGGCCTCGACAACATCGGCGGCGCCGCAGCCGCTCCAGCACTTCAGTAGCAGCGTGCCGTCTTCCAGCTCCCGGACGTTGAGACTGGGGCGCGAGTCGGCGTGTGCCGGGCAAAGTGCGAGCCATTTTCCGGGCGCGGTTTTCTTCACTTTATCCAGCCGCGGAAGCAGTTTTTCGACCGGCGGGGTTGCGATATACTGGGCGCGCTCGTTTCGGTAAGTCACCTGCCCCCGCGCCGCGCCCACGGCCGGGGGTTTTCTTCGCCCGATCACGGATGGACCATCGCGGCGTTTTCGCGCTCGGCAATCCACTCTTGAATGGCAGCCGGCGTCAGCATTCGCCGGCGCCCGACTTTCAGACTTCGAAGCCGCCCGGCGTTGATTTCGCTGTACAGGGTGACGTGCGAAACCCCGGTAATCGCGCACGATTCCCGGATCGACAGCAACGCCTTCGCTTGTGAAAGGGGTTCTTTCATTCGACGCCTCTCCGCTTCCGTTTGATTACGGTGGCGAAGTTAGCGACGCTTTCGGCCGTTGTCAGTAGCCAAGGTTTGCAGAATCCCGGAATGCTTTAGCAAACCGGGATAAGTCGCCTGATTATTTTTATGGACCGCTGACTTTGTTCCTCAGCGTTTTGACTTTCAGCGTTTTCAATCTCCCATTCGCGCCTTCGTATTCGACGCTTTCGGCCGTGACGTCAACGAATTTGACGCAGGGAATACCCTTTCCCCGCAGCATGGGCAGCACGCATCCCTTGCCGCGGGCGTCGAGTTCCATCTCGGCAAGCAATGCATCGGCGCGCTTGTCATCCATCGCGACAAGCATCGCGTTAATCGTCGCAGTGATAGGGGTGATCTTGCCTTTTTTACCCTTCCCGCCCGTGACCCGCCCTTGATCCGCGGCGATCTGGTCGCGCCACAGCAGCGCCGCAGATCCTTGGGCCATGACGGCGAGCCACTCCGTCCATCGCTCTCCCAGTACGTCGAGAAGCTCCGGGTAGACTTCCAGGGCATACCGGCATCGATAGACGATTTCCTCGGCGACGCTCAGCAGCGCCTTCCCCGCATCTGTCCCGGTGTGGTCGCGGCCATTCATGCGCCGGTGCTCTAGGTCGATCCACTCCAGCAGCGGGACCACCATCAGCCGACTGACCGTGCTGGCCATCGCATCCGCGGGCATGCCCTTCCGCAGCACGCACAGCGCGTGGTCGCGTTCGTCGGGGTCCACCAGGGCATACAGGTCGCCGGCAAGCCTTGGCTTCCTGATCTTCGTCATCGCGCCACGTCCAGCAGCCGAACCGCTGCGGCCCGGTGCTCGGGTGCCAGGTGGGCGTAACGCTCCGTCATTGCGATGGTCGAGTGCCCGAGCAATTCCTTAACGACGTACAGGTCAGCGCCGGCCATCGCGAGCCGGCTGGCGAAATGGTGGCGCAAGTCATGGAACCTGAAACCCTCGACCTGGGCGTCGGTCACGATCCCGGCCCACGCCTTTTTGATGTTGTCGAGCCGGCCACCATACGGTGATGCGAAAACATGCCCGATGGTCGCGCCCGTAGTCGCCTGCCAGGCCGTGAGCGTGTCGAGCACCTCCCGGTTAAGCGGAATGCGGCGCACCCGCGCGGTCTTCGCAGACGCGGCACGGACGGTCAGCAGCGCCCGCGTCATATCCACATCGGCCCACGTCAGATTGAACAATTCCCCGCGCCGGAGTCCGGTATTCATCGCGGTCAGGATCAGTGGCTTTATGTGGTCTGCGAAGGGAACCCGGTCCAGGTCCGGCTTCAACTCGAAGTTCCGCGCCGCGCGCCATGCATTACCGCTGCGCCGATTTTCCCGGATGACTTGCTCGCGGCGGTCCAGCGCGGCACGAAGCCGCTGCTCTTCGTCTATCCCCAGATACCGAACCCGGCTTTCATCCTCGACCACAGACGGCTTCACCTTGGCGAGCGGGTGCTCCGTTATCACGCCCCACTCCACAGCCATCGCCAGTGCTGCCTTCAGCGCCACCAGGTCGCGGTTGATGGTCGCGGGCTTGATACCGGCCTTCATTCGCGCCGTCCGCCACTTCTCGATGATCCAGGGACTGAATTCGGTCAGCTTCCGGCCCATCTCGCCAGAGAAGCAGGTGGTCATCCTCTTGATGGTGTCGGCGCCGGTCTTGCGGTTGGTCCGCGCCCACGGTCCATAGGTGTCGCGCAGGAAGTCCGCCATGGTGATGACCGGCTTCGTGCGCTTGGCTGCCATGGGGTCGGTATGGGCGGCTTCGGCGAGGATCGCCAGCGCCTTGTTGCGCGCCTGGGTGAGTGTCAGCAGGTCAGCGCGGCCGATGATGATCCGCTTGCCTCTGGCGTACTGGACGTAAAACGCCTTCCGTCCGGTCGGGTACACGCGCAGCAACAGGCCGTTCACCTTGCCGTCGCGCAGGTCGTAGGCGGTGCTTTTGGGTTGGCTGCTTTCGATGGTTCGCTGGGTCAGTGGTTGCGCCATGTTGCCCTCAACTTGCAAATAAAAGTGCAATAAAAGTGCAAATTGAGTTTATCGGCGATTACACTAATTTACAACGGCGGCCGTAAGATTATGATTTACAACGGTTTACAGTTTGTATGTCGGCCATGGAAAAGCGCCAGGCACGCCTTCGGGAGGCAGGGGTCGCAGGTTCAAATCCTGTCTCTCCGACCAATCTCGCACCGCACTACACCCGCACTACACCCGCACCAATACCCGCACCAATACCCGCACTACAGAAATTTCCCAACCGGACCCGCGCGCGTCGAATGCGCGGCCCCCTGCTTTTTCCCTTTTCCTTTTTGCCGAACTCGCGCCGAGCTGCTCTTCAAAAGATCGCGTCGCAAAGACCTTTTGGCAGCGCTCACATTCCCGCCCGCTCACGCCGCATTCGCCGCGATCCGCTCCCGGGCGCGGCGGTTGGCGGCGCCCGGGAGACTGTCAGGCTGCTTTCACGCCCGCGTCGCACACGGGATCGCGCTGGCCGCTCGGCGGAAGTTTGCGCGAACCCGGCTGGACTTCGTCCGGACCCGGCAAATCCAGCTCCCGTGCCCATTCGCGCATCTTCGGCAGCACGTTCTCGGCCAGCAGCCTCATGCTGTTCATGGACTGCCGATGGGTGGTCGAGCCACCCTCGATGTGCCAGATCGAGAACACGCCGGGACGCAAGGTCTCCAGGATATGACGAACCTTGGGCAACACCGAGTCCGGCGTACCCACGATGATCTGGCGGTTGCGGAGCAGATTCTCGTAGAGCACTTCGTTGTTGTATTTGCGGGTCGCCGCCACATCGACACCGCTGCCGGCATGTTTGCCGGACACCACGGCTTCGTTGGTCTCCGGGTCCGACAACGCATAGGCGAGGCGCTTGGTCGCCGCCTTGGAGTTGTAGCCCGCCGGGAACATCCACTCGGGGCGCGCAAAGGCGGGCTGACCGCCACCGTAGACGTAGTTCTTGCCCAATTCATAGGCCTCGGCCTCGGTGTCGGCGCAGACGATCTTCTGCAGATAGCCGAAACACTCGGGCCCGGCCTGGTAGCCCTCCGTGGCAGCGGTGTCGGCGTAGAGATTCCACATCTCCATGGTCGGCGGTAAAAAGGTTGCGAGCGCGATGTAGGTATAGCGATTCTTGGCGGCAAACACCGCGGTCTCGGGACTCACCAGACTCGGAATCCAGGTCTGGGGAAAGGGCTTCTGGATCGGCTTCAGCCAAGGGTTCACATGGCGGTATTCGTAGTGCTTGCCCTCGTAGCGCCAGGGGCCGTCCTGCGTCCACGCCTTGATGATGAAGTCGTGGGCCTCGTCGAAACGCTCGCGGTTGTAGGTGGGGTTGATGTTATTGGCGATCTGCTCGCAGCCCGCGCCCCGCACCCAGCCGGTGATGAGGCGGCCGCCCGAGATCATGTCGATGGTGGCGAGCTCCTCGGCGAGCCGCAGCGGATCGGCCACCGGCAGCGGATTGCCCATCAGCGCGATTTTCACCCGCTTGGTGATGCGCGCCAGAATCGCCGCCTCGACATCCATCACCGCGCCCATGGTGAAGGGGTTGGCGTGGTGTTCGTTGAGCATGACGCCATCGAAACCGAGCTCCTCGGCGTAGAGCTTTTCGTCCAGGTAGCGATTGAACAGGGCACCGCCCTTGACCGGGTCGAGGAACTTGTTGGAAACCCCGAAAAAGCTCGCGTTCTTGATAACTTCCTCTTCCGGAACATCGGCGTAGGGACGTTCGGTGAAGGTGGTGATATGCATGATGAATCCTCCGGTATCTGGGCGCGGCGGGTCGCCGCGGGCGCGCGTCAGGACAAATGGGCTTTGAGTTTCTTCAGAAATTTGTCGGTCTGCTCGATCTCGGGACGGTGACCGCAGTTCTTCAGCAGCGCCAGCTTCGAGCCCCGAATGGCCTCGTGGAACAGCGCCGCCGCACTCACCGGCGCGATGCCGTCGTCCTCGCCCCAGACGATCAGGGTCGGCAGCTCCCGCACCAACCCCAACCGGTTCTGGAGCGCGGGGTTGCTCATGTAGGGCTGCCAGGCCAGGCGCGCCGACTCGGCGGTGGCATCCTGGAAGCGTTCGAACTGCTCCGGCGTCACCGCACCGCCGAACAGAGCGGAAAATTCCGGTGTGGCCGCACTGTCCTTCACACTGGCGGCGATATAGTCCTCGGTGGGCGCTTCGTAGATGTCGCGAATCATGCCGCGCGGCGGCTTGATGCCCAGCGGCGCCACCAGCGTCAGGCTCGCAAACTGTCCCGGATTCTGCGCCGCCATTTCCGCCGCGATCCAGCCGCCCAGGGAAAAGCCGATGACATCGGCGCCGACCCAGTCCTCCTCGACCATGACCTGGGCATAGTAGTTGGCCAGATCGCCGATGGTGCGCAGCCAGTCGATGCGCGGCGATACCCCAAACCCGGGATGCAGCGGCACGATCAGCTTGCGGTCCGCGGCCAGTTTCTGCTGCCACGCGAGCCAGCCGGGATTGCCGAGTTCCTCGTGCAGCACCAGCACGGGTCGGCCTTTGCCGCCCTTGATGTAGCTCAGCTCCGCACCCGCGGCGGTAATGGTCTTCTGTTGCCAATCCGCTTTTGCCAACGCCTGTACTCCCCTGCTGTTGTGATCGTCGTTGCGATGGTCGTGCCGATGTCGCTGGTCCCGGACGGGGCGCCAGATAGGACGGATACCCGCCGCATGTTCCGGACCCAACCTACTCAGTAGTAAACCGACAGTCAACTCGCGTTCGCCACGCCTATCAACCCCCACCCAGCGGCCGCCGACGCGCACGGACCCATGCCGACGCGGTTGATCCATATCAGCCCCCCATTCGCGGGCCGCCCACCCGGTTTGCGACGGGCATGGCACGCAGTGTATAAACGGCGTCCTCCACCGGTCACGGGTTTGCGCTCACCATGAAAAGCAGCGTCCAGATCGAGCTCGTCAAACGCGCATTTGCCCATATCGACGCCGGCACCACGGATCTCGCGCCCGAGGTGACCCGCAACCCGGTCGCCACCTACATCGATCGCGACTGGCTGGAGCGGGAAAAAGCCACCCTGTTTCGGCACTACCCGCTGTTTGTGGGCCTGTCCGGACGCATCGCCAAGCCGGGCGACTATCTCGCCGAGGATCACGCCGGACTGCCGGTGCTACTGGTGCGTGGCGACGACGGTGCCGCACGCGCCTTCGTCAACCAGTGCCGGCACCGGGGCGCGCCGGTGGCCAAGGGGTGCGGTCGCACGAGCGGTTTCAGTTGCCCCTACCACGCCTGGCGCTACGACCGTCAGGGCGATCTGATCGTCATTCCCGATGAGCGCTCGTTTCCCGGCGTCGCGCGCGCCGATCATGGCCTGGTGCCGCTCCCGCTGATCGAGCGCGACGGCATGCTCTGGGTGTTGCCGGATCCGGACGGCACGCTCGATATCGCAACCCTCGATGCGCATCTCGGCGGCATGGAACAGGATCTCACGTCCTACCGGCTCGCCGGCTACAGCCACTTCGAAAGCCGGGTGCTCGAACGGCCCGCCAACTGGAAGATGCCCATCGACACCTTCCTCGAACCCTACCATTTCGCGCCCCTGCACCGGGACACGGTGGCGCCCATCTTCTTCGCCAACCTGTGCCTGTTCGACGCCTTCGGCCTCAACAACCGCGAAGCTGTGGTGCGCAAAAGTATCCAGACCCTGCGCGAGCAGCCCGAACAGAACTGGGATTTCGTCAAACACACGGCGATTTCCTACCAGTTGTTCCCGAACACAGTCTTCGTGATGCAGGCCGATCATGTGGAGACCTGGCGCCTGTTTCCGTCCCGGGACCGCCCGGATCATTGCCTGGTCTATTTCGATTGCTATGTGCCGGAACCTCCCGTTACCGACAAGGCGCGCAAATACTGGGAAGCCAACGTCGATCTGGCGATCCGCACCGTGGACGGCGAAGACATCGCCATGCAGATCGACATGGAGCGGGGTTATCAGTCGGGCGCGATGAAAGAAGTATTGATCGGCCGCAACGAACCGTCGCTCGCGCATTTCCAGCGCGCCATTCACCGCGCCGTCACCGGCGCCTGAAGCAACTCGATCCGGGTTGAGTGCCCGTCAATCGCGCAGGCGCCGATCGCGAAATCCATACCAGGCGATCAGCGCCGCCACCACACAGGCCAGTGCGGCCACATCGAACACCAGCGTCGCCCCGAGATGCCAGAAGCGGCCGGCGAGCCAGGAACCGATAGCGCCGCCGAGGCCGAAACTCACCGCGCCGTACAGCGCCTGACCGCCGCCCTGGGCGCCGGGTCCGAACAGCCGACGGATGGTTTCGACCCCGGCGGCGTGGAAGGTGCCGAAGCTGAACGCGTGCAGCGACTGGGCGGCGACCAGCAGCCACAGCGACTGGCTCCAGTTGCCGATCAGCCACCAGCGCAGGGCCGCGAGCAGCAGGCTCGCCAGCAGCAGGGTGCGCACTCCAAAGCGCAACAGCACCCGGTGCATCACCACGAACACCAGGATTTCCGCCACCACCCCCACCGACCACAGCACGCCGATGGCGGACCGGCTGTAGCCCAGGGCTTCCAGGTGGATACTGATGAAGCTGTAGTAGGCACCGTGCGCGACCTGCAACAGCAGCCCGGCGGCGAGAAAGGCGAGCACCGCCGGCTGCCGCGCGGCGGCCCGTAACGGCTGCCGATAGCGCTCGCGGACGCCAGTAGCCGGTCGGGGAATCATCAGGCTGCTCGCCAGAATGATCGCCAGCAGCACGGATCCGGCGACCGGAAACCAGCCGATGCCCCAGGTCTCGAACCAGAAACCCACACCCACCACGGCGGCGATGAAACCGATCGAGCCCCAGAGCCGGATCCGGCTGTAGCGTTCCGGCTGCGCGCCCAGAAAACCGAGGGTGATGACTTCGTGCTGCGGCAGCACGGCGTTCCAGAAAAAGCTGTAGCCGGCCAGTACCAGCACCAGCCAGGGCAGGCTGGTGCCGGCGAAGATACCCAGAAAACACAGCAACGCGAGCAGCGAACCCAGGCGGATGATGCCCAGCCGCCGCCCGCTCCAGTCGCCCAGCCAGCTCCACAGATTGGGAGCGACCACCTTGGTGACCAGGGGAATCGCCAGCAGCGCGCCGATCTGTTCCGCCGTAAAACCCAGCCCGCGCAGATACAGCGGCCAGTACGGGTACAGCCCGCCCAGCAGCGCAAAGTAGAAGAAATAGAACCCGGAAAGCCGCCAGTACGGAATCGGGTCGCTGGTTCCGGGGGTGCTCAATCAGCGTCCGGAGTCCCGAGCGCCCAGCGGCGGCAGCCCGGACGCGACATCCTGATTCTGACCGCGGTGGCGCAGGGCGTGGTCCATCAGCACCAGGGCCAGCATGGCTTCGGCGATGGGCGTCGCGCGGATACCGACGCAGGGATCGTGACGGCCGGTCGTCACCACCTCGACCTCGCGGCCCGCCGTATCCACCCCGCGCCCGGGGAGGCGCAGGCTGGACGTGGGCTTGAGCGCGAGCCGCACCAGGATGTCCTGGCCGCTCGAAATGCCGCCCAGCACGCCGCCGGCGTGATTCGACAGAAACCCGGCCGGCGTCATCTCGTCGCGATGCTCGGTGCCCCTTTGCGCCACCACCTCGAAACCGTCGCCGATGGCCACGCCCTTGACCGCATTGATGCTCATCATGGCGCCCGCGATGGCGGCATCGAGCTTGTCGAACACCGGTTCGCCCCAACCGGGCGGCACGCCGGTAGCTTGCACGGCGATCTCCGCGCCGATGGAATCGCCGTCCTTCACCAGGGCCTGCATGAAGGCTTCCAGTTCGGGCACCAGCGCCGCGTCGGGACAGAAGAACGGGTTGTTGTCGATTTCATTCCAGTCGACCGCGCCGACCGTGAACGGTCCCAGGCGGCTCAGATAGCCGCGCACTTCGACACCGTAGCGCTCGCGCAGGTATTTCCGGGCGATGCCACCGGCCGCGACGCGCATCGCGGTTTCCCGCGCCGAGGCGCGGCCGCCGCCGCGGTGGTCGCGGATGCCGTATTTCTGGAAATAGGTGTAGTCCGCATGGGCGGGCCGGAACGACTGCTGGATCGCACTGTAATCCTTCGATCGCTGGTCGGTGTTCTCGATCAGCAGGCCGATCGGAGTGCCGGTGGTGACGCCCTCGAAGACACCGGACAGGATGCGGACGCGATCCTTCTCGCGGCGCTGGGTCGTGTAGCGCGACTGCCCGGGTTTGCGCCGGTCCAGGTCAGGCTGCAAATCGGCTTCGGTGAGCGCAAGACCGGGCGGGCAGCCATCGACCACGCAGCCGAGCGCCGGGCCGTGGCTCTCGCCGAAGGTGGTAACCGTGAACAGTTTGCCGATGGTATTGCCGGACACGCCAGACTCCCGTGCGGATGGAGTGGTATTCGGGAACGCGCATTACGCATTCATTACGCATTATAGGTGGCGCTGCATCCCCGCTGGGCAAGTCGCGCGACCCAATCCAGTGCCGCTTACCCCGAGCCTGTCGAAGAGTGGCTATCCCTAATCAAGAAATTCCTGCGCCGCCAGCAGCTCGTCCCGGGTCAGGACAAAGATGCCGTCGCCGCCGCGCTCCAGCTCGACCCAGGTGAACGGGATCTCCGGATAGCGTTCCTCCAGCGCCAGCGCGGAGTTGCCGACTTCGACGAACAGCAGACCATCGTCCTGCAACCAGTCGGGCGCCTCCCGCAACAACCGGCGCACCAGGTCCAGCCCGTCGGGACCGGCGGCGAGGGCCAGCGCGGGCTCGCTGTGGTATTCGTCCGGCATCGCGGCATAGTCGTCGACATCCACATAGGGCGGATTGCAGACGATCAGGTCGTAGGTTTCTTCCAGACCGTCGCACAGATCGGTCTCGACCGTGCGCACCCGGCGTTCGAGTTCGTGCTGCGCAATATTGGCTTCGGCGACGTCCAGGGCATCGACGGAGATGTCGGCCAGATCCACCTCGGCGTCGGGAAAGGCCAGCGCACAGGCGATGCCGATGCAACCGGAACCCGTACAGAGGTCGAGAATGCGCTCCGGCGCACGCGCCAGCCAGGGACTGAAACCCTGCTCGATCAACTCCGCGAAGGGCGAACGCGGCACCAGCACCCGCTCGTCGACCTGAAACTTGAGCCCGGCAAACCAGGCTTCGCCGGTGATATAGGGCGCCGGCAGGCGCTCCTCGACACGGCGTTCCAGAAACGCGAGCACGCGGCGCTTCTCGCTGTCCAGAAGACGCGCGTCCAGCACATTTGGGCCCGACTGCAGGGGCAGATGCAGGGCGGCACACACCAGCACCACGGCTTCGTCCCAGGCGTTGTCGGTGCCGTGGCCGAACCAGAGTCCGGCCTCGGTGAAACGACTGGTGCCCCAGCGCACGAAATCGCGCACAGTGAAGAGTTGTTCGAGGCAGGCTCTGTGCATGCTGGCCATCCGCGGGTCTCCGAGCGCCGGCCGTTCGCCGGTACCCGGAGACCGCGTCTCAACTGTCCAGGCGCTCGATGATGGTGGCGTTGGCGGTACCGCCGCCCTCGCAGATCGCGAGCAGACCGTAGCGCCCCTTGCGGCGCTCCAGCTCGTTGAGCAGCGTGGTCATCAGCTTGGCGCCGGTGCAGCCCAGGGGGTGGCCGTTGGCCTGCGCCCCACCGTTGACATTGAGCTTGGCGAGATCGGCGCCGACCGCCTTGGCCCAGGCCAGGGGCACCGACCCGAAGGCTTCGTTGACTTCATAGAGGTCGATATCGTCGATGCTGAGACCGGCACGCTCCAGCGCCTTTTGGGTGGCGGGAATCGGCCCTTCCAGCATGATCACCGGGTCCGAACCGATCACCGCGAGGGCACAAATGCGGGCGCGCGGCTTGAGGCCGTATTTTTCCACGGCCGCTGCGTTGGCCACCATCACGGCCGCCGCGCCATCGCTGATCTGGCTCGCCGTGCCCGCCGTGATCACGCCGCCCGGCGCCAGTGGCTCCAGGGTTTTCATCGCGTCGCGATTCGCGTTGGGACGAATACCCTCGTCGGCGTCGTGAATCACCATGCGGCCGTCTTCCAGGGTGAGTTCCAGCGGCAGGATTTCCTGACGGAACTTGCCATTCGCGGTCGCTTCGGTGGCCTTCATGTGGCTGGCATAGCCGAAATCGTCGAGTTCCTCGCGGGTGACGCCGTATTTCTTGGCGAGCAGTTCGGCGCCCATGAACTGGCTGAATTCGATGCCGGGATAGCGCTCTTCGAGGCGCGCGCCCTTGGGTTTGCCCCGGCCTTTTTCGGCGGCGTCGTCAACCGCGGAAAACATCGGCACCTGCGACATGGATTCGACGCCGCCGGCGATCACCACGTCCTGGGTGCCGGACATCACCGCCTGGGCGGCGAAGTGAATCGCCTGTTGGGCCGAACCGCACTGACGGTCCACCGTGGTGCCGGGCACCGCCTCGCCGAGGCGCGACGACAGGGCGACGTTGCGCGCGACGTTGCCGGTCTGCGCGCCGTACTGGGATACACAGCCGAAAATCAGGTCATCGACCTTGAGCGGATCGATACCGACCTGGTCGAGCAGACCGTCCACCAGCATGGCGCCGAGGTCAACCGGGTGGATTTTGCTCAGGCGGCCGCGGTTACGACCGGTAGCGGTGCGCAGGGCACCGACGATATAGGCTTCCGCCATGGCTAGACTCCTGCTGAGGGGCGAGTGGGTGAAGGGCGACCATTTAAACGCAGGACCTGCGCCGGTTCAATTTATACTGCTGGGCCCGTGCCCGCCCTGCCCCGTCCATGAACCCGACCGACTGCGCCACCACCGACTGCCCCTACTGCGGTGAAGCCATCGAACTGGTGGTGGATTGCTCCATCGAAGAACAGTCCTACATCGAAGACTGCCCGGTCTGCTGCCGTCCGATGTCGGTGTGGGTGCAGGTCGGGGACGACGGCAGCATCGATCTGCAACTGCGCGACGAAAACAACTGAAGTCGAGCACCTCGTTGAAAAACGTCGCGAGGCGGCCAGATGCGAGGCGCGCTGCGACCGGGACATATCCGATAGATGGGCGAGGGAGCGAGCACCACGCAACGAAGCAGATGGCTGCCGCAGCGGCTTGTCGACAAGCTGCTAGCGCTGTTCGCGTCTCCAGGCCTTCAACCCGGTCAATGCAAGCAGCACCATCAGCACCGCCGCGCCATCCATCCAGTACACCCCCCAGCGCCCCAGAATGCGGCCACTGTGAATATCCTGGACCAGCCGCTCGAGGGTGATCGCGTCGCCGGCAGCCTGGGGCGCGAGCCGCTCCACCAGCGCCGGAGTCAGCGGCGCAGCCACCGACCAGGCGGGCTCGGCGCCGCTCAGCGCCGTAAAGGCTGGCGCCTCGGGCTCCACCAGAAACGCCTTGCCGCGGCCCCGCAGCAGCAATTGACCGTCCCGCGCGCCCAGGGCCTCTACCGGCACCGGCAAGCGGTAGGTCGCATCGATCCGGTCCAGCAGCTCGCCCGCGGCAGAGAACAGCAGCAGCTCGCCCTGACAGGCGACGGCCATTTCCGCGCCGATTTCCGCGGCGCCCACCAGCTCGCCACGGCAGCTCGCGAGCGCCGCCGTATCGAGGAACAGTTTGCCGCCCACCTGACTCAGCCAGTGCTCGCCAACGGCAAAGCCGTCGATGGCATCGGGCAGTTCGATGCCATACCAGCCGAGCACCAGCGGCGAGCGCACCACCAGTCGATCCAGCTCCAGCAGCCCGGGATGATTGAGGGCAAACCCGCTGAACGCGAGCAGGATCACAAACAGCGCCGCCGCCACGCCCATGCGCCGGTGCCAGCGCTTGAGCGTGCCGTTCTGACTTTTTTCATCGCCCTGCCCGGGAAGATTCATTCCGCGTTACCCGCATGTGAAACCGACCCCGATGCCTCGGGAGCAACCTGCCCGTGAAAATAGAGCGCGAGCCGCGCCACCCGCTCCATCGCGCGCACCGAGAGGGTGGCCCCGGTGATGCCGTCGATGGCGCGATCAAGCCTGCGCCCGGCGTCCGGCCGCAGCCCGACGCCGCGGAACTGACCGGTAAAGAACGGCAGGCGCACCTCGTCGCCGCGACTCTCGCGAAACTCCAGCACGCAGATGTCCGCAACGGCGCCCCGCTCCACCACCACCCCGATGGTGATGGGGTGCGTCTTGCCGATCTCGTCGAGAATCCAGGCCGTGCGCCCGCCGGCGCGCCAGTAGCGCACGCGCAGTTGCGTGGGCGGGTGGTCGAGGATTGCCGCGGCCCGGCGCTTGACGTCATCCGACAGCCACAGGGTGGCGGGCTGCGGCGCGACGGAGCCAAACGCCTGGGCCAGGAATTCCTCCGCGGTCAGGTAGACCCCGCGCGCCCCACCCGCCAGGGGCCACGCCAGCAGCAGGACCGCAACGACCAGCGCCCAGGGTCCTGCTGCCGGTTTGCCGGTCGGAGAGCGACGCGACGACAAGGGATCAGAAGTTCCAGCCGAGGCCCAGGTTGAAGCTGTCGCCGGTACCGTTTTGCTGATCGGCCCAGTCCGCCTTGAGTACCACGTTCTCCACCAGCCAGTAGTTGAATCCAATGTCGAATTGTTCCACTTCGCTGTCGGCGCTGTCACCTGCCTGGGTATCCCATTCGCTGAAGCGCGCGAAAACCCCGAGCTTGGGCGTCAAGCGCCAGGAGGGCTCCACATACCAGCCCTTCTGCTCGTCGCGGCCGGCGGCTTGCGCCTCATCGCCGTCGATGTCCCACTGGGCATAGAGGGCGCGTAGCCCGAACGGCCCGGCCTGGTAGGCGGCGTGAGTCTCGTAGAGCAGCCCGCTGGCGGTGTCGGCGCCGGCGACCTGGCCCTGCAGCAGGTCCTCCTGATAGTCGATCGCGGCGGCCAGTTCCAGCCCGGCGATGCCGGTGTACTTGAGACGACCGGTGTAGGCGAATTCCTCGGCGGTGGCCTCCGCAGACTTCTGCCGTCCTTTGCGGATGTCGAAGACGTCGGCTTCCAGGCCGCTGTGCGCGGCCACATCGTAGCGCAGGCCCGGCGCGATCTCGCCGCCCAGCATCACCCCGGACTCCCACCAGGTCGAAGGAATGATACGGCTCTCCACGCTGTTGCGTTCCACCCCGTAGAAGGTAGTGGGCTCGTGGGTCTCGTTGAGGATGCCGATGGGCACCAGAAACAGGCCGAACGTGGCGCTGTGATGGTCGGCGTAATCCCACTCCACATAGGCCTGTTCGAGCTCCACCTCGCCGGGCTTGCCCTCGCCCGACAGCGAGTGCTCGAGTTCTACCTCGGAAAAAAACCGTACCTTGTCGTTGAAATCGTGGCCCAGGTACATCACGAAGCGGTGCGCGTCGATCTCGTCGGTCTTGCCGTTTTCCTTGTTGTTGTAGTGGATTTCGCCATAGCCGCCGATCTGGGTGCGCTCGGCCCAGTCGGCGACTTTCGCATAGCTCTCGCTCCGTTCGGTTGCGGTTTCGACGGCGCTGGCGGTGGCTTCCACCGCTGTTGCGGTTTCGGCGACCTTGGTGTCGGTCTGGCGCAACTGAGCCTTCAGCGCTTCGATCTCCGCCTGCTGTTGCTGGAGCAGGCGCAGCACTTCCGCCATGGTCGGCTCGGTAGTGGCCGCCGGTGCGGCCACCAGTCCCGGGGCCGCAAGTGCCGCCGCCACCGCGGCGGCCAGTAGGGATTTCTTCATGTCGATCTTCCTCAAGGTTGTGTTGGTGTGATTGCAAAAAGCCTGGCGAACCGCCGGGGTCGGCAACCCCGGGACGGTGCTGGCGGGGGAGTCTAAGCATCACTAAATGTTAATGCAAACAATTATCATTTGATGCAGATCAAGAGCGCCTCTACAATCGCCGCCCATACTGTTCACCGACTCCAGAGGATCGACCTGATGAAGAAGATGTTCCGCGTCGCGCTGTTCCTGCTGATCGCCACCCTGCCACCCACCGCGGGTGCGGGTCAGGTGCGGGAGTACTGGGTCGCCGCCGAGCCGGTCACCTGGGACTACGCGCCGGCGGGAAACCTGCTGCATCCGGGCGCCGACATGGGGCCCTGGGGCGAGCGTCTCAGCTATCCCAAGTACCGGTATGTGGGCTACACCGATGGCACCTACCGGATCCCGGTCGAGCAGCCCGCCTGGCGGGGCATCCTCGGGCCCGAGCTGCGCGCCGAGGTAGGCGACACCCTGAAGGTGCACTTTCGCAACGATGCCGACCGCCCGTTTTCCATGCACCCCCACGGCCTGAGCTACGACGAGGACAACGACGGCGCCGACCACCGCGGCGCCGGCGCAAGCATCGCCCCGGGGGAGAGCTACACCTACACCTGGGAGGTAGACCGGGAAGCCGGCCCCGGCCCCGCCGATCCATCCTCGATCGTCTGGCTGTATCACTCCCACGTGGATCACGTCGACGACATCTACCAGGGCCTGATCGGCACCCTCGTGGTGACCCGCCGGGGCTTCGCCAGATCGCGACAGGATCCCCGTCCCCGGGATGTCGATCGCGATTTCACCACCCTGTTCATGGTGTTCGACGAGGAGGACGGCGCCGAAGGCGGCCTCAAGCACGCCATGAACGGCTACATCTTCGGCAACCTGCAGGGTCTCGAAGCGGTGCAGGGCGAGCGCGTGCGCTGGCATCTGGTGGCGCTGGGCTCGGAGGTGGACCTGCACACCGCCCACTGGCATGGCGAAACCGTGCTGGAGCACGGCCGCCGCACCGACGTCGTCGAGCTGCTCCCCGCCTCCATGGTCTCGGTCGACATGGTCGCCGACAATCCGGGCACCTGGCTGTACCACTGCCACGTCGGCGACCACATGACCGCGGGCATGATGACCCACTGGACGGTGCAACCCCGACCCACGGGCCGCCGCTGACGCCGCCAAGGGTTGATCGCGGCGGGGGCGCCGCTCCTACAACCGCGGGAACCACGGGGTCGATCGCGGCGAGGGCGCCGCTCCTACAACCGCCGGGAACCACACCCGTTGTAGGAGGCCCGCCCCCGGGCCGATGGGTGGAATGTGGCACCGGGGTCGATCGCGGCGAGGGCGCCGCTCCCACAAGCCTGGCCGACAAATTGCCCGCCCGCCCGCGCTTCGCTATAGTCCCGCGCCTGATCCGCGCGGGACCACCATGAACACTGCCTTTAAAAGCCTCAACTTCGATCTGGGCACCGATGTCGATCAACTGCGCGATGCGGTCCATCGCTTCGCGCGCAACGAGATCGCCCCGCGCGCCGAGGCCATCGACCAGGCCAACGACTTTCCCGCCGATCTGTGGCGCAAATTCGGCGCCATGGGTCTGCTCGGGATCACGGTCGAGGAAGAATATGGCGGCACCGACATGGGCTATCTGGCTCATGTGGTGGCGCTGGAAGAAATCTCCCGCGCCTCGGCGGCGGTGGGCCTCTCCTACGCCGCCCACTCCAATCTCTGCGTCAACCAGATCCGCAAGAACGGCAGCGCGGAGCAGAAGGCGAAGCACCTGCCCAGGCTGTGCTCCGGCGAACACATCGGCGCGCTGGCGATGAGCGAGCCCGGCGCCGGCTCCGACGTGGTGGGCATGAAACTGCGCGCCGACAAGAAGGGCGACCGCTATATCCTCAACGGCAACAAGATGTGGATCACCAACGGCCCCGACGCCAACGTCTATGTGATCTACGCCAAGACGCGTCCCGATGCCGGGCCCAAGGGCATCACCGCCTTTATCGTCGAGCGCGATTACCCGGGGTTCAGCCGTGCGCAGAAACTCGACAAGCTGGGCATGCGCGGCTCCAACACCGGCGAACTGGTGTTCGCGGATTGCGAAGTGCCGGCGGAAAACATCCTCGGCAAGGAAAACGAAGGCGTGCGGGTACTGATGTCGGGCCTCGACTACGAGCGCACCGTGCTGTCCGGCGGCCCGGTGGGCATCATGCAGGCCTGCCTGGACATCGTCCTGCCCTACCTCCACGACCGCAAACAGTTCGGCCAGGCGATCGGTGAATTCCAGCTCATGCAGGGCAAGGTCGCCGACATGTACGTGGATATCAACACCTCGCGCGCCTACCTGTACGCGGTCGCCAAGGCCTGTGATCGCGGCGAGGATTCGCGCAAGGACGCCGCCGCGGTGATTCTCTACACCGCCGAGCGCGCCACCCAGATGGCACTGCAGGCGATCCAGTGCCTGGGCGGCAACGGCTACATCAACGAATATCCCACCGGGCGTCTGTTGCGCGACGCCAAGCTGTACGAGATCGGCGCCGGCACCTCGGAAATTCGCCGTATGCTGGTGGGGCGGGAGCTGTTCGCCGAGACACGCTGACCGCGGGAACGCAGGTCAACACAACAGACGCACGCACGAGTGTGCCCAAGGGGGGAGTTGCCCATGTCCTACAACTCGGTGTTCAAACCGGGAATCTTCGCCGGCAAGACGATGCTGGTGACCGGCGCCGGCAGCGGCTTCGGTCGCTGCATCGCCCATGAACTGGCGGCGCTCGGCGCCAACATCCTGATGATGGGCCGCACCGAAGCAAAACTGGCGACCGTCAAGGCCGAAATCGAGAGCGACAACCCGGGGGCGGTGTGCGACTACGGCTGCGCCGACATCCGCGACGACGCCGCCGTCAACACCCTGATCGAACGCTTCGTCGCCGACCACGGCCCCATTCACGGCCTGGTCAACAATGCCGGCGGCCAGTTTCCCTCCGACCTGGAAAACATCTCGGCCAACGGTTTTCTGGCCGTGGTGCGCACCAACCTGCTGGGCGGCTTTCTGGTGTCGAAAGCGGTGTTCCTGCGCTCGATGAAGGAACACGGCGGCGCCATCGTCAACATCACCGCCGACTACTTCGGCGGTATGCCGCGCATGGCGCACTCGGGCGCCGCCCGCGCCGGCATGGAGAACCTCACCATGACCATGGCGGTGGAATGGGCCTACGCCGGGGTGCGCGTGAACGCGGTGGCGCCGGGCTATCTCGCCTCCTCCGGACTCGATACCTATGAAGATCCGGAGATGCTCGAATGCATCCCCCACTTCCCCGAGTCGGTGCCGCTGAATCGGGTCGGCACCGAGTCCGAAGTCAGCTCGGCGGTATGTTTTCTGCTGACCGCAGGCGCCAGCTACGTCAATGGCACCACGCTGCGGGTCGACGGCGGCAGTTCGCTGTGCCTGAGCTCGCCGCTCGGCCGCAAGATCCAGCGCGCGCAGCGCAACAATGCCGCCTACGATGGCTTTCACCGCGCCACCTTCCCCAAGATCCTGCAACGCGACGCCTGAGACTCCATGGCCATTCTCCAGTCCAAGATCAACACCCGCGGCGCCGAGTTCGTCGAGAACCAGACCCACATGCAGGCGCAGCTCGCCGATCTGCGCGCCAAGGTCGAGCTGATCAAGCTGGGCGGCGGCGAGAAGTCCCGCGAGCGCCATGTCGCGCGCGGCAAGCTGCTGCCCCGCGACCGGGTGCAAGAGTTGCTCGATCCGGGCGCGCCCTTTCTGGAGTTCTCCCAGTTCGCGGCCTGGGAGGTGTACGACGATTTCGTGCCGGGCGCCGGCATCGTCACCGGCATCGGCCGGGTCTCCGGCCAGGAGTGCGTGATCATCTGCAACGACGCCACCGTCAAGGGCGGCACCTACTACCCGCTCACCGTCACCAAGCAGTTGCGCGCCCAGGCCATCGCCGAGGAAAACCACCTGCCCTGCATCTACCTGGTGGATTCCGGCGGCGCCTTCCTGCCCATGCAGGCGCAGGTCTTTCCCGACCGCAACCACTTCGGCCGCAGCTTTTTCAACGAAGCCGTGATGTCGTCGAAAGGCATTCCGCAGATCGCGGTGGTGATGGGCTCCTGCACCGCGGGCGGCGCCTATCTGCCGGCGATGGCGGATGAATCCATCATCGTCCGCCAGCAGGGCACGATTTTTCTCGGTGGTCCGCCGCTGGTGCGCGCCGCCACCGGCGAGATCGTCAGCGCCGAGGAACTGGGCGGCGCCGACGTCCACTGCCGCACCTCGGGCGTTACCGACCACTACGCCCGCGACGACCGCCACGCGTTGCAACTGGCGCGGCAGGCGGTGGCGCGGCTCAATCGCGTCAAGCCGGTGACCATGGACCTGCGCCCGCCCGCCCCGCCGCGCTACGACCCGGCGGAGATCCACGGCATCGTGCCCCGCGATCCGCGCCATCCCTACGACGTGCGCGAGGTGATCGCCCGCATCGTCGACGACTCCGACTTCCACGAATTCAAGGCCCTGTTCGGCACCACATTGGTGTGCGGCTTCGCGCGCATTCACGGCTATCCAGTGGGCATCCTGGGCAACAACGGCATCCTGTTCAGCGAATCGGCACAGAAAGGCGCGCACTTCATCGAGCTGTGCGCACAGCGCAAGATCCCGCTGGTGTTCTTGCAGAACATCACCGGCTTCATGGTCGGCCGCCAGTACGAGGCCGGCGGCATCGCCAAGCACGGCGCCAAGCTGGTCACCGCCGTGGCCTGCGCCCAGGTGCCCAAGTTCACCCTCATCATCGGCGGCTCCTTCGGGGCCGGCAATTACGGCATGTGCGGCCGCTCCTACGATCCGCGCCTGCTGTTCATGTGGCCCAATGCGCGCATCTCGGTGATGGGCGGCGAACAGGCCGCAGGTGTGCTGGCGCAGGTCAAGCGCGAACAACTCGAAGCGCGCGGCGAGACCTGGAGCGCCGAAGACGAAGCGGCCTTCAAGAAGCCCACCGTCGAGCTCTACGACCGCCAGGGCCATCCCTACTTCGCCTCGGCGCGCATCTGGGACGACGGCATCATCGACCCGGCGGAAAGCCGCACCGTGCTCGGACTCGGCATTTCCGCGGCCCTGAACCGTCCCATCGGCGAGTCGCGCTTCGGCGTGTTCCGCATGTGACCCCACCCGGCTGCCGCCGCCGGCGCAGCCCCGCTTACTGGCAAGGCGAGCTCCCATGTTCGACAAAATCCTGATTGCGAATCGCGGCGAGATCGCCTGCCGGGTGATCCGCACCGCGCGCCGGCTCGGCATCCACACGGTCGCGGTCTACTCCGAGGCCGACCGGCACGCACTGCATGTGGCACTCGCGGACGAGGCGGTGCCCATCGGCCCCGCGCCGGCGCGGGACTCCTATCTGAAGATCGACGCCATCCTCGACGCGGCGCACCGCACCGGCGCCCAGGCGATTCATCCGGGTTACGGCTTTCTGTCCGAGAATGCCGCCTTCGCCGCCGCCTGCCGCCAGGCCGGGATCGTCTTCATCGGCCCACCCCCGGAGGCGATCGCCGCCATGGGCTCCAAGTCCGCCGCCAAGCGCCTGATGGAAACCGCCGGCGTGCCCCTGGTGCCCGGCTACCACGGCGAGGCGCAGGACGAGGCCGCCCTGCGCGGCGCCGCCGATGCCATGGGCTATCCGGTGCTGCTCAAGGCCACCGCCGGCGGTGGCGGCAAGGGCATGCGGGTGGTGACGAGCGCCGGCGAGTTCAGCGCGGCGCTGGCCGCGGCGCGGCGCGAGGCCAAAAACAGCTTCGGCGACGACGCCATGCTGGTGGAGAAATACCTGACCCGCCCGCGCCATGTGGAAATCCAGGTGTTCTGCGACAGCCAGGGCGCGGCGGTCTACCTGTTCGAGCGCGACTGCTCGGTGCAGCGCCGCCATCAGAAAGTGATCGAGGAGGCGCCGGCGCCCGGGCTCTCCCCCATCGTGCGGGCGCAGATGGGCGAGGCCGCCGTCACCGCCGCGCGCGCCATCGGCTACGAGGGCGCGGGCACGGTGGAGTTTTTGCTCGACACCGACGATGCCTTCTACTTCATGGAGATGAACACCCGGCTTCAGGTCGAGCATCCGGTGACCGAAATGATCACCGGGCAGGATCTGGTGGAGTGGCAGTTGCGGGTTGCCTCTGGAGAGCCGCTGCCGTTGAGGCAGGATCAGCTCGAAATCCGCGGCCACGCCTTCGAGGCGCGGATCTACGCCGAGGATGCCGACCACGATTTTCTGCCCGCCACCGGCACCCTGGCGTTCCTGCAGCCGCCCGAAGAGTCGGACCATGTGCGCGTCGATACCGGCGTGCTCCAGGGCGACAGCATCAGCGTCCACTACGATCCCATGATCGCCAAGCTGATCGTCCGGGACGAGGACCGCGACCGCGCGCTCGCGCGGCTCGCGCGTGCCCTGCGCGACTACCGCATCGCCGGCACCGTCACCAATATCGAGTTTCTCTACAACCTGATCACAACGCCGGCATTTCGCGCCGCCGAACTCGACACCGGCTTCATCGAGCGGCACCGCGACGCCATCTTCGCGCGCAACCCCGACACCGACGCCAGACTGGCCGCGCTCGCCGTGCTCTACCTGCTGTTGCGGCGCGAACAGGCCGCCGGCGAATTCGCCGCCGCCACGCCCGATCCCTGGTCGCCCTGGCACAGCGCCCACGGCTGGCGCTGCAATGACGCGCCCGTGCAACAGTTTCATTTGCGGATCGACGGTCGCGAGATCCTGTTCACGGCCACTGCCAGTGGCGACCAGCACCATCTGCACAGCGATCTGGGGCGCGCGGTGATTGCGGGTACGCTGCGCGGCAGCGAGCTGCACGCCAACCTCGACGGCCATCGCCAGCTCGTCACCGTGACGGCCCACGACGGCGGTTACAGCCTGTTCACCCGCGACGGCGCGCTGCACTTCAACGAAGTGCGGACCGATGCCAGCGCCAGTGAAGAGGACGCCACCGGCGGGCTCACCGCCCCCATGAACGGCACCGTCACCGCGCTGCGCGTGGCAGCCGGCGCGCGGGTCGTCAAGGGCGATCCGATCCTGATCATGGAAGCGATGAAAATGGAACACAGCATCCGCGCGCCCGCGGACGGCGTGGTGGCGGAAATCTTCTACGCGGTCGGCGATCTGGTGGACGGCGGCGCCGAACTGGCGCGCTTCGAGCCCGACGCGGACTGAGGCCCGCGCGCCCGGGGCGATCCGCCCGCCTCGCCGGGTTGCACTTTGCAACCGGCATTTCACCCGCGTCGAGCCCCTACCGCCGCCGGCGCAGCTCGTCTCCCCAATCGCCCGCCCGTCCCCGGCGCACGGCATTGTGTGAACCGGTTCAAGCCCAGGATGCGACCGCTTTGCTACCTTGCGCGCGAGCCGGAAACTGCGTGGGAGTCCAGCGGTGGAGTTACAGCACTATCTGAAAATCGTCGTCGAGCAGGACGGCTCGGATCTCTATTTTTCCACCGGCGCTCCACCCAGCATGAAAGTGTCGGGCAAGCTCACCCCCATCGCCACCGAACCGCTGTCGCCGGGAGTGGTACAGGCGCTCGCCAATACCCTGATGGATGCGGAGCAAAAAGCCGAATTCGAGCGCCGGCCGGAAATGAATCTGGCTATTTCCGAGTCCGGCATCGGCCGCTTTCGGGTCAACATCTTCAAGCAGCGCGGCCAGGTGGCGATGGTGATCCGCACCATCAAGACCGAGATCCCCGATTACCGCAGCCTGGGTCTGCCCGAAACCCTGCCCAAGCTGGCGATGCAGAAGCGCGGCCTGGTGCTGTTTGTGGGCGGCACCGGTTCCGGCAAGTCCACTTCACTCGCCTCGCTGATCGACTTCCGCAATACCAACTCCGCCGGCCACATCATCACCATCGAGGATCCGGTCGAGTTCGTGCATCGCCACAAGCGCAGCATCGTCAATCAGCGCGAGGTCGGCATCGACACCGACAGCTACGAAGATGCCTTGCAGAACACCTTGCGCCAGGCCCCGGACGTGATCCTGATCGGCGAGATCCGCAGCCGCGAGACCATGGAACACGCGCTCGCTTTCGCCGAGACCGGACACCTGTGCCTGTCCACCCTGCACGCCAACAATGCCAACCAGGCCCTCGACCGCATCATCAATTTCTTTCCCGAAGACCGGCACAAGCAACTGTTTCTGGATTTGTCGCTGAATCTGCGCGGGATCGTCTCGCAGCGCCTGATTCCCACCGTCGACGGCAAACGCGCCGCCGCCATCGAGATCCTGCTGGGCACACCGCGGGTAAGCGATCTGATCAAGAACGGGAAAGTGGATGAAATCAAGGAAGTCATGACGAAGTCCGAAACCCAGGGCATGCGCACTTTCGACAGCGCCCTTTACCAACTTTATCAGGACGGAAAAATCTCGCTTCAGGAAGCGCTGCAGAACGCCGATTCGGTAAACAACCTGCGCCTGAGGATTCAGCTCGACGCACCGGAAGGCGCTGCCATTGCCAACGGGTCCGGGCTCGCGCTGGCGCTGGAACCGGAAACCGAAACGCCGGCCTGACGCCGCCGGTGCCCCGGAGGACCGGCGGCGATCGCTCTTGTGGGAGCGGCGCCCTTGTGGGGGCGGCGCCTGCCCTTGTGGGAGCGGCGCCCTTGTGGGAGCGGCGCCCTCGCCGCGATTTGCCCCGGATGCCGAACCCACCGAATCGGTCCGGGGGCGGGCCTCCTACAACAGGCATGGTTCCCGGGGGTTGTAGGAGCGGCGCCCTCGCCGCGATCACCCCGATGCCGCGCGAAACCCATCGGCCCGGGGGCGGGCCTCCTACAGGGGCCATCCCCAGCCCATCCCGCAGGTCGGACAAGCTGCGCAGCGGCGCATCCGATAATTCCCTCCACCGGCTCCTGTGCCCGCGCGAGCGGCGACTGTTATTCTTGAATCAGCACGCCTTTCCCCACCCGCTCCGACAACTTCCCGGAACCCGACCATGAACTTCGATTGCACCGAGGAGCAGCGGATACTGCTCGACAACCTGCGCCGCATGATGGATGCCACCGCTACCCCCGAGTACATCCGGGAGCACGACGAAAACGGCCACTATCCCTATGAGGTTTACCAGACCTGGGTGGACATGGGGCTGATCGGCCTGCCGTTTCCGGAAGACTGTGGCGGTTTCGGCGGCAATGTCGTCGACATGGCGCTGGTCGGCGAGGAACTGGGACGCAAGGCGTACAGCTTCCTCGAAGCCTACGGCCTGTCGGTGTTCAGCGGCCTGTCGCTGCTCAACAACGGCAGCGAACAGCAGAAGGCGGCCTGGCTGCCCCGGCTCATTCGGGGCGAAATCCGCATGTCGATCTCGATGACCGAGCCCGACGCAGGGTCCGACGCCGGCAACATGCGCACCCTGGCGGTCCGCGATGGCGATCACTGGGTCATCAACGGCCAGAAAGTGTTTTCCACCGCGGCGGACGCCAAGAACAATGTCATTACCCTCTACTGCAAGACCGATCTCCAGGCCCCCTATCAAAAAGGCATCACCGCCTTTCTGGTACCCAACGACACACCCGGGGTCACCCTGCGCCGGCTGCGCACCTTCGGCGCCAGAATGCTGGGCCTGAACGAGGTCTTTTTCGACAATGTGCGGATCGGCGACGCCCAGCGTATCGGTGCCGTTAATGGCGGTTGGAACTGCATGCTGTCGGGACTGCTGTTCGAACGTATCGTCACTTCGGCCGGCTATGTCGGCAATGCCCAGACCGTGGTGGACGAAGCCCTGGAATACGCCAGGGAGCGCAAGCAGTTCGGCCGCCCGATCGGCGAATTCCAGGCCATCGCTCATCTGTTGGCCGACATGCAGACCAAGGTCGATGCCGCGCGAATGCTGATGCTGCGCGCCGCCGCCAAGGTGGCCAAGGGGGAACCGGCGCTGCGGGAGGTCACCCAGGCCAAGCTGTTCGGCTCCGAAACCTTTGCCGAAGTGGCCAACCAAGGGATGCAGATCCTGGGCGGCTACTCGTACATGATGGAATACGACATGCAGCGCCATTACCGGGACGCGCGCAGCACCACCATCGCCGCGGGCAGTTCACAGATGCTGCGCAACCTGATCGCAAACACCATGGGTCTGAAAGTCCGCTAGCAAACCCATCGGCCCGGGGGCGGGCCTCCTACAACAGGCGTGGTTCCCGGCGGTTGTTGTAGGAGCGGCGCCCTTGTGGGAGCGGCGCCCCCGCCGCGATCAGCCCCTCCCGAACGGCGTCAGTCGCCCGCGCGCCAGCCGTTGGTGATGGGATAACGGCGGTCGCGACCGAAGGCGCGCTCGCTCACGCGCAGACCCACCGGCGCCTGGCGGCGCTTGTACTCGTTGACATCCACCATGCGGATCACACGATAGACATCCTCCTCCGCGAAGCCGGCGGCGACGATATCGGCCGCGCTCGCATCCTGCTCCACATAGAGTTCGAGGATACGATCCAGCACCGGATAGGGCGGCAGCGAATCCTCGTCCTTCTGGTCCGGCGCCAGCTCCGCCGAGGGCGGCCGCGTAATCACGTCCTCGGGAATCACCGGCGCGATGCGGTTGCGGTAGCGCGACAGCTCGAACACCGTGACCTTGGGCACGTCCTTGAGCACATCGAGCCCGCCCGCCATATCGCCATAGAGCGTCGCGTAACCCACCGCCATTTCGCTCTTGTTGCCGGTGGTGAGCACCAGATAGCCCTTCTTGTTGGAGATGGCCATCAACAGCAGGCCGCGCGCCCGGGCCTGCAGATTCTCCTCGGTCTTGTCCGCAGGCAGGCCCGCGAACTCCTCCGCCAGCGCGCCCATGCAGGCGTCGTACACCCCCGCGATATCGATGCTGCGATAACTCACCCCGAGCCGCTCCGCCTCCTGGCGGGCGCCATCCTTGCTGAGCTGCGAGGTGTAGCGAAACGGCAGCATGATCGCCTCCACCTGCGCGGCACCCAGGGCATCCACCGCGATGGCCAGCGTCAGGGCCGAATCGATACCGCCGGAAAGGCCGAGCACCACGCCCTTGAAGCCGTTTTTTTGCACATAGTCCCGCACCCCGACCACCAGCGCGCGATACACGGAGGCGATGGGTTCGAGCGGCGGCGCCAGCGAGTGCGCCGGCACGCTCACCACGCCGGCATCGACCGCCAGCGTCACCGGATAGAGCCCCTCGTCAAACTGCGGCGCCTGAAAACAGGGCGTGCCCCTGGCATCCACCACCAGCGATCCGCCGTCGAAGATCAACTCGTCCTGACCGCCGACCTGATTCACATAGACGATCGGCAGCCTGCCCTCACGCGCCCGCGCCGCCAATACTTCCTGACGTTTGTGCTGCTTGCCCCGGTGAAAGGGCGAGGCGTTGAGATTCAACATCAGGCGCGCGCCGGCCGCGGCGGCGACTGCCGTGGGTTCCGGAAACCACACGTCCTCGCAGATCGTCACCGCGGTGCGTACCCCGGCGATATCCAGCACGCAGGGCGCGCTGCCGGCGGCGAAATAGCGCTGTTCGTCGAACACCTGATAATTGGGCAGGCAGCTCTTGTCGTAGCGCGCCACCAGTTCGCCGTCGCGAATCACGCCGGCCGAGTTATAGAGCCTGCCCTGTTCGCGCCAGGGATAGCCGAGCACCGCGACCATGCCGCGGCAAGCGGCCCGCACCTCGGCCAGTGCCCGCTCGATGCGCGGTTGCAGCGCGGGCCGCAGCAGCAGGTCTTCCGGCGGATAACCGATCAGCACCAGTTCGGAAAACAGCACGACCTGCGCGCCCAGTTCGTCGCGCGCGGCGCGTACCGCCGCGACGACCTTGGCGGTATTGCCGGGGATGTCGCCGACCAGCGGATTGAGCTGAGCCAGAGCCACTGTAAGCCGGTTCATGGTATGGCGCCTGATTCCGCTGGAAGCGGGCATTTTCGGCTAAAATCCGGGCGCGAGCAAAAACCCCACGGCCGGAGGCCATGACCACGGACCGCACCGCGGACAACAGCAGCCAAGCCATGGGCTCGGTGCGGGTGTACGCCTTCTATCGGGCGACGTTCTCCCTGCTGTTTCTGGCGATCCTGCTCGGCGGCACCTCGCGCGGCCTGCTTGCCGCGACCCAACCACTGATCCAGTCCGGCACCATCTACGCCTTCATCGCCACTTCCGCCGTATTTCTGGCGCACGCCCTGTGGCGTCGCTTCGCGCTCCGCCCCAGCGTCCTGTTCATCCATCTGGTGGTGGATGTCGGCTGCATGGCGGCGCTTACCTTTGCCAGCGGCGGCGTCGCGAGCGGGTTCGGCGTCCCACTCCTGATCACGATCGCCTGCGGCGCCGCCGCCTTTGGCGTGCGTCTGGCGTTGCTGCTCGCCGCCATCGCCAGCCTTGCCGTGCTCGGCCAGGAAATCGCCGTCGCCCTGACCCGCAACGGCGAACCCGGTCCGGTCGCGGCCGGCCTGCTGGGCATGCTGCTGTTCGCCTCCGCCATCAGCGTGCAGCGCGCCAATAGCCGCCTGCGCAGCGCCCAGCGGCGCGAAGCAGTACATGCCGACACGGCCGCGCAACTACAACACCTCAATGAATTGATCATCCAGCGGATGCTGACCGGCATTCTGGTCGTCAATCCGTCCGGTCGCATCGAGCTGATCAACGCCGCGGCCGTAGGTCTGCTCGGCGGCCATCAGCCGCAGCGGCCGCTCGCGCCACGTCAGTTTCTCGGCGTCTGTCCCGAGCTGATGCGACTCCATCAGCGCTGGAAAGCCTATCCCTGGCTGCAATTGCCGACCTTTGCCTCCGGCGGTACGGAAGTCCAGGCCAGCTTCGCCTCCCTGGACCGGCGCGACGGCCAGCGCACGCTGATTTTTCTGGAAGACAACCGCGCCAGCGCTCAGCGCGCCCAGCAGCTCAAGCTCGCCTCCCTGGGTGGGCTCACGGCCGGTATCGCCCATGAAATCCGCAATCCCCTGGGCGCCATCAGTCACGCCGCGCAACTGCTCGGCGAGCGTGGCGCGTCCGACGCTTCGGTACGGCAGCTCGCGGAAATCATCGTGCGGCATTCCGAGCGCCTGAATCAGATCGTCGAAAACGTGCTCCAGTTGTCCCGCCAGAAACCCGCCGAACTCGTGCGGTTCGATCTCAAGCGCTGGTTGCAGAAATTCCTCGCCGAATTCACCCAGCGGCCCGGACCGTCCGCCGCCATCGAGGCCGATACCCGCGGTCCCGCACTGCTCGTCGAGTTCGACCCGTCACAACTCAATCAGGTGCTGATCAACCTGCTCGACAACGCTGTCCGGCACAGCGCGGAGCACAGTGGCGAGCACTGGGCGGCACTGGAGCTCGGCACCGATGCCGCCAGCGGTCGGCCCTGGCTGGATGTACACGACCGCGGCACGGGTATAGGTGCCATCGAACAGCAGAGACTGTTCGAACCCTTTTTCACCACCTCGCGCACCGGTACCGGTCTCGGCCTGTATATTTCCCGCGAACTCTGCACAATGAATCGGGCCACGCTCGAGTATCGACCCCCGCCGCAGATCGGCCTCGCCACCGGGGCCTGCTTCCGGATCGGCTTCGGGCATCCCGATCGCGTGCTCGACCAGCGCCCACGCACCATCGAGACCTGATCATGCTCAAGGCACTTGTCGTCGACGACGAACCCGATATCCGCGAACTGCTCACCCTGACGCTGCGCCAGCTCGGCCTCGACGTCACCACCGCCGCGACCCTGAACGAAGCCTTCGGCGCGCTGAAAGCCGAGTCCTTCGCGGTCTGCATCACCGATATGCGCCTGCCCGACGGCGACGGTCTCAACCTGATCGACCACATCCAGCTCAAATACCCGGAACTGCCGGTGGCCATGATCACCGCCTACGGCAATACCGATCTGGCGGTACAGGCATTGCAGCGTGGGGCCTTCGATTTCGTCTCCAAACCCATTCAACTGCAACGCTTGCGGACCCTGGTGCAGACCGCCCTCAAGCTCGCGAGCCCGCTCGCCGCCAGCGAGCCCCCGGGCTCCGCGCAGGAGTTCATTGGCGATTCGCCGTCCATCCAGAAATTGCGGCGCGAAATCGCCCGCGTCGCCCGCAGCCAGGCGCCGGTGTGCATTCGCGGCCCCTCGGGCAGCGGCAAGGAAATCGTCGCCCGCTCCATCCACCGTCAGAGTCCGCGCGCCGACCGGCCTTTCGTGCCGGTGAACTGCGGCGCGATTCCCGCGGAACTGATGGAGAGCGAATTCTTCGGCCATATCAAGGGCAGCTTCACCGGCGCTCACCAGGACAAGCGCGGCCTGTTCGAGATGGCCGAGGGCGGCACCCTGTTTCTCGACGAGATCGCCGAGCTGCCGCTGCCGATGCAGGTCAAGCTGCTGCGCGCCATTCAGGAAAAGGCCATTCGCCGGGTCGGCGAAGGCAGCGAGCTCAATGTCGATGTCCGTATCCTCAGCGCCACCCACCGCGATCTGGAACAGGACCTGAGCGACGGCCGCTTTCGGCAGGACCTCTACTACCGCATCAACGTCATCGAAATCGTGGTGCCGGCGCTGCGCGATCACCCCCAGGACATCCCCGCGCTCGCCAGTTATTTCCTCGACCGCCTGGGCGACGAAACCGGCATGGAAGCGCCGCTGCTGAGCCCGGCCGCGCTCGCCGAGCTCCAGCGATACAGCTTTCCCGGCAATGTGCGGGAACTGGAAAACATTCTGGAACGGGCGTCTACCCTGTGCGAACACCGCCGCATCGAACCCGGGGATCTGCGCCTGTCGGCGGACCCGATGGCGGCGCCGAACGCGCCCGGCGATACGCGGCCCCGGCAGTCGCCCGCGCCCCACGACAGCCTGCCGAGCGAAGCCGACATCCTGGCGGCCGGCGATCTGGAAACCTATCTGGAAAATATCGAGCGCGCGGTGCTGGAACGCACCCTGCTCGCCGCGCGCTGGAACAAGACCCTGGCCGCCGAGCGGCTCGGGCTCAGCTTTCGCCAGATCCGCTACAAGCTGAAGAAGCTGGGCATCGATTGAAATCCGCGCGGCCGGTATCACATCAACCCGTGCGCCGCGGTCTCCGGATGGTTATGGCCAGGTCATGGCGCCGCGCGCCGATCCGCCCGGACCGGTCAGCGCGGCATTCCCGCCAGCTTCACCCCTCTACCAGCAGTCTGCGGGTGTCCGCACTCCCAGATGCGACAGCGTCATGGTGGCGCAATCGCTGTCCTTCGCCTGGGGCCCGGTAGCCACGGCCCGCAGCGTATAGGCGGTCGCCGAGGGAGCCACCGAGAACGAGATCGTGTAGTAGGCCTCGGTGGAGGTCGTGGTGGGCCAGACATCGGTGGCGGCGGCGGTGCCCAGGGTGGCCCCCGCGTAGGTGTTGTTTTCCGTGAAACGACGCTCCAGATTCTGCGCCACCTGCAGCAAGGTGGCGCGCGCATCCGAGCGGTTACTGCGTCGCACCGAGTCGGTATAGTTCGGGTAGGCGGCCGCCACCAGAATCGCCACGATGGTTACCACCACCATCAGCTCGATCAGGGAAAACCCGGCCTGCCGCGACGGGATACGCATCGCTCTCATCATCGCACCCCGCCCGTCAGCCCATCACCACGGCCATGTCAGTCGACCTGCAATTGGAGCACGCGGATCTCGGGGACACTGCCGGGACCGGTGGGGCGGATTTCGTAGCTGACCGAAACCCCGGGTTCCAGATCGGTGGCCGAGATGCGTTCCCCGCCGTAACCCAGCAGCTTGGTAGCCGGGCCGACATGCGCCTGACGGCCTTCGACCACCAGAGTCCCGGTAGCCCGGTCATAGGCCTGGACCCTGCCGCCGTGGCGGCCGTCACCCGCCACGGCAGGTGCCGCCACCAGGCTGAGGACCAGCGCCAGCGCCCATGGCAAGCGGCGGTGGACCGGCGTGTGCGGCTTCATCATGTCTTCGTCTCCATGTCTTCGTCTCCTCTGCTTGGCCGGGCTACTGCAACTGGCGCCAGGACTGGCGGCCGCTGCCGGTATTGCCGGGTTCCACGGTCACCTCGATCACGCCGGTGGTACCGCTGGTGTACTTGTACTCCAACTCGCCGGCGCCAACGATACCCGGTGTCTTGATGACCCCTTCGTTCGACTTCTTGCCGCTCACCGGTACCAGGATCGTCTCGCCGGCGACGGTGATCTCGACATAGTCGGCCGCAGTAAATTGCTGGTCGTCATTGAGATCGAAGGGCGAGAACGGCAACCGCGACCCGGTGACCGAATCCATCTCCATGAGCCAACTGGTGCCGCCGAGCACGCAGGCGCTGTCGTTGGGGATCACCGTGGTGAAGATTATCCGCTGATCGCGCACGATAGGGCGACTGACCTGTCGTTCGCCAACCGTCGGCAAGTCGAGAAACCAGCCCTTTTGCGCCGGGGAAGGGGACAGCAAAGTGGTGACGCGCACATCGACCGGGTTGGCCGTTCCGGCGGAAGGATTATCGGGATCGCTGGCGGGGATTTCCGCGATCACGCTCTGCTGCAGCAAGGCGCTGCGCGAACCGGTGACTGCCGCACCGTCGTCGTAGACGCCATAGAAGGTCTGCGTCTGCTGGGGCGGGGTTGCCCGGCGGTCCACTTCCTCGAAGTACTTGCCGGTGCCGAACAGGACCACCACCCCGGAGACCGGGTGCCTGGTGACCTCCGGCCGCGCGGTGATGGGTTGCGGGGTGCCCACCGGATCCGTGGCCACAAACAGCGGCGTGCCCCCAAAGGCCACCGCCCAGGAGGCGGCACTGCCGCCGCTCACATCGAATTTCCACAGGTTGCCGCGCATGTCGCCGGCATAGATGGCGTCGGTGATGCGGTCGTCGTCCACGTCGACGGGGATCGGCGAGGACAGCCCGTTCGGGAGGCTGGCACTGCCCACTCCGGTGTCGATCTTGGCCATCACTGAACCGTCTTCCAGATCGAGGATGAACAGCACGGCGCGATGATTGGTGCTGTTGTAGCCATTGCCCACTACCGCCGCCCACTTGCCGTTGGCCATGCGCACCACGCTCGGCTGGCCGTAGGTGTAGCCGAGGTCCGCGTCATCGGTCACGTTGACGTTCGTATCGCCCGTCACGGCCATATCCCACAGCACCTTGCCGGGGCCGAAGCTCGCGGGGTCGGTGACATCGAGCGCGAACACGCCGCGCCCGCCGGCGCCCAGCGAGCCCACCAGCACCGTGTGCCAGGCGTCGCCGCTGCCGGTATCCATATAGGCATCGCCGAATCCGGCCGTGCCATCGACAAAGAATCTGTGGCTGTAATCGGGATTGGAGAGCAGCTTGAGGTTCGGATACACCGCGAGTGGGATGTACGCGAAGCGCTCCACGCCGGCACCGGAACCGGTCTTGTTGGCCTGAAAGCCGTGCAGCATACCGTCGTTGGCGCCCACATAGACCATGGGCTGGCGGCTGGTGTAGGCCGCCGAGGCGCGGAAGCTCAGGTAGCTGGAGCCCTCACTGCCCGGCAGCAACTGATAGCCGAAGTCCTGCTGGCCGACGAACTGGGGATCGGAGTTGACGATATCGCCCAACAGCACCGAGCGGTCGCGGAAGTCGCCGCCGTTCTGCTCCTCCAGGCTTTGATCGCCGCGCAGGTAGCCGAGCACCAGATCGCCCTGCCCGGTAATGCCCGGATTGCAAAGCGAGCAATTCAGCCGGCACTTCTTGCCGGATTTACCTCCCCCGCTGGTGCACCATAAAGGGTTGCAGGTCGCGCAGTACAGCGGATCGCTCACCAGCTTCAGCGCGTTTTGCTGTCCACTGCTGAGATTGGCCCATGCCGCCGTAACGCCGGCGCGCGTGCTGGAATTCTGCGTGACGATGGTTCGCGAGCCGAAGGCCGGAATGCGCGACGCCGCATTCCATATCTCGCTGCCCACCATGCCGCCGGAGATGACGTCGATGGCCTTGAGGTCGCCGCTCCAGTCCGCGCCATTGAAGCGCGCCTGATAGATCAACAGGTCATTGGTATCGAACCGGGTAGAGTTGAGCGCGACCGACGCCGCGGCGCTGGCCTTGGTCTGGATATCGAGCACCGCCTCCTGCAGCGCGGCCGTCAGTTCCGCGGCGTTCTTGGCGACGAAGAACTGGCCGTTGCCGTAATCGGCAGCGTCCTGCAGCATCTGGTTGGCGGTGGCGAAACCCACGGTGTAGGTCAGGATGTTCTGCTGGCGGAAGTCGGGCTCGTCCGGGTCGGGCGGCGGATCGCTCAGGCTGCCCCAGGGCTCGCCTTCGGCGTCCGTTCCGGTCGAAAAGATATCCAGATCGAAGCCGAACTTGGCGATGTCGTCGAGGTAGAGGCTCCATCCCTCGCTGCCCTCGCCGAAGCCCGACTCCGGCTGAAAGCCGTCGGAATACTGGGGAAAAATCGGGTAAGTCGATTGGCTGGTGGCCGGCGCCAGATTGTCCCAGTCGGGCAGCGAACGGGTGCCATCCGCGACATCCGCCGGATCATTGCTCGGGAAGGTGGTGTCCCGGGTCGGGTAGCCGTCGGTGATGGCGATGATGTAGTTGTCCTGGCAGCGGTACTGCACCGGGCTGGTGTAGCTGGTGCCGCTGTGATAGTAACTCGACAGGCCGCGGAAATAGCGGGTCAGCTCGTAATGGGCCTCGGCCAGCGGGGTGTTCGAGTCAGCGCTCATGCCGCCGATGTCGCTGGTCAGATTGCCCAGATGCGACGCGGAGGAGTCGTCGCAGACCTCCAGGACCGTGCCGCCGTGACCATAGCTATAACCGGACGGTCCGTAGAATTCACTGACTCCGAACCGTACCCCGGTGACGGTATTGACCAGATCCGTGGCCACCTGCCTGGCGACCTGCATCCGGGTCTCGTTGGGGATGGGCGGCAGCGCATTGCTGCCCGTGGTGAAGGTCTGGAACAGATAGTTGAGATAGTTGCCGGTGTAGCGGGTGTCGCCACCCTCCGCCGGATTGGGCAGGCACAGGGTTTTGCCGCTTTGCACTACACGCCGGCCGGCCCCGCTCGCGCAGCTTTCATCGTTGTCGATACTGACGATGTGGTAATTGCCGTTGCTGGGATTGAAACCCCAGTCCGGATATACCACCGCGGGATCGAAGTCTTCGTCCCAGATGATGTTGTCCATGCTGCCCGAGGTATCGACCAGCAGCATCACATTGGGCGTCACCGTGCCCGAGGAGAACATGGGCAACTGATAGGTATCGAACGCCGCCCGCCCGGGCGTCGCGAACGCCGCCAGCGCGAACCCCAGGATGGCGAGCGCCCGCGACGGCGCATGGTTCCACCATTTGCCCGATTGGCCCAGGGCCTTCCGCTCAATGGCCATGGTCATTCCCTCCGATAGATGGATTGCAGTAGTACCACGTTGTTGAGGTTGCCACCCACGGCGCGGGCGGTGATCCGGTAATACACGGTTTCCGGCTGTGGCTGCCCCGACGCCAGGCTGCCGCCGCTGCCCGGCGTGCGGGCGAGTTCCTCGATGATGTACACGGGCTGGGCGGCAACCTCGCCGAGGGTGCCGCCATAGGCGATGCCGTTGCTGCCCCAATCGCTCGCGCTCCAGCCGTCCCAGACAGAGGGTGCGCTCGGCAGCGGCGCCAGGTAGAGGCCACCACTGCCACTGAACGCCGGCAGCGCCGCCTGCTGAAGGAAACGTTCGCCTTCGCGCAGCGCGGCCTCGCCGGCCTGGAATGCGAGCTGCCGGTTGTGGGTGGCCGCCACCATCCGCTCCTGCAGGATATTGACCCGGGCCGCGCCGACCCCGGCCAGGGTCAGTACCACCAGCAGGATCAGCGCCAGCGGCAGCACCAGACCTTGTTGCCGGGAGCGCGGCGCGGTTGGCATGCGCGGGGGTGCGGCGGCAGTCATCAGCCCACCCGATTGCGCAGCGCGATGGTGGTGGTGAATACCCGGCGGTGGCGGCGGGCGTCGGCGGCGGGCGGGGTGACATCGGTGCCCAGCAGGTTGTAGACCGCGGTATCGTTTTCCTGGCGGCCACTCTCCACGGTGCGCAGCAGCAGACCGACGCGCGCGGCCACGACGGCGGTCCAGTCGACAACCGCGACCGAGGTGCGATAGACATCGGCGAGGCTATCGCCGTCGAGATCCTCGCCGTAGAGCACCTGCATGTTCTCGATACCCTCGACCAGTTCCAGGGTCTCTACGCCGTCGGCGCCGGCGGCGTGATGGGTGCGGCGGAACAGGGCCGGCTCGCCGCTCGGCCCGCGGCCGACAAAAAACACCGCCACGGTGAAGGTGTAGACCTCCATATCCGTGCCATAGGCGTGGCTGAGGTTCGCGGATGCGGCGACATTGCCCGGGCTGCCGCCGCTGTCGCTGCGGGACAGTTGGGTGGCATTGTCGGCGGCGCGATTCTGGAAGAGATCGCCGCCCAGACAATCGGAGATCAGCACCAGCGAGTCCTGGTCGATGCCATTGGCACCGGTGAGGGCGATGGTGACGGCATTGGCGGCAACAGTGCCGCTGGCCCCGACCTGGAGCACCCGGTCGGCATACTTGACCACCAGCACGTCGGTGCCCGGCACCACCAGGTCCTGCAGGTCGTCGACCAGATCGTTGCCGCCGGCGTCGCTCCACTCGTTCAGGGCGGCGCCGGCCGGGTCCAGCGTGGCGATGGCGTAGGCGTCGCCGTCGCCGGTGTTGGCGTACTCCCAGCCCGAGAAGATCCGGGTGACGTCGTAGATTCCGGATTCATAGGCCGCGTCGGTGGTATCGAGCAGGCTGTTGATGTTGCGCGAACAACCGCTGAAGCCGGCCATGCGGCCGGCAAAACCGAGCCGCTCGATAGCGAAACGTGCATTCTCCTGGAGCCGGGCGAGGTATTCGTCCGAGCGATAGGTGGCCAGGGTTCCGGCCACCATCCGGACCACGATGGCGATGAGGATCGAGCCCACCACCACGGCGACCATCAACTCGATCAGCGAGAAGCCCCGCTGCCGGCCCCGGCAGTGGGGCGCGCGGCCGCGATCATGTCGCTCCATCACCTACAGCTCCGTATCGGCGACGAACTGCATGGGAGGATCCTCACCGCGGGAGTCGTCCCACTGCACGGTGACGGTGAACCGGGTCACTCCGGACGCCACCGCCCGCGCGATGGCGCCGTCTCCCTGGGGCAATTGGCCGGCGGCGTCCGCCTTCCACTGCTGGAGATCGGTGGCCGCCACCGTGGTGCCGGCTGGCGCCGCGTCACCGATATCGATGTCATAGTCGCCATTGAGGGCAGCATCGCGATTGGCGCGCATGCGGTCGACGATGTCGTAGGCGAGCGTCGTCGCCTGGGAGCGCAGTTGAGCGCCGTGGTTGGTGGCCAGATTGGCGATCTCCAGTCGCGCCAGGCCCAGCAGCCCGATGGCAAACACCAGTGCCGCGATCAGCACCTCGATCAGCCCCACCCCGGCCTGAGCGGCCCTGGACGCCACCGGGCGATGTCCGCGGTCAGGGACAGACGACATCGCTGCCGGCCTCGTCCTCGTCGATACCATCGTCGTCGGTATCCCTGCTCAAACGTACTCTCCCCGCTCGGTTGATCATCAGTGCGCGCGCCTCGGTCACGCCGCGGCGATCGCAGTAAGTGATGCTGCCAAAAGTATTGACGCTGCCGTCGGCGCGATAAGTGATGAAATTCGCATAGTTGACGACTGGAGCCAGTACATGCGCGGGCTGTGATTCCTGTCGCACTTTCAGGATGGTTTCGCCGCCATCCACGACCGGGGGGTTGTCGTTATCGTCATTGACGAACACCAGCCAGCCGGTTTCCCAGGTGCCGCTGCCGCAGGTGGCCGCGTCGGAGCTGCGGCACACCACCACCGGCAGTCCGCGACCCTGCGCCTCGGCCCGCGCCAGGTTGAGGGCCGCGGTGAGCTCGCTCAATACGGCCGAACGGTCGGCGTCGAGCAGCAGCCGGGTCATGGCGGGTAACGCTGAAGCCACCAGCACCGCCAGCACCACTACGGCCACTACCAGTTCGATGATGGTGAGCCCGGTGCTGCGCGCACGCCCTGCGCCTCGTCTTCGAATGCTTTTTGTGTCCATCAGCCACTACGCTGTGTGCCGAGTCCATGCCGAAGTTCGGTTCCGCCAAGCAGTCGGTCGCCGCCCGCGGAGACATTCCCGCCCCGAAGAAGCCCTCATCCAACTCCTTCCCACACCTTGCTTCTACGCCAATCTGTCAACTATATCAGCCAACTACCGCACAAACCTAATTTCTGGTCTTCAGTATAGGCGCCATCTGAGCGATTATGTCGCTGTCGGCCGACCAATGGTCGAATCTGCGGACCGATGCGCCCCGGACGGGGGAGAACGGCGCCGCTTCGCGGCGGCGAAAGCCCAGCCCCGGGGTATCCGGCCTAGCCGTCCGCCAGTGGCTCGCCGTCGAACCGGACACCGGCCCAACCATGGCGCCGGAAGGCGCGGATATTGGCGTGGTCGCTGCCCTCGGGGTTTTCGAGAACCTTGCGATGGTGCTCGGCGAACAGCGCCAGGGTCTCGGCCGCGCCGAGGCCGTGGCGGCGGGCGAAGGCCAGTACCCGGCAGGAGCCTTCATTCACCCCCGCGGGATTGTGGACGCAGTCCTCTCCCAGGCCGTTGGCGAACGCCGTGGGGCGGTAATGGTAGTGCGCGTCGATCACCGCCAGGACCTCGGCGAAGGTCAGGGCTTCGGGTGCGGCGCGCAGGCGCTGGATCAGTTCGGCCGGGGTCACGGCGGTCCTCGGTGTTCGCGGTAGGTCATTGGAAGTCCAAACAGGGCATCACGCAAGCAGCTGCTCAGGGCTGGATCCAGATCAGCGCCGCCTGCCGCCCGGTGATACCGTCCCGGCGCCAGGAATAAAACCGCGCGGCATCCTCATAGGTGCAGATATCCCCGCCATGAAGGGCAGCGACGGGTACGCCGAGCGCGAGCAACTGGGCGCGGGCGATGGCGGGCAGGTCGGCGTACCAGTGCCCTACCCGATCCGCCGGGGTGAAGCAGGTCGCCAGCGCGGCGGCATCGAGACGCCCGACGAAAGCGGCACGGACTTCGTCGCCGACCTCGTAGCACGCACCACAGATGGCCGGGCCCAGCCACGCCAGCAGGGTATCCGGCGGCGCGGCCATTGCGGCGATTGCGTGCGCAATGACACCGGCGGCAAGGCCGCGCCAACCGCCGTGGACAGCGGCCACCACGGACCCGGCGCGGTTGCACAGCAACACCGGCAGGCAATCGGCGCCCTGCACCGCGCACACGACACCCGCGTCGCGGGTCCAGGTGCTGTCGCCGGTCCGGATCAACCCATCGCCCGCGGCCGCCACGGCCCGGGCACCGTGAACCTGCAGCAGCCATTGGGGCGGGCCGGGCAGCGCGAGCCGATCCGCAAGCCGCTGGTGGTTGGCATGGGTGGCGGCAGGGTCGTCGCCGACCCGCTCGCCGAGATTGAAGCTGGCCCAGGGGCCCCGACTGACACCGCCGATGCGGGTGGTGGCGGCGGCGCGTACCCCCGGCGGGGCCGGCCAGTCCGGCACCAGCACGCCGGGCGCAGGCTCAGACATCGGCGCTCAGGGTGGCGAGCAGCGCGGCAAAATCCGCCGGCAAGGGCGCTTCCCAGGTCATGACGACGCCGGTGGCCGGATGAAGCACCGAGAGCCGCGCCGCGTGCAGCGCCTGGCGTCGGAACCCGGTGAGCGCCGCCGTGCAGGCGGGGCCGGTGCCGGCCGGCAGTTGCAGGCGACCGCCGTACAGTGGATCGCCCACCACCGGGTGTCCGATATGGGCCAGGTGTACGCGAATCTGATGGGTACGTCCGGTTTCGAGGCTGACCCGGAGCAATGTGTGACGCGGCAACCGCTGGGCCACGCGGTAATGGGTCACGGCCGCGCGGCCGCCCGCGACCACCGCCATGCGTGTGCGCGCCGTGGGGTGACGACCGAGGGGCGCGCTGACGGTTCCGCCGCTGATGACCAGCCCGCGCACCAGGGCATCGTAATCGCGGGACACCGTGCGCTCCCGCAACTGCGCGACCAGATCGGCGTGGGCGCGCAAGGTTTTGGCGATCACCAGCAACCCGGTGGTGTCCTTGTCCAGGCGATGCACGATGCCCGCGCGCGGCAGCGCGCGCAGCTCCGGACAATGGCGCAGCAGGCCGTTGAGCAACGTACCGTCGCGATTGCCCGCACCCGGGTGCACGACCAGCCCGGCCGGTTTGTCGATCACCAGCAGTTCGGCGTCCTCGTACACCACGCGCAGCGGCACCGGCTGCTCGATCCAGTCGCCGGCGGGCTCCAGCGGCGCATCCAGGCAAAGCCATTCGCCGCCCGCCAGGCGGTCCTTCGACCGTCGCGCCGCGCCGTCCACCCGCAAGTCGCCGGCGCCGATCCAGTGCTGGAGGCGGGCACGGGAAAAATCGTCGAACAGCGTCGCCGCCGCCTGATCGAGCCGCTGCCCTTCCAGCTCGCGGGGAACCTGTGCCCTGCGCCGTACTCTCTGGCTTGCCGCCATGTCGTGTGTTGCCCGCATTTCGACTGTGGTTAAATGATCGCCTTTTTAACAGGGCTGGCGGGGTCACTCAATCCCGCGCCCACGCCTACCCGCGCTGAATCAAGCGCGCCCTGCGCCCACTGGTAAGTATGATGCTGGTAAAACCGATGCGATTGTTGGTGGTGGGTTTGGCGATCAGCCTGCTCATCGGATGCTCGTGGACGCGTTCCGCCAAGGATGCCAAGAAAGAAGCGGAGGATCGGACCCGCAATTACACCGAAAAGGATTTTTACGACCACATCCAGCGCGACCTGAGCGGGCGCGACTGGACCAAGGCGATCGAGAACCTCGACGCCCTGGAGGCGCGCTACCCGTTCGGCACCTATGCCGAACAGGCCCAGCTCGAACTCATCTATGCCCGCTACGGCAGCCAGGATTTCGAGGCGACGATCGCGGCCGCGGATCGCTTCATTCGCCTGCACCCGCGCCACGCCAATGTGGACTACGCCTATTATGTGAAGGGGATGGCGCTGCTGCGTTCCGGCCGCGGCCTGTTCGACGAATACATGCCCCGCGACCAGACCAAGCGCGATCCCGGCTCGGCGCGACTCGCCTTCAGCACCTTCAATGATCTGATCGTCGGCTTTCCGGCCAGTGCCTACGCCCCCGAAGCGCGCCAGCACATGGTGCATCTGCGCAATATGCTGGCACGCCAGGAAATTCACGTCGCCAACTATTATTTCAAGCGCGGCGCCTATCTGGCGGCGGTCAATCGCGGCCGGCAAGTGGTGGAAAACTACGAGCGCACACCGGCGGTCGCCGATGGCCTCGCGGTGATGGCGCAGGGCTACCACATGCTGGGCATGCCGGAACTGGCGGACAACGCCGCCCGCACGCTGGCGCTCAACTTTCCCCAGCACCCCGCGCTCGACGGCCAGGGCAATTTTCTGTACCAGGATGAAGTCTTCGATCGCAAGTCCTGGTGGCGCATTCTGACGCTCGGTCGTTACACACCGGAAAAACCGCCCTACTTCGATTCCCGTCCCCTGTTCGGCGAAGGCGGCATCGGCGCGCACGAAGCAGCACCACCGCCCGATCCGGAAGCCGCGCCACGGCAACACCGCTCGTGGCTCAGCCGGCTGACGTTCGGTGTGTTCGACGACGAGTAGCGCCACGGCACGCACGTTTCGATACATTTACCAGCCGGCGTCATTCCCGCGCACGCGGGAATCCAGACTACCACCGCCGCCTGCAGTACTCTTCGGAGCGTCATTCCCGCGCACGCGGGAATCCAGTTACCGCGATACATCCGGTCCAGGCGCCCTTGCGCACCCGCCTCACGCCGTTTCACGGCCGGGATTCCAGCGCGCCGGCGTCGCACCCGGCGCGCCACGCCATGCGATACAGGCCCGGCAGCACCAGCAGCGTGAGCAACGTGGACGAGAGGATGCCGCCGATCACCACCGTCGCCAGCGGGCGCTGAACTTCGCTGCCGATACCCGTATTGAACGCCATGGGCACGAAGCCCAGTCCCGCCACCAGCGCCGTCATCAGCACCGGTCGCAGGCGCGTCAGCGCACCCTGGACGATGGCTTCATCCAGCGCGCGGCCTTCGCGGCGCAGGCTGCGAATGAAGCTGACCATCACCAGACCGTTGAGCACCGCGACACCGGACAGCGCGATAAAACCGACGCCCGCCGAGATCGACAGGGGAATGTCGCGCAGCCACAGCGCCAGCACCCCGCCGGTCAGCGCCAACGGCACGCCGCTGAAGATCACCAGTGCATCGCGCAGCGAACCAAAGGCCAGCAACAGCAGGCCGAGGATCAGCGCCAGGGTCACCGGGACCACGATCGACAGGCGTTTTGACGCGGATTGGAGCTGCTCGAAGGTGCCGCCATAGTCCAGCCAGTAACCCGCCGGCAGCTCGACCTGGCTGTCGACCCGCTGCTGGACTTCACGCACGAAACTGCCGAGATCGCGCCCCCGCACGTTGGCGGTCACCACCACCCGGCGTTTGCCCTGCTCGCGGTTGATCTGGTTGGGGCCGGGCGCGACCACGACCTCGGCCACTTCCTGCAAGGGTACATAGCCACCGTTGGGCAAGGGCACCGTGAGCTGCTCCAGGGCGCGCGGATCGGCGCGCAGGGCGTCGGGCAGGCGCACCAGGATCTGGAAGCGCCGGTCGCCGTCGAACAATGTGCCGGCGTCGCTGCCGCCAAAGGCGGTGGCGGCCACGGCCTGCACATCCGCCACCGAAATCCCGTAGCGCGCAAGCATCGCCCGACGCGGCGTGATGGTCATGACCGGAAGCCCGGTGGTCTGCTCGGTTTTCACATCGGCCGCGCCGGGAACCCGGGACAGCACCGCTTCCACCTGCGCCGCCGCTGCGTTGAGCACGTCCAGATCGTCGCCATGGACTTTCACCGCGAGGTCGGAGCGCACGCCGGAGATCAGTTCGTTGAAACGCATCTGGATCGGCTGGGTGAACTCGTAATTGTTGCCGGGCACGCGCATGACGCTCGCCTCCAGGTCCGAGACCACCTGTGCCTTGGGCTTGCGCCGGTCGGGCCATTGCTCACGTGGCTTGAGTATCACGAAGGTATCGGCAACCGAAGGCGGCATCGGATCGGTCGCCACCTCCGCGGTGCCCAGCTTGGCAAACACGCGCGCCACTTCCGGGAGTTTTTTGATTTCCGCTTCCAGCACTTGTTGCATCCCCACTGCCTGCCCGAGGGCGGTGCCGGGAATGCGCAGGGCATGCAGCGCGATATCGCCTTCATCCAGGCTGGGAATGAATTCGCTGCCCATGCGCGCCGCCAGCAGTCCGCACGCCACCACCAGGGTGGCGGCGGCGAGCGCCAGCACCACGCGCCCTTTCAGGGCAGTGCGCAGCAGCGGGGCATAAACGCGGGATGCCACGCCCATGACCGGGTTTTCGCGTTCGGAAATCTTGCCGCTCAGCAACAGCGCCACGGCGGCCGGCACGAAGGTGAACGTGAGCACCAGCGCGGCCACCAGCGCCATCACCACGGTGGCCGCCATGGGATGGAACATCTTGCCTTCCACGCCGGTCAGCGCGAACAGCGGAATGTAGACCGCGGTGATGATGCCCACCCCGAACAGGCTCGGCCGGATCACTTCGCTGGTGGATTCATACACGGTGGCGAGCCGCTCCTTGAGGGTCAGCGCGGCATTGCCCCGCTGCGCCTCGGCGAGCCGGCGAATACAGTTTTCGACAATGATGACGGCGCCATCTACGATCAAACCGAAGTCGAGCGCGCCGAGCGACATCAGGTTGGCGCTGACCCGGTTGTGCACCATCCCGGAAATCGTGACGAGCATCGCCAGCGGAATCACCGCGGCGGTAATCAGCGCCGCGCGCAGATTGCCCAGCAGCGCGAACAACACCGCGACCACCAGCAAGGCGCCTTCGAGCAGGTTCTTGGTGACGGTGGCAAGCGTCTGGTCGACCAGCGTGGTGCGGTCGTAGACGGCGCGCGCCTCGATCCCCGGCGGCAGACTCTTCTGGATGGTTGCGAGCCGCGCCGCCACGGCGCGGGAGACGGTGCGGGAGTTCTCCCCCACCAGCATGAAGACCGTGCCCAGCACCACCTCTTCGCCGTCCATGGTGGCCGCGCCGGTGCGCAGCGCTCCGCCCCAGTCGATCTCGGCGATTTCACCCAGGGTCAGGGGCGCACCATTGACGACGGTCACCACCACCTGCCGCACATCGTCGAGACTGGTCACTTGGCCCGGCGAGCGGATCAGATACTGCGCACCGTTGCGCTCGATATAGCCCGCGCCCCGGCTGGAATTGTTGCTGGCCAGCGCCATCTTCACGTCGTCCAGCGTCAATCCGTAGGCCAGCAGACGGGCGGGCAGCGGCGCCACCACCACCTGGCGTTCCTGGCCGCCGATGCTGTTGACCTCGGTAACTCCCGGCACCTTCGCCAGCTGCGGGCGCACGATCCAGCGCATGGCGTCGTGCAGCTCGAACGCCGCCAGCGCCTTGGCGTCCGGCGTGCGCGCCGCTTGCGTGGGATCCCGGGTGCGGTCCAGGGTGAACATGAAGATCTCGCCCAGCCCGGTGGCGATCGGCCCCAGATCCGGCTCCAGCGCAGCCGGCAACTGACTTTTTACCTGCTGGATCCGTTCGCCGACGAGCTGGCGCGCAAAGTAAATATCGGTGCCGTCGCGAAACACCACGGTCACTTGCGACAGGCCGTAACGGGACAGCGAGCGGGTGTATTCCAGACCCGGCAGACCCGCCATCGCGTTTTCGACCAGATAGGTCACCCGCTGCTCCGCTTCCAGCGGCGAATAGCCGGGCGCTTCGGTATTGATCTGCACCTGGACGTTGGTGATGTCCGGCACCGCATCGATGGGCAGGCGGAAAAAATTGTAGACGCCGAAAGCGGCCACCATCAGCACCACGGCCAGCACCAGCCAGCGCTGACGGAGTGAAAAACGCAGCATGTGTTCGATCATGGCTTGTTCCCAGTGCGATAGATAGGCGAGGAAGCGAGCACCGCGCAACGAAGCAGATGGCTGCCACGGCAGCTTTTCAACCAGCTGCTAGTGATCGTGCGAAGCGCCGGACTTCTCGATATCCGCCTTCACCAGGTAGGCGTTGGCAATCACGATGCGGGCACCGGGCTTGAGGCCGCTCAGCACTTCCACGTTCACCCCGTCGTTGCGACCCAGCGCCAGGGGCAGCGCCTGAAAATGGTCGCCATCGACCACGAACACCACATCCCAGTCGCGAAAGGATTGCAGCGCGGCCACCGGCACCAGCAGCGGCACCGGAGTCTCGCCGACAGTGACGCGGGCATTGACGAACTGCCCGGGCGTCCAGCGCCGATCCCGGTTATCCAGCACCACGCGGGCTGTCAATGCCTGGTTGCCGGTGCCGAGCGGTGCCACATAGCCGATCCGGCCACTGCCTTGCGCCACGCCATCGGCTGCCGCGATCGCGACTTCCTGACCGCTGCCCAGACGCCCGCGGTCGCGCGGGAAGACATTCAATTCGGCCTGTACGCTGGAGAAATCGGCAATGCCGAACAGCGGCGCGGCGCCGGCGGATTCACCGGGATTGATCGCGCGCGTGACGATGGTGCCGGCAATGGGCGCCGCCACCTCATACACCTGCAAGCTCTCGTTACTCTCGATGGTGGCCAGCGTCTGTCCCGCGCGAACGCGATCGCCAACCCGAACGGCGACGCTGCGCGCAATGCCGGGAAAGCGCGCGGTCACCTCGCGCATCCGCTCCGGGTTGGGCTGAATGCTGCCGTAAAGGGCGAGGGTCTCGCGCAGCACGCCGCCGCCAGCCGGTGCGGTTTCCATGCCGGCGGCAGCGGCCATGTCGGCGGCGATGACCACCGCGCCTTCCGGCGAGTCGTAACGCCATTCATGGGTGATCCCCGCATGGGTCGCGGTTACCTGCACCGCAAATGAATGCGGCTCGTAGACTTCAGCGGGACTCAGCAGATAATCGTCCTTCGGCGCGAACACATGGGTGTCGATCGCTCCCCCCGGCAGGCCGTCGATACGACGCAGCTCGATCCGCGCCTGCACCTCCGCCACCGGCAGCGGCTTGCCCGCCCACTGCGGGTAGAGCCGGAATTCCGGCGGCACCCCGCGTTCGAAAATGGTGACTTCGAGCGCAAAGTCGCCGTCGGTAAGCATGCGCCCGCCGTGCGGGCCTTTGACGACGGCTGCGGCTGCACTGGTTGCACCGTGCGCGGTTTCATCCTTCAAGTTATTGCCGGCATCGCAGGCGCCGAGCCACAGCGGCAAGGCCAACAGCAGGGCAAGAGAGAGCAGCTTCCGGTTCATGGGCGATCTCGTCAGTGGTTGTCGGCGAGCGGCAGCGCACTGAGGCGCTCGATCTCGGCACGGTGTTTGTGGGCGTTGGCGGCAGCTTCGATCAGGCTGCGCTGCACGTCGATGTATTCGCGCTGCGCCGCCACCCATTCGAGATAGCCGTAACGGCCGCGCTCGTAGGCATGGCGGGTCTGCGCCAACACCTCGTTCATTGCCGGCAGTACGGTGTCGCGCAGCAACGCAGTCTCGGTAATTGCGTGTTTCAGTTCCTGATGCAGCTCGTACAGTTGCGCCTCGACCCGGACCTCGGCCGCGCGGCGTTCGGCATCGGTGCGCTCGCGCAGCGCTTGCGCCTCGGCGATGGCGGGCTCCGCCTGACGCCCAGCAAACAGCGGCACCGAAATGCCGAACACCAGGGCCTGGTCGTCGGCTCCTTCCAGGCGGCGAATGCCGCCGCTGAGCTGCACGTCGGGCGTACGCCGGGTCTGCGCCAGACGAATCTCGGCATCGCGCAGCCGCGCTTCGCTGGCGAAGCGCGCGAAATCCGGATTGGCGTGCAGGCGCTCCACCAGGGCGGCGAAGGCGATGGGCTTTGGCAGCGCATAGAGATCGGCGGTGACCGGCCCGAACTCGGCGCGATTTTCACCCCACTGTGCCGCCAGCTTGCGCCGGGAGGTCAGCAGCTCATGCTCGGCATGTTCCTGCTCGACCCTGGCGCGCGCCAGCAGGATGCGGGCGCGGTACAGCTCGGCCTCCGGAGCCTTCGCCGCCGCGACACGCTGTTCCACCACGGCGACGGTCTGCAGCGCCAGCTCGGTCGCGGTGCGGGTGAGCGCGATCTGTTCCTGATCGGCGGCAACATGGATGAAACGGCGGGTGACTTCCGCCAGCACGTCGAGCTGCGCGGCCTGACGCGCGACCATGATCGCGTCGTGTCCGGATTGCGCCAGCGCGCCGCGCGCCGCGCGCTTGCCGCCAAGCTCGATCACCTGGGCCAGCGAGAACGTGGCCTCGATCCCGTCCACGCCCTGGAAATCGCCGCTGCCGGCGATGTTTTCCAGCGTTACATTCAGCGTCGGTGCCGGCCGCAAATCGGCCTGCCGGGTACGCGCGTCCTGCGCGCGCAGGGAAAAGCCAAAGACGGCAAGATCCGGATGGTGCGCCAGGGTTCGGGTAATGGCTTCGCGCAGCGTCAGCGCGGCGGCCGGTGGCGGCGCGTCGAGCGCCATGACAGGGATCGGCCACCCGAGGACCGCCAGCGCAATCAGCGTCGTCGCCAACCACGGCTTCCCGAAGACCCGTACCCAAGGCCGCGCCGATCGGCTCGGTAATCCGTACGCCAATGAATACCTTCGCATCGAACTGTCTCCTGAAATGGAAAACGTTCGGCGAGACGAGCCCGTTGGTGCTGAAGTGCTAGCTGTAAACCGCGGTCCGATCTCGCCGGGTCAGACGAGATGGCGCCAGTTGGGACGTTCGAGGTTGCCGGGCGGCAGGGAAAGGTAGATCAAGGCATCGCCACGCGGGAAAAGCGGCGACAACTTGCGGGCGGAGATATCGACCGCGCTCAGCAAGCCGAGAAAACCCGACAGATGGTTGTGCTCGTGATCGAGGTGCACCGGTCCGGCAGATCCGGCATCGGCGTGGGATTGTTCGGCCTCCGATGCCGCCGCCGCTGCGTGCGCGTCATTGTCATGCACATCATGGTCGTGCACATCATGGTCATGCACGTTCGCATCCTGATGGTGGCCAAAATGCGCTGCCGTCCGATCATGGTCGTGCGCGCATTGGTCCACGGTCGCCGCCGCCGCCCAGGAGACCTGGAGTGGCAGCAGGGCAAGCAGAAAGAGGATCAACCAGCGACGCATGGGTTCAGCCTATCGGTTCGGGATTTTGGTGACAAGCAAAATCGCGGATCGCAACCCAGATAGAACCCGCTAGCGATGATCGTGCCGATGATGGGCGTCGGGAAAATGCTTGTGTTGATGGGTCAGCGCGGCGTGGCGATGCCGATCCGTATGGCGGATTTTCGCCGCCACCGGCACCTCGTGCCTGTGCTGGTGATGAAGATCGTGCTCATGCGCGTGTTCATGCTCCAGCACTTCGTGAGTATGTGGGTGACCATGGCTTTCGGTGAGATGCAGCCATACCCCGAGCGCCATGAGGGCACCGGCGGACAGCAGGCGCAGCGTCAGGGGTTCACCCAAGAGCGGCAAGGCAATCAGCGCGCCGACGAAAGGCGCCACGGAAAAATAGGCACTGGTGCGCGCGGTGCCGAGCTGGCGCAGAGCCACCACGAACAGCACCAGACTCAATCCGTAGCAGACCCACCCCAAGACGACGGCCGCCGCCAGGGTTGCCGCCGGCGGCCAGCGATCCACCACCAGCGCGGCAATGCCCAGGTTGACCACCCCCGCCGCCCAACCCTTGCAGGCGGCGATCCAGGTCGCATCGGCGAGCGCCACCTTGCGCGTCAGATTGTTATCCAGTGCCCAGCCCAGGCCCGCTCCCAGTACCGCCAGCGCCGGCCACAGGGCGCCGAAGCGCGCCTCGCCCGGCCAGCTCAACACCAGCGCACCGGCAACGATGATCGCCATGCCGAGCGCGATGCGGCGATCGAAGTTCTCGCGAAACACGAACCACGCCAGCAGCGCGGTGAACACGGTTTCCACATTCAGCAGCAGGGCCGCGCCGGAAGCGGGCAGCGCCGACAATCCGTACATCAGCAGTACCGGCGCGACCACGCCGCCGGCGACGATGGCGCCGGCGAGCCAGCGCCACTCGCCCGGCTCCAGACGAATCGCTGCCCTTGGCCGGACCAGGCGCATCAGCGCGAGTCCGAGCCCGGCCCCCAGATACAGCAGACCGGCCAGCAGCCAGGGGCTCAGGGCACCCAACAGCAGCTTGGCGAAGGGTACGCTGGCGCCGAACAGGACGGCGGCGCCGAGGGCCGCCGTCACCCCCGACGCAAGCCGGTTACGGAACGCGACCGGTGTCATCGTACATTTCCCACAATCGGTGTATTGCGCGGGTCCGGGACCGCAAGAACCGGGACGCGGGCGCGGCTGATCAGCGCAAGCCCGGCGGCAGCGAAAACCGGATATCTTCGCGGCTGCCCGCGCTTTCGGACACCTGATCCACGCCCAGTTCGGCAAGACGGGCGACCACGTCGCCCACCAGTTTCTCGGGCGCCGATGCACCCGCCGTCAGCCCGATGGCGGTGACGCCGGCGAGCCAGCGCGGATCGATCTCGGTGGCGTCGTCGATCAGATGGGCGCGGGCGCCGCAGCGCTCGGCGAGTTCTTTCAGGCGCGTCGAGTTCGAGCTGTTGACCGAGCCAACGACCAGCACCAGTTCGCATTCGAGCGCGAGCTGCTTGACCGCGTCCTGACGATTTTGCGTGGCATAGCAAATGTCATCCTTGCGCGGACCGTCGATGGTCGGAAACCGCGCTTGCAGGATGGCGACGATGCGCGCGGTGTCGTCCATCGACAGGGTGGTCTGGGTGACATAGGCGAGATTGCCGGGCTGCGCCACGGCCAGATTCCGAGCGTCGGCTTCGTTCTCGACCAGATAAATGGCACCGCGCGCGCTGCGGTACTGACCCATGGTGCCCTCGACCTCGGGATGGCCGCGATGGCCGATCAGCACGCAGTCGCGCCCCTCGCGGGCGCAGGCCGCCACTTCCAGATGGACCTTGGTCACCAGTGGGCAGGTGGCATCGAATACGCGCAACCCGCGCGTGTCGGCCGCTTCGCGCACCGCTTGCGACACACCATGGGCGCTGAAAATCACGGTGCCGTCCGCCGGCACCTCGTCCAGCTCCTCGACGAAAATCGCGCCGCGCCGCCGCAGACTGTCGACCACATATTTGTTGTGGACGACCTCGTGCCGCACATGAATGGGCGCGCCGAAGCGATCGAGCGCACGCTCGACGATCTCGATGGCGCGATCCACGCCGGCGCAGAAGCCGCGCGGATTGGCGAGCAGGAGTTTCACGACGCCACCCGCTCGGCGGCGACCGAGCGGATCGCGACCGCGAACACCAGCGTCTTGCCGGCCAGCGGATGATTGAAATCGACGCTGACTTGCTCTCCATGCACTGCCATCACGACACCGGGCAACTGGCCGGACGCGGCATCGGTGAAGGTGACGACCAGCCCGGGCGTCAATGCCATTTCGGCGGGGAAACGGCGCTTGGGCAAGGTCATCACGTTGGCGCGCTGGCGAAAGCCGAAACCCTGTGCCGCGGGTACTTCGAAACGGCGCTCGTCGCCGGCGCGCAAACCGAGCAGCAAACGCTCGAAGCCTTCCGGGAGGTTGCCGTCGCCCATCACGAGCTGCGCGGGCTCCCGCGCGAAATTGCTGTCCACCACGGAACCGTCGGTCAATTCGATGGCGAAGTGCAGTGTGACCGCCGAACCCGGTCCGATCGCAACGCGGTCAGCGTCGTTCATGCGGCTTTCCGTCGGTTGCGCAGGGCATCCAGGATCAGGATCGCGGCACCGACCGTAATGGCGGAGTCCGCGATATTGAAGGCCGGCCAATAGAGATCCCGATAATGAACCTGAATGAAATCCACCACATGGCCGAATCGCAACCGGTCGCCGAGATTGCCGATGGCGCCGCCCAGTACCAGCGCCAGCCCCAGACCCTGCCAATACTCGGTGCGCGGCAGACGCCGCAAGACCACGACAATCGCCACGCTCACCACCAGCGCAATGCCGCTCAGCAGCCAATGCTGCCAACCGCCCGCTTCGCTCAACAGGCTGAACGCCGCGCCACGATTGTGCAGCAGGGTGAGATTGAACAGCGGCGTGATGACGCGCGGCACGCCGTAGTCGAGCAGGCTGCTCGCCAGGCTCTTGGTCCACCAGTCGAGCGCGATCACCAGAGCGACGACCAGGTAGAAACCCAGCCGCTGGGTTCTGCCGAAAGTCGCGGTCGAATCCATTGCCGCACCCATCAGGCGGCGTGCCGCGCTTCGCCGGCGCCGGCAACATTGGTCACGCAGCGCTCGCACAGTTCCGGATGCTCGGCAGAGCGGCCGACGCTGTCGCTGCGATGCCAGCAGCGCACGCACTTGGCGTGCGTGGACGGCGCCAGCGCCACTTTCAGCCCGGACTGGCCGGTGTCGTGGCTGCCGTGCGGCGCTGCCGCGAGCGGCTGCACGCTGGCTGCCGAGGTCAGCAGCACGAAGCGCAGTTCATCGCCCAGCTTGGCGAGCAGGGTGTGCAGCGCGGCGTCCGCATACAGGACCACTTCGGCGTCCAGCGAGCCGCGCACCAGTCCCGCGTTGCGCTGTTCTTCCAGCGCCTTGTTGACGGCTTCCTTGACACGCATCACCTGCTCCCAGTCGTCGCGGGAGAAGAGTTCGTCCGCGCCCAGACCCGGCAACGGAAACCATTCGGCCAGCAGCACCGATTCCTCGCGCGCGCCCGGCAGGCACTGCCAGATCTCCTCGGCGGTGAAGCTCAGAATCGGCGCGATCCAGCGCACCAGGGCTTCGGCGATCTGATGCAGCGCGGTCTGGGCGGAGCGCCGCGCCAGGCTGTCGCGCTGGCAGGTGTACTGGCGGTCCTTGATGATGTCGATGTAGAAACCGCCCAGATCCGCAACGCAGAACTGGTGCAGTTTCTGATAGATGTGGTGAAAGCCGTAATCCTGGTAGCGGGCCGCGATCTCGTCTTGCAGCAGGCGCGCGCGGTCCACCGCCCAGCGGTCGAGATGCAGCAGCCGGTCGAAGGGCACCGTGTCGCGCGCGGGATCGAAACCTTCCAGATTGGCCAGCAGATAGCGCAGTGTATTGCGAATGCGCCGATAGGAATCCGCGGTGCGTTTGAGAATTTCGTCGGACACCGACAGCTCGCCGCTGAAATCCGTCGCCGCCACCCACAGGCGCAGCACATCCGCGCCGAGCTCGTTGATCACCTGCTGGGGCGCCACCACATTGCCCAGCGACTTCGACATCTTGCGACCCTGGGCATCGACGGTGAAGCCGTGGGTCAGTACCGCCCGGTACGGGGCATTGCCGTTGATGGCGACCGCCGTCTTGAGGGACGACTGGAACCAGCCGCGGTGTTGGTCGGAGCCTTCCAGATAGAGGTCCGCGGGATAGCGCAGCTCGGGCCGGCGCGCCAGCACCGCCGCGTGACTCACGCCGGAGTCGAACCAGACATCCAGGGTGTCGGTGACCTTGCGGTAGTGCGCGGCGTCCGCGCCCAGCAGTTCCGCCGGATCCAGATCGTGCCAGGCGTCCATGCCGTGCCGTTCGACACGCAGCGCCACGGCCTCGATCAGGCGCTGGGTATCCGGGTGGGGTTCGCCACTGTCGGCATGCACGAACAGCGCGATGGGAACGCCCCAGGTGCGCTGGCGCGACACGCACCAGTCCGGACTGTTGGCAAGCATGGCTTCCATCCGTGCCCGGCCCCAGTCGGGATACCAGGCCACTTTGGCGACTTCGGCGAACGCGGTATCGAGCAGGCCCTGGGTGTGCATGCCGATGAACCACTGCGGCGTCGCCCGGTAGATCAACGGCGTCTTGGTCCGCCAGCAGTGGGGATAGCTGTGGACGATTTTTTCACACGCGAGCAGCGCCCCGCGTTCGCGCAGCAAGGCGACGATGGGCTCGTCCACCTTGTAGACGTGCTGTCCGGCGAAGTATTCGACCCGGTCGCGGAACACGCCGTGGTCGTCGAGATAATCGAGGGTGCCGATGCCATGGGGCGCGGACACGGTGAAATCCTCGACGCCGTGATCGGGCGCCGTATGCACGGCGCCGGTGCCCGCCTCCAAGGTGACATGCGCGCCGAGAATGACCGGTACTTCACGCTGGTAAAACGGGTGCCGCAGGCGCAGTCCTTCGAGACGGGCGCCCGTGCAGGTGGCGAGCACCCGGACGTCGGTGCCGCCGACGCGCGTCATGACGCCGGCCACCAGTTCCCGCGCCAGAAGCAGGCGGCGCGGTACGCCCTGGATCGCGCAGGCCACCAGCGCGTAGTCGATGTCGGGACCGAGACAGACCGCCTGGTTGGCGGGCAGGGTCCAGGGCGTGGTGGTCCAGATGACGACCGCGATCTCCCCTGCCCCCTTCAGCTCGCCGAGCACATCGGCCAGCGCCGTCTCGTCCGCGACCGCAAACGCGACATCGATGGCGAACGAGGTCTTGTCGTGGTACTCGACTTCGGCTTCGGCGAGTGCCGAGGCGCCCACCACGCTCCAGTACACGGGCTTGTAACCGCGCACCAGATGACCATTGGCGGCGACGCGGCCTAGCGCGCGGATGATGTCGGCCTCGTAGCGGTAATCCATGCTCAGGTAGGGATGGCCCCAATCGCCCAGCACGCCGAGGCGGATGAAGTCGCGGCGCTGGCGCTCGACCTGGCTCGCGGCGTACTCCCGGCATTTGGCGCGAAACGCTCGGGCGTCGAGCTTGTGCCCCGCCTTGCCCCACTTCTGCTCGACCTGATGCTCGATGGGCAGGCCGTGGCAATCCCAGCCCGGCACATAGGGCGCGTCGAACCCCGCCAGCGTGCGCGCCTTGACGATGATGTCCTTGAGGATCTTGTTGACCGCGTGCCCGATGTGGATATCGCCGTTGGCATAGGGCGGGCCGTCGTGGAGGATGAACGGCTCGCGTCCTGCCCGCGCGGCGCGGATGCGGCCGTAGATGTCGGCGTCCTGCCACTGCTTGAGAATGCCGGGCTCGCGCTGCGCGAGATTGGCTTTCATTGGAAAGCTGGTGTTGGGAAGATTGAGCGTCGCTTTGTAATCGGTCATACCGCTGCCGCAGGTTCGGACCCCTGAGATGCCGCGAAATAGCGCCGCGCAGCGACGATGTCCGCCTGAATCTGGGTCACCAATTCATCGATGGAGGCAAATTTCGCTTCCTCCCGCAATTTGTGCCTGAACTCCACATCGATACGGCGGCCGTAGATGTCTCCGCTCCAGTCGAGCAGATGGACTTCAAGGACCGGCTTGATCAGATCGCCCACGGTCGGCCGCACGCCCACATTCGCAACGCCGGGAATGCGTTCGCCGTCGAGCGCCACTTCGACCGCGAAGACTCCCTGCAGCGGCGCGCGGTATCGATGCAGATTCACGTTCGCCGTGGGTACTCCCAACTGCCGGCCCAGGCACTGGCCGTACACCACGCGGCCCGCGATCCGAAACGGCTTGCCCAGCAGTTTGGCCGCCTCGGCGAAATTGCCGAGTTCCAGTTCGCGCCGGATGCGGGTGCTGCTGATGCGCTCGCCGCCCATCTGGATGCTGTGGGTTTCCAGCACCTCGAAACCGTGGCGCGCGCCCATGCGCACCAGCATTTCGTAGTCGCCGCTGCGATCGCGCCCGAAATGAAAGTCGTCGCCCACCACCAGACACTTGATGCCGAGCCCGCGCACCAGCACCTGCTCGACGAATTCCTGCGCCGACAGGCTGCGCAGGGCGCGATTGAACTGAAGACAGAACACCCGTTTGACGCCCGTACCCGCCAGGGCTTCGACCTTTTCCCGAATGCGCATGAGCCGTGCCGGCGCCTGCTCGCGCGCAAAATACTCGCGCGGCTGGGGCTCGAACATCATCACCACCGAGGCTACGCGGTAATAGGCCGCGCGCTCCTTGAGCTGTCCCAGGATCGCCTGGTGGCCCAGATGAATACCGTCGAACGACCCCACGGTAGCCACCACGCCGCGATGTTCCGGGCGCAGATTGTGGAGTCCACGGATCAGAAAATCCTTTGGGTTGATAATCACAAGGCAACTCGCGAGGACGGGTATGGCATGCAGGTTCAGCCGGGCCCGCGGCGGTGAATCCAACCGCGCGCTGTTGCGCACCGATAAAAACGAGCGCGGAGTATATACCGGCGCGGGAACGCGACGGAATCGCCCCGCGGCAGGGGCGCCCGCAGGCGCGGCTTCAGCGCACCCCGCGAAGATCGCGCAACCGCAATCCGCCGGCCAAGAGCACGCCGATATAGACACTCAGGCCGGCTGCGCAGGTCACCGCCAAGGCGCCTGCGCGGGGCCAGAACGCCAGTGCGATCCAGTCGCCCCAGGCATCGCGCAGCACCAGCAGACACGCCAGCATCGCCAGATTCGCGATGCCCAGCAGCACGCCGAAACGCCGCCACTCGCGCCCCGGTCGATACACGCCCGCTCGCAGCAGGCCGCGCAGCAGCAGGCCGGCGTTCACCCAGGCGGCGAGCGCGGTAGCCCCGGCCAGCCCGGCGTGACCGAGACGAAAATAATGATGCAGCGGCAACGCCAGCATCAGGTTCAGCCCCATATTGGTGACCATGGCGATGATGCCGATGGTGACCGGAGTGCGGGTGTCCTGGCGCGCGAAGTAACCGGAGGCGAGCACCTTGATGCACATGAAGGCCACCAGCCCCAGGGAAAACGCGCGCAGGCTGAACGTGGCCATCGCAATGTCGCGTTGCCCCATCGCCGCGCCGTTGTAGAACAAGGTGGTCAGCAACGGCCCCGCCAGCACCACCAGTGCAATCGTGGCCGGCACCGCAATCAACAGGACAAAGCGCAGTCCCCAATCGAGCGTGGCGCGGAAGCGGGCCGGATCCGCGCCGCTGTGCAGGCGCGACAGATGGGGCAGGATCACGGTCGCCGCCGCCACCGCGAACACCCCGAGCGGCAGCTCCACCAGGCGATCCGAGTAATACAGCCAGGACACGCTGCCCACCGGCAGGAAGGACGCGATGACGGTATCGAGCAGCAGGTTTATCTGGCTGACGGAGACCCCGAAGAGTGCCGGCACCATGAGCCTGAGAATGCGCCGTACCCCCGGGTGATGCCAGCCCAGCTTGGGCCGCGGCAACAGATGCAACTGGGCGAGAAACGGCAACTGGAACAGCAGTTGCACCAGACCCGCCGCGAACACCCCCCAGGCCAGCGCGTAGACCGGGCCGGCAAACCAGGGCGTCGCCGCCAGGGCCGCCGCGATCAGACACAGATTCAGCCAGACCGGGGTGAAGGCCGGTATCGCAAAGCGGTCGTAACTGTTGAGAATGCCGCCCGCGAAACCCGCCAGCGAGATGAACAACAGGTAGGGAAAGGTGATCCGGATCAGCTCGATAGTGACCGCGAATTTGGCGGGATCGGCCGCGAATCCCGGCGCGAACACCCAGGCCAGCACGGGGGCGCCCAGCGTCGCCAGCACCGTGAGCGCCAGCAAGGTCGCGCCCAAGGTACCCGCGACCCGGTCCAGCAGTTCGCGTACCGCCGCATGCGATCCCTTTTCGCGGTACTCCGCCAACACCGGAACAAAGGCCTGACTGAAAGCACCTTCGGCAAAGAGTCGACGCAAAAAATTCGGCAGCTTGAAGGCAACAAAGAAGGCATCGGCCAGGCCGTCGGCGCCGATGGTGCGGGCCAGCACCATGTCCCGAACCAGCCCCGCGACCCGCGACAGCCCGGTCATGGCGCCGACGATCAGGCTGGAACCCAGCAGCCCGCGCTGTCGCGCTGGCGACGCCGGGGTTGGGCGGTCAGGTGCGCGCAACGGATAGGACCTGCAAGATTTCGCGCAGTGTACCCAGCCCGATTGCGGCGGCCAAGAAAAAGGCTCTAACAGCGCACTGAAAAACGTCGCGAGGCACGCGGCGACCGGGACCTATCCCATCGATAGGCGAGGCGGCGAACACCGCGCAAGGAGGCAGATGGCTGTCGCAGCAGTTTTTCAACAAGCTGACAAACGGGCGCTGGCCGCACCCGGGCAAGTCCGGGATAATGCCGACCTCGCCCAGGATCACCGCCGTGCCGCGACGCTTCCTCAAACGCAAACTCCCCGATATCCACTCGGTACTGAGCGACAGCCGCTTGCGCTGGATCGGGCTTGGCCGCAAGGACTCCGACCTCTTTCACCTCAACCGCCGCTCGGTTTCCATGGCGTTCGGTTTCGGGCTGTTCACGGCGTTCATCCCCCTGCCGGGACAGTTGCTCATCGCCGCGCTGCTCGCGCTGGCATTGCGTTGCAATCTGCCGGTCACCATGGCGCTGGTGTTCATCAGCAATCCGGTGACCATCCCGCCCCTCACCCTGTTGTGCTATCGGGTCGGCACGCTGATCCTGGGCAGCCCGGAGGTACCCTTCCACCCGCAATTCAGTTGGACGTGGCTGAGCACTCAGGGCGCGCATCTGCTGCCACCGTTTCTGACCGGCTCCCTGCTGATCGGCGCCGGCACCGGCCTGCTCGGCTATGCCGCCATCCGGGGGCTGTGGCGCTGGCAGGCAGTGCGCCGCTGGGAGCAGCGCAAAACGGCGCGCAGCGAGGCTATTCGTAACGCAGTACCTGTGCCGGCGGCACCGCCGCCGCGCGCCAGGCCGGATACAACGCCGCCAGAAAATTGAGGCCGAGGGCGACCAGCGCCACGGCAAGGACGTCGCGTGCGCGCAAATCCGTCGGGATGTAATCGATGGGGTACACGGCGAGATTGAGAAAGCGGAAATCCAGCAGGTTTTCCAGCCAGTTCACGGCATCACCCAGCGCCAGGGCGCCCAGGCAACCCAGCACAACACCGACGCCGACACCGAGCAGTCCGATCAGGCTGCCTTGGGTGACAAAGACGCCGATGATCCCCGCTCGCGTCGCGCCCTGGGTTTTCAGGATCGCGATGGCCGGGCGTTTTTCCACCACCGTCATCACCAGCAGCGCCACCACGTTGAACACCGCGACGGCGATCACCGCAAACACCAGGGTGCCGACCAGGCTGCGCGACATGTTGATCGCCTGGTAGAGGTTGCCGTGGGTTTGCAGCCAGTCGGTGAAGCGATAGCCGGGGGGCAGCGCTGCCAGCAACCGGTACGCCATGTCCCGCGCCGCGAAGGGATCCGCCAGCTCCAGCTGCAGGCCCTGCACGCGCCCGTCCAGACCGGCGAGGGCGGCGGCGGTGTCCAGGCGAGCGACCACCAGGGCGTTGTCGAGCGTGGTATGGGTGGCGAAGATGCCGGTCACCCGAAACGCCCGCGCCACGGGCATCGCACCCCGGCCACCGTTATCGTTCCCCGCCACGAACAGCGTCAGCGCATCGCCCTCCTCCACACCCAGACGCTCCGCGATCCGGCGCGACAGCAGCAGGCCGTCCTCCCCCACCAGTGGACCCAGCGCCGCGTAACGGCTGCCGGTCGCGCTGGCGCCGAGCAGTTCCACCGGGACCACCCGACCATGAAAATTGACCATGCCGCCGAGGCGCACGAACGGCGTGACCCCGAGGATGGCGGGATCCTCCCGCAGCCGGGGCGCCAGCGCTTGCCAGTCGACGATGCCCCCGTCGCGGGACAGCTGCACGTGGGGCACCAGACCGAGAATGCGGGTGCGCATCTCGCGATCGAAGCCGTTCATGACCGCCAGCACCAGGATCATCAGCGCCACCCCCAGCACCAGACCCGCCACCGCCAGCAGCGAGACGAACGACACCAGGCGATTGCCGCTGCCGGCGCGGAAAAACCGCCAGCCGATCAATAACGGATAGCTGGCCATCAGCCGCCGGTCTCGTGGCCGGGAGTCGTGGGGCCGGGACTTTCGCGACGGGAAGCCGCATCGACCGACGTCTCGCACAGACGCCCGTCCTCCAGCATCAGCACCCGATGCATCCGTCCCGCTACCCGCTCGTCGTGGGACACCACGACGAAACTGATGCCGAGCTCGCGATTGAGATCCAGCAGCAGCGCCACCACCTGATCCGCGCTGCCGCTATCGAGATTGCCGGTGGGCTCGTCCAAGAAGACACAGTCGGGCCGGTTGGCAAGGGCGCGCGCCACCGCAACGCGCTGACGCTCGCCGCCGGACAACTGCGCCGGCCGGTGCTGGAGCCGCCCGGCCAGACCGACCGCCGTCAGCAGCTCGGTCGCCCGCCGCAAGGCTTCGCGTCGGCTCAGCCCGGCGATCAGCAACGGCATGGCGGCATTTTCGACGGCGCTGAACTCCCCGAGCAGGTGGTGAAACTGGTACACAAATCCGAGGTGGCGATTGCGCGCCAGCGCGAGCTCCCGATCCGACAGCGCGGCCAGATCGCGGCCGAGCAGCTCGATGCGGCCCGTATCGGCGCGATCCAGGCCGCCCAACAGATTGAGCAGCGTCGACTTGCCGGACCCGGAAGCGCCCATGATGCCGATCATTTCACCGGTCTTTACCTCCAGCGTCAGATCGCGCAGCACCTGCACCTGCTGCGAACCCTGCCAGTAGCTTTTTCCGACTTCACTGCAATAAAGCACCACAACTTGCTGATTTTCAATGCGCACCTTGCAGTGCCTCCACGGGATTCAGCCGACCGGCGCGCCAGGCCGGGTACAGGGTCGCCACCAGCGTGAGGATGCCGGCACCCGTGCACACCCAGACCACGTCGGGCCACTGCAACCGCGACGGCAGCCGGGTAATGAAATAAAGCTCCGGATCGAAGATACGGAAACCGAACAGGTCCTCGATCCAGGCGATCAGATCCGCGAGCCCAAGCGCCAGGGCTCCGCCCAGCGCGGCGCCCAGGACGATACCGGTGAGACCCAAAGCGCAGCCCTGGACATTGAAAATCGCGGCGATGGCACTGCGGCTGGCGCCGTAACTGCGCAGCACGCCGATGGCGGAACGCTTCTCGTTGACCATCAGTACCAGTGCGGCCACGATATTGAAGGCGGCCACGCCGACGATCACCGAGAGCAGCAACCCGACCACGGTCTTCTCCATGCGCAGGGCGTGAAACAGATCGCTCGCCTCCTCCTGCCAGGTGGAAATCCGGTACTCGGGATACTGCTCGCGCAACGCGGCGATACCTTCCAGCCGATAGGGATCGGTCAGCGTGAAGCGCAAGCCGTCGACGCGATCACCGCGCCGAAAGAGTTTTTGCGCGTCCGCCAGTTGCAGAAACGCCACCCCGTCATCGAGCTGCCCGCCGACGCGATACACCCCGACGAGCGTGACTCGCTTCACGCGCGGAAACGCGCCGGCGGGCGTTATCGAGAGCTCCGGCAAGGTAATCAGCAATTTGTCTCCGGGCACGATACCCAGCTCGCGGGCCAGCAGTTGCCCGATCACTATGCCGAACTCGCCGGGCGCCAACGCCTGCACGTCGCCGGCCACCCGGTGTGGCGCGATGCGGTCGGCGAGCGCGGCGGATTCCAGCCCGTACACGACCGCGGGGGCGAGTCCACGGCCGAAGCCAAGCAGCGCCTGGCCTTCCACATAGGGCTCCACCGCCAGGGCGGTGCCAGCCTGGATCCGGTCGCGCAGCGCCTGCCAATTGGCGACCCCCTCGGGCAATGACAAGGTGGCCTGGGGCACCACATCGAGCATGCGGCTCTTTATCTCCCGCTCGAATCCGTTCATGACGGAGAGCACGACGATCAGGATAGCGACCCCGAGCGTCATCGCCGCCAGCGAAAAAACCGATACGAACGACAGGTAGCCCTGACCCCGGCTGCCAAAGGCATAACGCAGACCGATGAACAGCGCGAGCCGAATCTGATTCAACACGGGCGTGCCGGCCGCGTGCGGGCGTTTGCGACACCCATCCCAAGAGCCGCGCCACCGAACTCCGAATTCGATGACAACATTGGTGTAACTCCGTGAAATTGTGCTACTTCCAGCACGTGCAACGCGCCGCGTGGATTGTACTTCCACCGCCGCGGATAGCTATAATCGGACTCGCCATCACAACCCATCGGCGCCCCGAGGCAGGAATCTCATGAAAAGACGGACTGGTGTTGCCCTGGCTGCACTCTCAGTTGGCACTACGCGACTGGCACTTGGCGCCACGCTGCTGGCGCTCGGCACCACCTTGCTGGTGGCGACGGGATTCGCCGCGCGCGCCGCTGCCGAAGTCATCCAGGTTCCGGTCGGACAACAGGCTCCTGAAAAGCGCGTACTGGAAGTGCCCCGACGGGGCGTCACGAAAACCGCCGTCGAGCGGCGTTTCGGCGCTCCCTTGGCGAAGGCGCCCGCCGTTGGCGATCCTCCGATTTCGTCCTGGGATTACGAAAACTACCGCGTCTATTTTGAGCGCGATCTCGTCCTCCACACAGTGCTGAAGGGAACCGCGACGCCGGCACCGTCCCACTGACGCCGGAGCAACCGGGGACCTTCATCCGCATCCACTCCCACAACACGCATCCCCTCCCACACGCATCGATCGGGCCGATGGTCCCCGCGGGGGATTGGCGGCGCATCAGGGCTTTTCCGTCACCTCGTACGCCAGGTGCTGCCTGGATGCGTCCGGACCGGCATCCGGTTCCACGCACTTGGTGGTATCGCCACCACAGATATCGCACTCGACCTCCATGCCAAGCGCCGCCATGCCACCGCAGGAACCGGCAAGCGGCTTGCGCCCCATCAGCACACCGATCGACATGCCGGCGATCAGCAGCGCCAGTACGCCCAGGGCAAGCAGGAATTCGATCACGGACGTTCCTCCTGTGATTGCCCCGCACCCTGCGCCGGGTCCAGATAGGGCTTGAATGCGCTGGTATGGCTCGCGGCGAAGCCATCGCGCTCCCGCGCGATCAGAAACAGGGCCAGGTCCTTGGCCTCGCCAAAGCGCCGCGCACGCTCCGGCCCCATCACCATCAACGCGGTGGCCAGGGCGTCGGCTTCGGCGGCGGTCGCGGCGAATACCGTGATCGAGGCCAGATTGTTGGTGATCGGCCGCCCGGTATGGGGATCGATCTCGTGGGAGTAACGCACGCCGTCGCGCTCGAAATAATTGCGGTAGTCGCCGGATGTCGAGAGCCCGATATCGCTCACCCGCAGCACCTGCTCGACCTCCTCCGGGTTCGAGGTCGGGCGCTGAACCGCGATCCGCCACGGGCGGCCGTCGCGATTATTGCCCCGCACCCGGATCGCGCCGGCGATTCCCGCCATGTAATGGGTGGCGCCCAGGGTTTCCAGCAGCATCGCCACGCGATCCGCCGCGTAACCCTCGGCGATTGCCGACAGGTCGAGGGCGACGTCGGCCCGACGCACCAGGATATTGCCGGCTTGCATTTCGACCTTGTCGAAGCCTAGCCGTCGCTTCCGCGCCGCAATCTCGGTATCGGTAGGAATACGGTCGCCGGTATCGACCGGACCGAATCCCCACAAATCCACCAGCGGTCCTACGGTCGGATCGAAAGCACCATCCGTCAGGTCGTACATCCGCTTGGCTATTTCGAGCAACCTCCACAGGGTTGCGCTCGCGACAAAGGGTGTGCCGATCGGCTGACGATTGAAGCGGTTCAGCTCGGAGTCCGGCTTGTAGGTGCTGAGCGTCAGGTCGAGTTCGTCGAGCAGCGCCTGCACCGCCCCGGGAACGATTTCCGCCGAGAAAGCGGCACCCGGATCCACGACCTTGACCTGGTAGGAGGTAGCGAACGCGGTGCCGGAAAACGCAATCTGCTCCGGACGCCGATCGCAGCCCGTCAGGAGGAGGACCAACACGCCGAGCCAACCCGCCCGACGCATCCAGGTCATCGCCGGGGTACCCCGTTCAGCCACCGAAATCGTCGAGGAAAATATGGTCGTCCTCCACTCCCAGCTTGTGGAGCATGGCAATGACGGCGGCGTTCATCATCGGCGGCCCGCACATGTAGTACTCACACTCCTCGGGCGCCTCATGGTCCTTCAAATAATTGTCGTACAGCACATTGTGGATAAAGCCGGTGTAACCCTGCCAGTTGTCTTCCGGCTGCGGTTCGGAGAGTGCGACGAACCACTGGAAATTCGGATTCTCCGCCGCGAGCGCATCGTATTCCTCCTGATAAAACATTTCCCGCAGGCTGCGTGCGCCGTACCAGAAGCTCATCTTGCGCGTGGTCTGGATGCGTTTGAGCTGATCGAAAATGTGCGAGCGCATCGGCGCCATGCCCGCACCGCCGCCGATAAACACCATTTCCTTGTCGGTGTCCCTGGCAAAAAACTCGCCAAAGGGTCCATATACCCGCATCTTGTCACCCGGCTTCAAACCGAACACATAGGACGACATCTGTCCGGGCGGAAGACCCTGGGTGCGCGGCGGCGGCGTGGCAATGCGAATATTGAATTTCAGAATGCCGCGCTCGTCGGGGTAGTTGGCCATGGAGTAAGCACGGATCACCGGCTCCGTCACCCTGGATTCCAGATTGAAGAATCCGAACCGCTCCCAGTCGCCGCGATATTCGGCGTCGACATCGAAGTCGCTGAACTTCACCTGGTGGGGCGGCGCTTCGAGCTGGACATAGCCGCCGGCGCGGAAGGCGACGCTCTCCCCCTCGGGCAACTGGAGCGTCAGTTCCTTGATGAAGGTGGCGACATTGGGGTTGGACACCACGGTGCACTCCCACTGCTTGACCCCGAACACCTCCTCGGGAACCTGAATCTTCATGTTCTGCTTGACCGGCACCTGACAGGACAGACGCCATCCCGCCTTGGCCTCGCGCGGCGTGAAATGGGCCTGCTCGGTCGGCAGGATCGACCCGCCGCCTTCCATCACTATGCACTTGCACTGCGCGCAACTGCCGCCGCCGCCGCAGGCCGAGGCTAGAAACAGGTTCTCGGACGCCAGGGTCTGCAACAACTTGCCGCCGGCGGGGACCGCAATGGACTTCTCGCCGTTCACCAGAATCTCGACGCTCCCGGTGCTGACCAGACGGGAGCGCGCGCCGAGAATGAAAAATACCAGGCCCAGCACGATGGCGGTAAACATGCCGACGCCCAGGGCGATGGTCAGGGTTTCCATGGTCATGTCAGTCGTCCCCACCCATTGCCTAAATATCAATGCCGCCAAACGACATGAAGCCCAGCGAGATCAACCCCACAATCATGAATGCTCCACCCAGCCCGCGCAGCCCTTCGGGCATGTCGCTGTACTTCAGTTTCTCGCGCACCCCGGCAATCGCGACGATGGCCAGTGCCCAGCCGAGCCCGGCTCCCAGCCCGTAGACGGTGCTTTCGGCGAAGTTGTAGCTGCGCTCCACCATGAACAGGGAGGCGCCGAGAATGGCGCAGTTCACGGTGATCAGGGGCAGAAACACGCCGAGGGTGTTGTAGAGGGCCGGCACATGGCGATCGAGCACCATTTCGAGAATCTGCACGATGGCGGCGATGACGCCGATGTAACTGAGCAAGCCGAGGAAGCTGAGGTCCACCGATTTCAAGGCGTCGACCCCGGTCCAGGCGAGCGCGCCCTCCGCCAGCAGATAGTGCAGGATCAGATTGTTGGCGGGCACCGTGATCGCCGTCACCACCACCACGGCGATCCCCAGGCCGATGGCCGCCTCCAGTTTCTTGGAGATGGCCAGCAATGTGCACATGCCCAGGAAAAATGCCAGACCCATGTTCTCGATAAAAACCGACCGCGCCAGCAACCCGAGATAATGTTCCATCACACCGCCCCCGCGACCGTATTGGGCGCCAGCCGGTATTCCGGCACCTCGATCTGCTCCTTGCGGACCGAACGCAGCGCCCACACCAGGCCGCCGATGAGGAAGAAGGCGCTGGGCGGCAACAGCAGCAGTCCGTTGGGCACATACCAGCCGCCATTGGTCACCAGCGGCAGAATGGTGATGCCGAACAGGGAACCCGAGCCAAACAGCTCGCGGATGAAGGCGATCGCCATCAGCACCGCGCTGTAACCCAACCCATTGCCGATGCCATCGAGAAAGCTCGGCACGGGCGGGTTCTTCATCGCATAGGCTTCCGCCCGCCCCATGACGATGCAGTTGGTGATGATGAGGCCAACAAAGACCGACAGCTGCTTGCTGATGTCGTAGGCAACCGCCCGCAATATCTGATCCACCACGATCACCAGCGATGCGATCACCGTCATCTGCACGATGATGCGGATACTGGACGGGATGTGGTTGCGGATCGACGAGATGAAAAGATTCGAGAACGCGGTCACCGTCGTCAAAGCAATGCACATCACCAGGGCCACCGACATCTTGGAGGTGACCGCGAGCGCCGAACAGATGCCGAGAATCTGTAACGCAATGGGGTTGTTGCTCAGAATGGGTTTCAGCAGTATGTCTCGGGTCTTTTCCGCCATGATCATGCCTCCCCGGCGCGAAGATTGGCGAGGAAGGGTGCGAAGCCCTGGTCGCCAAGCCAATAATGAATCAGATTCTGGACCCCGCGGCTGGTCAGCGTGGCGCCCGACAAGCCGTCAATCTGGTACGCGCCCTCTGGTTTGCTGGTGTCCGCCCGGCCCTTGATCACTTTCAGCACCACCTGTCCGTCGGCGTCATAAAGTTGCTTGCCGTGCCAGGATGCTTTCCAGGCCGGATTGTCGACTTCGCCGCCCAGGCCCGGGGTTTCCGCATGTTCGTAAAAGCCGATCCCGGCCACGGTATTCAGATCCCGTTCCAGCGCAATGAAGCCGTGTAGCGTGGACCACAGGCCGTAGCCCTTGACGGGCAGAATCACCTTGTCGATACCACCGTCCGCCCCGGCCACCACATAGACCTGGGCGTATTTCACGCGCCGCTGGATCTTGGCGATATCCCGATCCTGCGCCACCCGCTCCGACAGGGCCGGATCCCTGCCCGCCTTGCGCTGATCGTAACTCGAGGGATCCAGGACATCGGTAAATTTCCCCGTGTCCAGATCGACCAGCCGGGTTTGGACACGATCGAACTGGCGTTCGACATCCACGCCCACTTCCAGCAGACCGGCGGCGGCGAGAATGTTCTGCTTGCGGTCGAGCGCCTGGTTGGCCGCCTGCAGCGGACGCAGGGTAACGGCCGCGGTCGCGACCACCACCGAACAGACCACGCACAGGGCCAGCGTTACCAGCAGCGTCTTTTTGACGGACTCGTTGTCAGCCACGGGCGAGCCTCCGTCGGATGTTGGCCTGCACCACCAGGTGGTCGATCAGGGACGCAAAAATATTGGCGAACAGGATGGCCAGCATCATGCCTTCGGGAAAGGCGGGATTGACCACCCGGATCAGCACCGCCATCACGCCGATCAGGACCCCGAACCAGAACTTGCCGGTATCGGTCATGGCCGCCGATACCGGGTCCGTCGCCATGAAGATCATGCCAAAGGCAAAACCGCCGAGCACCAGGTGCCAGTACCAGGGCATGGCAAACATGGGGTTGGTATCGGAACCGACGCTATTGAACAGAGCCGATAGCGCCACCATGCCGGCCATCACACCCAGCACGATCCGCCAGGAAGCAATCCGCGTGGCCAACAGGAGGGCGCCGCCGATAAAAATCGCCAGCGTGGAGACCTCGCCGACCGATCCCTGCTCGCGGCCGATAAACGCATCCATCCAGCTCATCTGCGCCTGCACCGCCGCCATGCCGTCCGCCGCGGCCACGGCCAGCGCGGTCGCGCCCGTAAAACCGTCGACCGCGGTCCACACGGCATCGCCGGACATCGCCGCCGGATAGGCAAAAAACAGAAAGGCGCGGCCGGTCAGCGCCGGATTGAGAAAATTCTTGCCGGTCCCGCCAAAGATTTCCTTGCCGATCACCACCCCGAAACTGATGCCCAGGGCGACCATCCACAGTGGGACGCTCGGCGGACAAATCAGCGCGAACAGGATCGAGGTGACGAAGAAACCCTCGTTGATCTCGTGGCCGCGCACGGTGGCGAACACCACCTCCCAAAAGCCGCCCACCACGAAGGTCACCAGATAGATGGGCACGAAATACACGGCGCCATACCACAGACAATCCCAGATGCTGCCTGGGTCGTGGCCGGCGAAAACGCCGATCAGCACCGCGCGCCAACCGGCCAGTTCGGCGCCCGCGGCCAGCGCGGTATTGGCCTGAAAACCCAGGTTGTACATGCCGTAAAACATCGCCGGGAAGGCCGCCAGCCAGACCGTGATCATGACCCGCTTGAGATCGATTCCGTCGCGGACATGCGAGCCGGTCCGGGTCACCGCCGCCGGCGAATACAGGATGGTGTCGACGGCCTCGTAAAGGGCGTAGTACTTGGCGTATTTGCCGCCGGGATGAAAATGCGGCGCCAGACACTCGAGCAGCTTGCGCAATGCCACGGCTCAGCCCTCCTTCTCGATGCGGGACAGGTTGTCCCGGAGGATCGGGCCATATTCGTATTTGCCGACGCACACATAGGTGCAGAGTGCGAGATCCTCCTCGTCCAGCTCCAGACACCCAAGCTTCTGGGCCGTCTCGGTGTCGCCCACGATCAGGGCACGCAGCAACTGCGTGGGCAGAATGTCGAGCGGCATCACCTTTTCATAGTTTCCGAGCGGCACCATCGCGCGTTCGCTGCCGTTGGCATTGCAGTTCATGGCAAAGGTCTTGCCCGGCTTGAGGCGGGAGACGTAGATCGGCAGCGCCGAATGCGTGTCCGCGCCCGGCGACAGATAGCGCATGAACCTCCGCTGAGCCCCCTCCTCCAGCGCCGAAACCTGATTGTGGTAACGCCCGAGATAGCTCAAAGGGCCTTCGGCGCGCCGCCCGGACAACACCGACCCGGAGATCAGGCGGATATCGCCAGCACGCAGGTTGCCCCGGGTCAAATCCGCAATGCTGGCGCCCAGCCGGGTGCGCAACCATAGCGGATTCACCACGCTCGGGCCGCTCAGGGCCACGACACGCGCAGTGTCCAGGCGGCCCGTCAAAAACAGACGGCCGATGGCGATGACATCCTGGTAGCCTATGTGCCAGACGGTTTTTCCCGCGCTCACCGGATCGATGAAATGAATGTGGGTTCCCACCAGACCGGCCGGATGCGGGCCGGCGAACTCGTGCCGGGTGACGCCCTCCACGCCCTGAATATCGGCACCCGCCGCCACGCACAGATGTACCGGGCCGTCCACCAGACGGATCAGCACCTGCAGTCCGGCGGAGAAATCCGCGCTCGCCGCGGCGATCACCGGCGCCGGGTCCACACTCAGGGGGTTGGTATCCATCGCGGTGACGAACAGCGAATGCGGCTGGGAACCCGGCGCGGGAATCTTCGAGTAGGGCCGGGTGCGCAATGCAGTCCACAGGCCCGACTGCACCAGACTGTCGACGACCTGATCGCGCCGCAGGCCCGGCAACTCGGCGGGCAACCAGGCCGGAAGAGGCTCACTGCCGGCAGCGTCGATGGCGGCGTCGATATCGATCACCACCGACTGCAACAGCCGGCGCTCGCCGCGATGGATGGCACGCACCACGCCGCCAGCGGGAGCCGTAAAGCGGACTTCGGCATTGTCGCGGTCGGCGAACAGCAATTGTCCCGAGCGGACCTGATCGCCTTCCTTCACGGCGAGCGTGGGGCGCAGACCGACGTAGTCGCCGCCCATCAACGCCACGGAGCCGATGTCCGGGCCGGCGTGGATTTCCTTCCGTGCCTGACCGGCAATCGGCAAATCCAATCCGCGACGGACTTTGATCATGGGCTACCTCGCGGACAAATTGACAGAATCGCACTCGCCGTTCTGGCTGGAGTGCACTTGTTTGATTGAGCAGAACCCGAGCTGGTTCGAGAGCGAAGCGCGTATCAACCTTGGCCTGGAACTGCGACCCGGGCCGCATTATAGAGCCACTGCTGCCCGGAGCAAAGCGTATCGGGCTAGCACGGGTGCGCCATCGACCTCCTAAACTCCACAAGCGGGCACCGGTCAAGGCCGTCGGCGACAGGGTTGCCAAACCGGCCACGAGCTTGGGCCGGCGGGTTGCCAACCGATGCCGCGCGCAAGGCTCGAGCGATTTTTGTTCAAGCCCTGCCAATGCGGCAGCCGACCGGCGCCAAGCCGGCGTTACTCCAGCGTGTGCTTGGCGAGGATGTCGCCCCAGGCCTGCAGCGGCCCCAGCGGGTTGCGGACTCGATCGCGCTCGCTGATCCGCGGCTGACCCCCGGTGAGCGTATAGACGACCAGGTCGTCGACGAAAACGATCAATGCATTGAAGGTCCAGCCGGTGGAATCCGTGATGCGCTCGAAGTTGAAGGTGTCGAGCCAGAAATTTCCGACCCGGCGGCGCTTCACATCGTGTATCACTATCGAATACGCGGTACAGCGCTTGCCAGCCGCGAAACAGTCGCGCAGACCCTGGTCGAGCCCATCCGCCGTCACCGTCGCGCCCAGCGCGAAGCGTTGCGATACATCGGCGAAGCTCAACAGCGTGATCGTCGGGTCCGTTCCCGGTTCCAGCCCCTGCGCCGCGAGCTGCGCACGCTGCGTCTCAAAAGGCACGATGCTGTCGATGGCATCTCGCGCCTCATCGAAGCTCCCCCAGGTATCACGCGACTCGCTGGACGCGCGTGGCAGCAAGGCCTGGCAGCCGGCCAGCGCAAAACCCAGCACGACCGCGAGCGACGCCCACGCAGTCCGATTCGTGAGTACCACTTGTCTCCTCCCCGCGCGGCCTGCAACCACCGCCTGAATCCGCCACGGCACCGCGCCGGTATCGAGCAGCGCCAGTTGGGTTTCATCATAGCAACATGCGCGGCTGTCGGGATCGGCGAAGCTGGCGCGCGGGGCACCGCGCTCATCCGTGAGCGACGAACCTCGTATGCCGGCGTCGGGCAGCGCGCCTAGAGCGCCTTGACCTCGCGTACCACGTCGAGGATACCGGCCTGAGCGTCGGCGAAGTACATCAGCGTGTTTTCGGCGGCGAACAGCGGATTCGGGATCCCGGCAAACCCAGGGCTCATGGAGCGTTTCACCACGATCACCATGCGCGCCTTGTCGACGTCGAGGATCGGCATGCCGGCGATGGGACTGTCGGACGCGCGCGCATTGGAGTTCACCACGTCGTTCGCACCGATCACGATCGCGACATCCACCGTCTCGAAGGTCGGGTTGATGGTGTCCATCTCGATCATGCGCTCGTAGGGAATATCGGCTTCGGCGAGCAGTACATTCATGTGCCCCGGCATGCGGCCCGCGACCGGGTGGATGGCGAACTCGACGGTGGCGCCGCGCTTCTCCAGCGCCAGGTAAAGGTCGCGCACCGCGTGCTGGGCCTGCGACACCGCCATGCCGTAGCCGGGGACGATCACCACGCGGCGGGCGTCTTCGAGCAGCAGCGCGAATTCCTCCGAGGTGGTCGAACGCACCTTGCCGGCGTAGACGTCGTCGGCGCTTGCCGCGGTGCTCGCCTCGATGCGACCGAATACGACGTTCAGCAGCGGGCGATTCATGGCCTTGCTCATCAGCACGGCAAGAATCAGCCCGGAGGCGCCGTCGAGCGCCCCGGCGACGATCAGGATGTTATTGTCGAGCGCAAAGCCGGTGGCCGCCGCGGCCAGGCCGGCGTAGCTGTTGAGCAGTGCGATCACGACCGGCATGTCGGCGGCGCCGATCGGCATCACCAGGGTGACGCCGAACACGAAGGCCAACGCGGCCATGCCGTAAAAGGCCCAGGTCGCCGAGGGATCGGCGATGAACCAGCCGGCGAGTGCGAGGATGACTGCGGCCAGTATCAGGCTGACGGCGTTCTGTCCCGGATAGGCCATCGGAGTGCCGCGCACCCACCCCTGCAACTTGGCGAAGGCGAGCAGACTGCCGGTGACGGTCAGGCTGCCCAGCACCACTTCGAGGCCAAGCGCGACCCGCTCCACCACGCCGAGCGTGAGCTGGTGATCGTAGTAGTGCGCAATGCCCACCAGCGAAGCAGCCAGGGCGCCAAAGGCGTGGGACAGCGCCGTCCGCTGGGGCATGTGAGTCATCGGCGTCGCGATCGCGATATAGCCGCCGAGCAGGCTGCCGATCAGGATGCCGACCAGGATCCACTCGTAGTTCACCACGCGCGGATCGAGGATGGTGCCCACAATGGCGGCGACCATGGCCGCCGCCGCCATCAGCATGCCGCGCCGCGCGGTGCGCGGCGAACTCATGGCTTTCAGGCCAAAGATGAAGAGCGCGGAGGCGCCCAGATAAACCAGTTGAATGAAGGCCTGCGTGCTCATTTGGCTTTCTTCTTGTTGAACATTTTGAGAATGCGATCGGTGATCAGAAAGCCGCCGACCACATTGGTGACGGCTGCGGCTACGGCGATGGTGCCGAGGATGGTCGCCGGCTGGCTGCCGTCCGCCCCCGCCACCAGCAGCGCGCCGACCACCGCGATCGCGGAGATCGCGTTGGTCGCCGACATCAGCGGCGTGTGCAGGAGCGGCGGTACCTTGTGGATGACGTGATAGCCGACCACGGCGGCGAGCAGCAAGACGAACAGACTGTCGATAAGGTTGACTGATTCCATGACCGTTCCTCAGGTTGAGCCAAGCGCCTGCTTGACGCGTTCGCTGCTGATTGCTCCGTCGCGCGCCGCACGCGTCTCGCGCAGGATGTCGTCGTCCTCCTTGTCCGCCAGCCCGCCTTCGCGCGTGGTCAGATTAAGAATGAAATTGACGATGTTGCGGCTGTAGAGCTGGCTGGCGTGGAAGGCCAGCTCGGAGATCAGGTTGGCGGGCCCCATCATGGTGACGCCGTCGACCAGCACGTTCTTCCCGCACTGCGTGAGTTCGCAGTTGCCGCCCGATTCGGCCGCGAGGTCGACCACCACCGAACCGGGTTTCATGCCCTTCTGCATGGCTGCCGTGATCAGCACCGGCGCCTTACGGCCCGGCACCTGCGCGGTGGTGATGACGATGTCGGCGGCGCGCACGAACTGCGCGAGCGCCTCCTGCTGGCGGGCAATGAAATCTTCCGACTGCGCTTTCGCGTAGCCGCCCTGGTCGGCCTCCGCGCTCAGCCCAAGGTCGACGAATTTGCCGCCGACGCTGCGGATCTGCTCCGCCACCTCGGGCCGGATGTCGTAGCCGTCGACCGCGGCGCCGAGCCGCTTGGCCGTGGCAACCGCCTGCAAGCCGGCGACACCGGCGCCGAGCACCAGCACCTTGGCGGCGGTGAGCGTGCCGGCGGCGGTGGTCATCATCGGCAGGATGCGCGGCACCTGGTTCGCCGCCATCAGCACCGCCTTGTAGCCGGCCAGGTTCGCCATCGAGCTCAGCACGTCCATGGCCTGCGCCCGGGACGTGCGCGGCAACAGTTCGAGCGCAAACACCGTGGCGCCGGTGGTGGCCAGGCGCTGCACTCCGGCCGGATGCGCGAGCGGCTCGCACAGCCCGATCAGGATCTGCCCCGCGCGGATCCGCGCGAAGTCGGTGGCGGCCTCCGCTTCGGCAAGGGCGGAGCACCGCACGGTCGCGAGGATTTCCGCGCCCGCGAATACCTCGGTCCGTTCGACGATGCGGGCCCCGGCGGCGAGGTACTCGGCGTCGGCATAGCCGGCCGCGGCGCCGGCATCCCGTTCGACCAGCACCTCGTGGCGCTGCTTGGCGAGCAGCGCCAGTTGCGCCGGCACCAGCGCCACGCGGCGCTCGCCGGGCAACGTTTCCTTCAGAAGCCCTATCAGCATATGCCCTCCAGGTAACGGCTATCGGCGACGGTCGCGCGGACCACCCCGAAAATCGACGGGCAAACCGGCCGCAACCGGGCTGTCGCACGTCTATCGATACTCATACTCGCGCCATCGCTTTTGCCCCCAAACTTTTGCCACGAACTTTTACCACGAAGAAAGAAGTGCGGCTCCGGCGCGCGATCCCGCACGCCGGGCACCGTCTGGCCTACAGGTCTGGCCTACAGAAGAAATTCGCCCGGAATGCGGGATATCAGGCGTGAGCCGGATACATGGCCCAGCGGACGCCGGCCATTTCCTCCAGACAGCGCACGACCTGACAGCTGTAACCGAACTCGTTGTCGTACCAACAGTAGAGTACGCAGTTGTCGCCGTTGACGATCGTGGCCTGCGAGTCGAACACGCAGGCGTGACGGTCGCCGACAAAATCGGTCGATACCGCTTCGCTGGAAATGGTGTAGCCGATCTGCTGCTGGAGCGCTGAAAACAACGCCGTGCGCCGCATGAATTCGTTGATTTCCGCAACCGTGGTCGAGCGCCCCAGGCGCAGGTTGAGAATCGCCAGCGACACATTCGGCGTCGGCACCCGGATCGCATTGCCGGTGAGCTTGCCGGTAAGCTCGGGCAACACCTTGGTCGCTGCCTTGGCGGCACCGGTCTCGGTGATCACCATGTTGAGCGGTGCGCTGCGCCCGCGCCGCGCACCCTTGTGGTAGTTGTCGATCAGGTTCTGGTCATTGGTGTAGGAATGCACGGTCTCCACATGCCCGCTGCGAATCCCGTATTCGTCCAGCACCGCCTTCAACACCGGCACGATGGCATTGGTGGTACAGGACGCCGCCGACAGAATTTTCTGGTCGGGCGTGATTTCATGCTGATTCGCACCATAGACGATGTTGGGGATCCTGCCCTTGCCGGGCGCCGTGAGGATGACCTTGGCGGCCCCCGGGCACAGCAAATGCTTGGACAGCCCCGCCTCGTCGCGCCAGGCACCGGTATTGTCGATCACGATGGCGTTGCCGATGCCGTAGCTGGTGTAATCCACCTCGGCGGGCGAATTCGCCTCGATGACGTGAATTTCGTTGCCGTTGCAGATCAGCTTGCGCTCTTCGTCCAGCACACGAATGGTGCCGCGGAACGGCCCGTGCACGGAATCGCGCCGCAGCAGGCTCGCCCGCTTGTCCAGGTCGTCCGGACCGCCACCCTTGCGAACCACGATGGCGCGCAGCCGCAAGGTATCCCCGCCGCCGGTCTTCTCGATCAGGATCCGCGCCAGCAACCGGCCGATGCGGCCAAAGCCGTAGAGCACCACATCCTGGGGCTGCGGCAACGGCTTGCGCATGGCGCCGATGTCGTTGCCGATCACCTGCTGCAAATAATCCCGCGGCGCGCGCCCGTTGGCCTGCTCCTGAAACCCCACGGTGAGCTTGCCGATGTCGACATGGGCCGGCCCCAGATCCATCCCCGCCAGCGCCTCGATCATCGGAAAGGTATCGAACTCGGACAACTCGTTGTGCTCGATCTGGCGAACGAAGCGGTGCGCCTTCATCAGATCCGTGACCGAGCGGTTGACCATGTTGCGGCCGTACATATAAAGGGAGACATTGTTCTCCCGGTACAGCTTGCCGATCAGGGGGATCATGGCCTCGGCCAGCGCCTCGCGCGCTTTCCAGTCCTTGAAAAAGTCCTGTGGTTGCGGTCTTTTCACCTGAGCAACACCCCGATCGATGGCTGTGGAAAACAAGGCCGGCCATTATCGTGACGGACTCCTTGCCCTGCAACCCGCCGCCCCGCCAACCCCCCGCCACCGGCAACCGCACCACACCGCCAATCCAGGATCCACCGTACCGGTGTCACGCCGCAGCCTTTGCGCCGTTTGTGACTACATGACATTGCGCCAGGGGCACCGGCCAGCGGACCCACAGGTCGAACACAGTTGCTGGCCGGCTGCAGGTCATGGAGACCCTCTCGCTTGCCATCGCCGCAATCTGTACCCGCCCCGCTTCACCCCCTACACTTCACCCGCTTACATGGACGCCCCCGGATGTCGAAGGCCCGCTTGCCGACCGGAACCAGCGCCTGCCCGCTAGCGGGGCGACGAACTACAACCCGCCGGACGGCATGCCGCAGATCGCGCCGCGCCGTCAGTCCCGATCACTCTCCCGTTCATCAGAGCCGTCCATGACTGATCGATTCTTCCATCAACCGATCCTCAACTCGCCCTACGATTATCCTGCCCGCCACTGGGAACTGGACGCCACCGGCCAGCCCACGCAGGTCATCAAGCCCAGCCGGCGTAGCGCCGAGTTCATCACGCCCATCCCCAAACCGCGCAAGCAAAAGGGCGCGCCGCAACAGGACGCGCTGCTGTTCGACGAAGGACTGTCCACACAGGCGCAGCAATACCACGCCGCCATCATCAACGGCGTGCGCGCCGAAGTGGACCGCTGGCGGGCGATCCCGAACCCTGCCGACTGGCGCGTCACGCCCGAGACCGCGCGCCTGCTCCAGCACTGGCGGCATCACCCCTTCGCCAGCATCAGGCCGTTCTTCTGCCAGGTCGAGGCGGTCGAGACCGCCATCTGGCTGACCGAGGTGGCCCCCCAACTCGGCCGCGCCGGCACGCGCTTCATCGAGCACTTGGACAACGCCAACCGGGACGCCAACCCGGGGCTGTCGCGGCTCGCCCTCAAGCTCGCCACCGGCGCCGGCAAGACCACCGTGATGGCCATGCTGATCGCCTGGCAGACCATCAACGCCGTGCGCCGGCCCGGCAGCAAAAAGTTCACGCGCGGCTTTCTGATCGTCGCCCCCGGCCTCACCATCAAGGACCGCCTGCGCGTCCTGCAGCCCAACGACCCGGACAGCTACTACCAAAGCCGCGAGCTGGTGCCGACCGACCTGCTGGCGGATCTGGGCAAGGCGCGCATCGTCATTACCAATTATCACGCCTTCAAGCGCCGCGAGCGCATGGACCTGTCCAAGGGCGGGCGCCTGCTGCTGCAAGGCCGCGGCGGCGCGCCGCTCGACACGCTCGAAACCGAAGGCCAGATGCTGCAGCGGGTGATGCCGGAGCTGATGGGTCTCAAAAACATCCTCGCCATCAACGACGAGGCCCACCACTGCTACCGCGAAAAGCCCGGTGCCGCGGCCGAAGAGGACCTCAAGGGCGACGAGCGCAAAGAGGCCGAGAAAAACCAGGAAGCCGCCCGCGTGTGGATTTCCGGCCTGGAGGCGGTCAACCGCACGCTGGGCCTGGCGCGCGTGCTCGATCTTTCGGCCACGCCGTTCTTTCTGAGCGGCTCGGGCTACGCCGAAGGCGCGCTGTTCCCCTGGACCATGAGCGACTTCTCGCTGATGGACGCCATCGAATGCGGCATCGTCAAGCTGCCGCGGGTGCCGGTGGCGGACAACATCCCCGGCAACGAGATGCCCATGTTCCGCAACCTGTGGGAACACATCGGCAAGCGGATGCCCAAAAAAGGCCGCGGCAAGGCCGAAGCACTCAATCCACTGGACTTGCCCACGCAACTGCAAACCGCGCTGCAAGCCCTTTACGGTCACTACGAAAAAACCCACGCGCTGTGGCAGAACGCCGGCATCAGGGTGCCGCCGTGCTTCATCGTGGTGTGCAACAACACCGCCACCTCGAAGCTGGTCTACGACTACATCAGCGGTTTCCAGCGCCAGTACCCGGACGGCAGCAGCAGGCACGAATTCGGCCGCCTGCCGTTGTTTCGCAACTTCGACGAGCATGGCAACCCGCTGCCGCGCCCCAACACGCTGCTGATCGACAGCGAGCAGCTCGAATCCGGCGAGGCGCTGGACGACAGCTTCCGCCAGGCCGCCGGGGCGGAAATCGAGCAGTTCCGGCACGAAGTCATGGAGCGCGGCGGCCCGCTGGCGGACGAGATTCGCGACGGCAAGGCGTTCGACGATGCCCGCCTGCTGCGCGAGGTGATGAACACCGTCGGCAAGCCCGGCCGCCTGGGCGAGGCCATCCGCTGCGTGGTGTCGGTCTCCATGCTCACCGAGGGCTGGGACGCCAATACCGTCACCCATGTGCTCGGTGTGCGCGCCTTTGGCACCCAATTGCTGTGCGAACAGGTCATCGGCCGCGCGCTGCGCCGCCAGTCCTACGAACTCAACGAAGCAGGTCTCTTCAACGTCGAATACGCCGACATACTTGGCATTCCCTTCGATTTCACGGCCAAGCCGGTCATCGCGCCGCCGCAGCCGCCGCGCGACACCATCCAGGTCAAGGCCGTGCGCCCGGCGCGCGACCATCTGGAAATCCGCTTCCCGCGCGTACAGGGCTACCGCGCCGAGCTGCCCGAGGAGCGCCTCACCGCCGCATTCAACGCCGACTCGGTGCTGGAACTCACACCCGACCTGGTCGGCGCCACGGAAACGCGCAACTCCGGAATCATTGGCGAGACGGTGGACCTGAACCTGGTGCACACCGGCGAGGTGCGCCCCTCGCAGATGGTCTACGAACTCACCTCGCACCTGGTGCTGAACAAATACCGAGACGCCAACGGCGAGCCGCAATTGCACCTGTTCGGCCAACTCAAGCGCATCACCCGGCAGTGGCTGGACACCTGCCTGGTCTGCAAGGGCGACACCTACCCCGGCCTGCTCATGTACCAGGCGCTGGCGGACGTCGCCTGCGAACGTATTACCCGGGCGATCATGCTCCCCGAAGTGGCGAAAGGCCGGCCCATCACCGCCGTGCCGGACCCCTACAACCCCACCGGCAGCACCATTCACGTCAACTTCGCCACTTCGAAAACCGACCGCTGGGACACCGCCGGCCCGCCGCCGAAGTGCCACCTCAACTGGGTGATCCTGGACAGCGACTGGGAGGCCGAGTTCTGCCGCGTGGCGGAAGCCCACCCGCGCGTGCTGGCCTATGTGAAGAACCACAACCTGGGCCTGGACGTCCCCTACCGCTACGGCTCCGAAACCCGCACCTACCGCCCCGACTTCATCGTGCAGGTGGACGACGGCCACGGCGCCGACGACCCGCTCAACCTCATCGTCGAGATCAAGGGCTACCGCGGCGAGGACGCCAAGGAGAAAAAATCCACCATGGACACCTACTGGGTGCCCGGCGTGAACCACCTCAAGACCCACGGCCGCTGGGCCTTTGCCGAGTTCACTGACGTCTGGCAGATGCAGGTGGACTTCAAGGCCAAGGTCGAAAGCGCATTCAACAGCATGATCGAATCCGCCACGGCCCAACAGGCGATTCGGGAAAGGCCATGAGCAGCACTCTTCTCCTGCCATCGAAGCCAGGCATCACAATCAGCACCATACGATGTAACATCGAGCATCATTTTTGACGAGGCACCGCCCATGCGTACCACCATCAACCTGGACGAAGCCCTGCTCGACGAGGCCCAGCGCATCACCGGTCTCACCGAGCGCACTGCGCTGATCCGCGAGGGACTGAAGGCCCTGATCGAACGCGAAAGCGCCCGCCGGCTGGCGCGCCTGGGCGGCAGCGAGCCGCAGATCAAGCCGGTTCCTCGCCGCCGCTCCCAATTGGCCTGATGCCGCGCGCATGGTTCTGGTGGACACCTCGGTCTGGATCGACCACCTGCGCAAGGGCGACGCCGCGCTCGCAGCAGCGCTGGAAGGCGGTCGGGTGCTGATGCACCCCTTCGTGCTGGGCGAACTGGCCTGCGGCAACCTCAACGACCGCGCCGGCCTGCTCGCCCTGCTGCGCGACCTGCCGAAGGCGCCGGTGGCCACCGACGCCGAAGCGCTCGGCTTCATCGACCGCCACGCCTTGATGGGCCGCGGCGTGGGGTACCTGGATGTACACCTGTTGGCATCGGCGGCGCTGGCGAACCCGGCGCGGCTATGGACGCGCGACCGGCGCCTGGCGAAAGTCGCCGATCATCTGAACCTCGCATTTCACCCTCAGGCGCACTGAACATGGCCAAAAAACCCAAAGCGCCCGTGCGCATCGAGACGCTGACCCACGCCGACGCCACGCGCAAGAACATCCCCACCGCCGAATACCAGTCGGTGGTGGACGAGCAGACCCGCACGCCGATCCAGGTCGCCTACGAGCGCCGCAACAAGGATCTGGACCCGCAGCTCGTCTGGCGGGGAAAGGACATCCAGGACTGGTCAGACCCCGGCTCGGCGGCCGGGGCAAGCCTGGTCGTCCACGCCCCGCCGATCTACATCCAGGAAAAGATTCACCCCAAGGTGCTGATCGACGACCTGCGCCGCCAGACCGAACAGGCCGCGGCCGGCCACGCGGCCCAGCAGGCCGGCGCCATGGTGGACATGTTTGCCGACTTCAACGGCCTGCCCGACACCGCCGACAAGACCGACTTCTACCAGCACGACGCCCACTGGTCGAACCGCATGATCCTGGGCGACAGCCTGCAAGTGATGGCCAGCCTGGCCGAGCGCGAGGGCCTGCGCGGACAGGTGCAGTGCATCTACTTCGATCCGCCCTACGGCATCAAATTCAACAGCAACTTCCAGTGGTCCACCACCAGCCGCGACGTCAAGGACGGCAACGCGGACCACATCACCCGCGAGCCGGAGCAGGTCAAGGCCTTTCGCGACACCTGGCGCGACGGCATCCACTCCTACCTGACCTACCTGCGCGACCGGCTGACCGTGGCGCGGGATCTGCTCACGGACTCGGGTTCGATCTTTGTGCAGATCGGGGATGAGAACGTGCACCGGGTGCGGGCGGTGATGGATGAGGTGTTTGGGGAAGGAAATCTTTGCGCCGAAATAGTTGTTCAGAAGACCTCGAGCGCCAGCGGGCCGTCCGCGGTAAATGATGTATTGCCGTCGGTAGCTGACTACATCCTCTGGTACGCAAGGGATCGCGACACCGTCAAGTTCAGGCAACCCTACTTTAGAAAGGATCAATCCGACGAGAAGAGCGCCTATGTTTGGGTCCAAGAGACTGACGGCACCCGACGCAGGCTCAGCTCGGAGGAGGCAGATGGACGAGAGAACCTGCCGGAAGGAGCGCGACTTTTTCGGCAGAGCGACCTGACTTCTCAGACCGGAGTAGACAAGACTAAATTTCCGGTTTTCATTGATGGCCGGGAATTTCGACCCAACGTTGGGGTTTGGAAGACCGGGAATGCCGGCATGGAGCGGCTGCTGAAAGCGGCGCGTGTCATTTCTCTTAGAACTACACTCGCGTACCAGCGATTCTTCGATGACTTCGCCGTGTCCGCGCGTATGAACCTGTGGACCGATGCAAGCAGTTCAGTCGGAGCGGACAAGGTCTACGTAGTTCAAACGCATCCTCGGATCGTCGAGCGCTGCATCCTGATGGCCACCGACCCCGGCGACCTCGTCCTCGACCCCACCTGTGGCTCCGGCACCACCGCCTACGTCGCCGAGCAATGGGGCCGCCGCTGGATCACCATCGACACCTCGCGCGTGGCGCTCGCCCTGGCCCGCGCCCGCATCATGGGCGCGCGCTATCCCTGGTACCTGCTGGCCGACAGCCCGGAAGGCCAGTTGAAGGAAGCCGAAATCACCCGCACCGCGCCCTCCACCCGGCCCACGCGCGGCAGCGTACGCCACGGCTTCGTCTACGAGCGCGTGCCACACATCACCCTCAAGTCCATCGCCAACAACGCCGAGATCGACGTCATCTGGGAGAAGTGGCAGCAGGTGCTGGAGCCGCTGCGCGCACAACTGAACCAGTCTCTCGGCCGTCATGCCCGCGAAAGCGGGCACCCAGAGCCAACTGCGCAAAAGCTGGATTCCCGCCCACCGCCTTCGCGGGGGCAGGCTCCGCTTGGGAATGACGGCTTGTTAGCCTGGGAAGAATGGCAAATCCCCCGCGACGCCGACCCCGACTGGCCGGACGCGGCGAAGAAACTCCATGCCGACTGGTGGCAGGCCCGCATCGCCCGCCAGCAGGAGATCGACGCCTCCATCGCCGCCAAGGCCGATTCCGAATACCTCTACGACAAGCCTTATGCCGACAACAAGCGCGTCCGCGTGGCCGGGCCGTTCACGGTCGAAAGCCTCTCCCCGCACCGCGTGCTGGGCGTGGACGAGAACGACGAGCTGATCGACCCGGCCGAGCACATCGGCGAGCCGGGCGCCGACTACGGCGGTCAGCCGCGCGATTTCGTCTCCATCATCCTGGAGAACCTGCGCACCGCCGGTGTGCAGCAGGCGCACAAGACCGACAAGATCGACTTCATTTCGCTGGTGCCCTGGCCCGGCGATCTGGTCTGCGCCGAGGGGCGCTACGTGGAAGGCGGCGGCGCGGACGGCGGCCAGACCGAGAAACGCGCTGCCATCTTCATCGGCCCCGAGTTCGGCACCGTCTCCCGCCCCGACCTGGTCGAAGCCGCCCGCGAGGCCGCCGACGCCGGCTTCGACGTGCTCATCGCCTGCGCCTTCAATTTTGATGCCCACGCCGGCGAGTTCGCCAAACTCGGCCGCATCCCCGTGCTCAAGGCGCGCATGAACGCCGACCTGCACATGGCCGACGACCTCAAGAACACCGGCAAGGGCAACCTGTTCGTGATCTTCGGCGAGCCGGACATCGACATCCTCGAAGCCGGCGACGGCCAACTCCAGGTCAAGGTCAACGGCGTGGACGTCTTCGACCCCAGCACCGGCGAAGTCCGCAGCGACGGCGCCGACGGCATCGCCTGCTGGTTCCTCGACACCGACTACAACGAAGAGAGCTTCTTCGTCCGCCACGCCTACTTCCTAGGCGCAAACGATCCGTACAAGGCCCTGAAGACCACACTGAAGGCCGAGATCGACGAAGATGCCTGGGCGACGCTGAACAGCGATACGTCCCGCCCGTTCGACAAGCCCAAGAGCGGGCGGATTGCGGTGAAGGTGATCAATCACCTGGGGGATGAAGTCATGAAGGTGTTTCGGGTATGACCCAATACTCAGGAATGCGCTGGTTGAAATGCGACCTGCAGATGCAGACGCCTGCGGATGCGCGACATTGGTCCGGAGACCGTCTCGAAGCTGGTCAAGAGGCTGCCGCAGCGCGGGCGTTTGCGGAGGCCTGTTATCAACAGCGTCTGGATGTGGTCGGCATAACCGACCACAACTTTCTGAGCAAGGACTTCATTCCACACCTGCAGACAGCATTCGATGAGATTGAGCGGGCGTTCAGCCACAAGATTACGTTATTTCCAGGGTTTGAACTTGAAGCTGATGTCGGCAAAGGAATGCATGTTCTGTGTCTTTTTGAGCCTGGAACAAGCGCCGACGACATAGACCATATTTTAACGGAATGGACCGCCCCGGGTTCCGTGGAGGCTGTTTGGTTTAAGTCATGCCGCGATCTTGGCCTGACTGGCGAGTTGCCTATAGAAGTTTGCCTCAGCTTCTGCCGGAGGAATATACCCCAGGGATTCCA